>JBAZJC010000131.1:0-4324 GCA_041651495.1 Candidatus Omnitrophota bacterium | reverse complement strand
ACGGATTTAATTAACAAAGTTACAGTTCTCAACAAGTCAACTAAGAATTTAGTGTGCCATGTGACTGTAGTATTTTTAGATGAAAATAATTTGCCTTGTAAATTAGAAGTCCGTGATGTATATCAATCTAATTTGCGGTGCCAAGTATTTGTATATGGAAGTAGGGTAACCTTATTGCCTTGTAAAATAACGGTGGTGTAAATGTATATAGACGGGGTTAATCTTAAGCTGTCATCAAATGAACTGGTAGGTCAATATATAACACCAGTTCGCGACGTCGGATATATTGCGCCTTTTGGTGTAGTTGTAGAAGCAATAATAGCAATAACGGCGGCTTTGGGATTTAACACGGATGCAGTAAGAAGATTTAATACGAGTTCCACGCTTCGATTTACAGGGGAGGAGGCAGTTGGGGCATTAACATTTGAAATACGGTACTCAGAAGACGGTGCAGATCCAGAAATAGATACATGGACGGATTGGTTGCCTTTTAAAAGTGGCGATTATTATTGTCGCTGGTTTCAATTAAGAATGACTATAACTCGTCAGGCCCTCGATATAGATTTAGTTTGTTCAAAGTTTGATTATACGGCAGATCTACCAGACGTCAATGAGAAGGGGGTTGACGAGGTAACGGTTGCCGTTACAGGTAAGGCAGTCGTTTTTACTAATACGTTTCATACAGAACCTGTAGTAAATATCTCAATTTTATCAGGCACAGGAGTTTATTATAGGTTTTCAGCAAAAGATTCGACCGGATTTACAGTAATATTATATGACGTCACAGGCACGGAAGTCGTGGGGGATTTTGAATTTCATGCATATGGGGTATAGGAGGAAATTATGACAAGAGAATTAGTAGTTAGTAGGTTAATAATCACGCTAGATAATAAGGGTAATTTCGAAAGTGGTGTTGCTCTTTACAGGGTAAAGGTAGATGGTATACTAGGTAAAGACCAACAAAGCATTGGAATAAAGAACGCTGCCTTTTCCAAGTTACATATGGCAGGAATAATTGATAATATTATTGATGGAATTAAAAAACAGGAGAAAATCGATGGGTAAGATTACAGATTGGATTGATCGATGGATATTAAGCAAGGATAGCAAAGAAAAGGTAGTTTGTGCATTGTGTGGTAAGAAGATTGAGGATGCAGGATATGTTATGGTCCGAGGTGCAGTGGTTATAAACGATAAGTCTTTGAAGAACCCGATAATATTTACGTGTATAGAACAAGCCTTTAATTATGCCCAGGGTTATTATGCACATGCGATATGTTGGATCGGAGAACTTAGGCGCTTGGGCGTTCCATTATACGATATGGATAAAGTTCGCGAAGAATACAACAAGAAGAGGAGGTAGTTATGGCTTGGGTTGCAACTAATCCTTCAAATGATGAATTATTGATAAATTTTCCAGCACAGTGCCGAGCGAATTGGGATGCACTTGCTTTAGGGACAGATGCGGCCTTACTCATAACGAATGCTAAAGTTCATCCATCTGCAGGTATTGTGGATACTAAACTTGCTCAAATAACTACAGCTGCAAAGGTATCTGGAGCAGCTCTTTGCTTATTTCCTAATATACCAGGTTCAGCCGGGTTAATCCCAATAGCAAATATCCCAATTGATATAGATGGAACACTTGCCGCTAATTCAGATTCTTTAGTCCCCACACAGAAAGCTGTCAAGACCTATGCTGGGTTGCGAGTCATCTCTCCAGCTACAAATTCCGATGGTTATATTCCTCAATGGAATGGGGCAGATTCTAAAACACTAAAGAACGGCCTAGCAATAAATGGCGCGGGTGGCGTATGCGTTCCAGCCGGGGCAGCAAATGCAGCAAATGGGGTAGTTATTCTCGGAGCAGACGGCAAATTGCCGGTCTTAGATGGTGTCAATCTAACGAATGTAACATTTCCTTATACTGCTGGTTCTTACCTCGAAACATCCTCTGATACCGAAAAAACTATATCAGCTGTTTCTTATACCAAAATGAAGGAGATCCGTGTAGGTCGCGGCGGGGTAGTTACGGCATCATTTGATATTAAAAATGTCGTATCTGGGTATCCTCAATATGTGTCATATGGGAGGATCTATGTTAATGGTGTAGCGGTAGGCACACAGAGGTCAAACGCAACCAATGTCTATGCCACATATTCACAGAATTTTACAGTTAATGCAGGAGATTTAATTCAAGTCTATGCGTATATAACTAATGGATCTGCATATATAACAGGGTATATTAAGAATTTTAGAGTTTATTGTGGCAATCCGCTCGCAGCGTGTGTTACACTAAATTAAAATATAAAGGAGGTGAGGCTAGGTTTTTATTTGTTGTAAAATAACTAATATCACTTAAAAAGGAGGATATAATGATTTCATTGTTGGTTATTCTAGTAATTGTCGCATTAGCTGTAATTGTTCTGCAAAAGGTTTTGTTAGGGGCGGTTAAGGTGAACGTTCGAATAGTTCCTATCGTTCCATTAGGTATCGGTTTGGTAATTGGTTTAATATTGTTCATGTTTCCGTTATTTAAATTAACATTGAACGAGGCAATTCTGCTTGGATTTGCAGCAGGTGGATTTGCTTCAGTGGCCAATTCTTATTTAAAGAAATAAGAGTTAAAGGAGGCAAGGATGCGGAGTAAGAAAGGTTTTACAGGAATAGAGTTGATTATCTTTGTGGGGATAATTGGACTTGTTGCCTCTTTTGCTGCCCCATCGATCGGAAAGGCAGTAAACAGTGTCTTTACCGGGACGAAGAACCAACAAAAACAAGTTCATAAGGTAACAGAGCAATATTCAATGTTCTACAAAGATGACAAGGGTAATTATAAGCCAGCTCCGGTACCTTACAAGAGAACGGAAGATTCCTTGAATTATATTAACACAGAGCCACCTGAGACGCTTTGGCAGAAATTTATTAAACTTGGGGCAATGGCGGTAGTGATAATAATCGTTCTTTCTTACTTAGGTTTGTGGCCAATAATAACTTTATGGTGGAATAAAAAGGTCAAACCTAAAATAGAGAAGACCCAAGCCGAGCTTGAAGCGGTTCAAAGAGAAAAAGGGTGTTTATCCGAAGAAGCAAAAAGGATTGTTTTAAGTGTCGATGGGGGCTTAGCATCTATCGATGATGCTATTAAACGGGCCAATATTGTATTAGACGCGTCTACGGATCAGGTGTCTAAGGCGACTCAACTAGCGATTGTTAAAGTGCTTGAACAGGTAAAGTTTGATTTTCTTGATGCAATGTCGAGGAAGCAAGACGCTTCAACAAAGAATTTGGTTAAAGAGTTATTGAAAAACGATTAAAGCATAAAGATAAAGAGGGGGTGCAAGGTGGACTCCATAGTAGATAAGATTAACGCGTTTCGAGTCTCTAATGGGGTGGCTCCTATAAGGTATTTCGACCGGCTGGAGAGTGACCACTGTTTGGCGCACGCTTTATATATGGCTGGGCTTGATGAGCCATGTCACACTCCAGATTATTTTTTAAATGGCAAAGGTGAGGCCGTTGGTGCGCACTCTTGCATCAATTCGGTGGTTGATACAGTTGGGCATATCATCTTTGAGCAGTTTGGTAAAAGCGATAAAGGTCACCGTGAAATACTCTTAAACAACAACATAGCTTATGGGGTCTATACTTGCAATTCCATGGTGTATTTTGTAGTAAGAAGTTGGTAGTAGATATAATCTACTAAATTTATTGACAAAGTAATTACTTTGTGCTAAAATACAATTTCAAGATCGAAGTGCGCTTAGGGGAGTTAATAACCCGCGCCCGAAAAGTATAAAACTTAACTCCTCTAAGCGTTTGTTAAAATTTAAAAGGAGAATTATATGAAATTTGATGAATTCCAAAAAAACTGCAATTGCCGGACCTACCAAGACAATAAGTGCGTCCATCCCGAAAGTAAAAATTTCAGACAAATAGGCGGTTGTAATTACAATAGTTGCCCGCGTAAGCGCGAATTCCAAACCCAAAAACCGCTGGACGACAAAAAGGGTCAAAATGGCAAAGAAACTGCAAAACGGTAGTTCTGCACCTGTTTCTGTTGATCCGGACAACAGTCTTCGTAAGTGCAAGTATGAACCCTGCCAAAAAGAATTTAAACCTGAAAAGGGTGCCCCACAACAAGAATATTGTTCTGTTATTTGTTGGAAAAGGGCATACAATATACAATGAGTTTTAGCATATCAAATATAAAACCATATCGTAAGAATATTTTACTTAAGGCGTACGAATGGCCAGATAAGTCAGCTGGTGGTATTGCTATGCCTTTCCAATATTCCAATCAGCACGGAGGTAAAGATCCTTG
>JBAZJC010000130.1:0-4354 GCA_041651495.1 Candidatus Omnitrophota bacterium | reverse complement strand
AGGGTCGGGCAAAGATCATTCATCTGCCGCTGTGCCTTGCGGAGCTTGCCACCAGGATCCTGGGATTTCTTGTTGGAGATATTATTTTAACGCGGGACGAGGTTGAGGGGTTGACGGCTAATCTTCTTGTTTCCCGCCACCCGCCGCTGGGCAAGACCCGTTTAAGCGAGTGGCTGGACCGGCATCGGAATGAGGTTGGGATCCATTACGCCTCCGAACTGAAAAGGCGTTTTTGATACAGGTTGTCGAACGCCATTCACGAATTTATGGTATTCTGAGTCTGAAATCAAAAGTCACAAACTACCTAAAAGGCACGTCATTGATTTAATGCCGTTTTATACATGAAAGAGAGGTATTGAGCATGCGCCTCTGGCAAAGAAGCGTTTTTGTTATCATAATGTTATGTTTTTGTGTTTTGTCAGCTATCCAATCCCTTGCCTCTTCTGATATCAAAGAACCGAATGTCGCTGGGCAGTTTTATCCCTCGGACAAGGTCGTTTTGAAACAAACCATAGAGAAATTCCTTGCCGAAGCCCACCCATCTTCAATACAAGGGGACATCTTTAGTTTAATTGAGCCCCATGCTGGCTATGAATTTTCCGGACCCACGGCCGCATTTGGCTATAAATCGATTCAAGGACGGCATTATAAAACCGTTGTAGTTATAGGACCGGCCCATTTTTTTCCGTTCGCTGGGATTTCGATTTATCCTCAAGGCAAGTTCCACACACCGCTTGGGGATTTGGACATCGATTCGGGGTTTGCCGCGAAGCTGATTGATCCAAAAGCCAAAACGGCCTTTATCCCGCAGGCGTTTGAAAAAGAACATTCAGTCGAAATTCAACTGCCATTTTTGCAAGTAGTATTATCGAACTTCCGGATCGTTCCCGTCGTTATCGGGGATACAGACCTGCCAATTCTGGAAAGTTTTGCAAAAAATCTGGTCAAAGCCATCAGCCAGCGCAAAGACGTTTTGATCATTGTTTCGTCCGATCTTTGTCATAGTTATGATTTTGAATTAACAGAGAGTACCGATGCGGTGACTTTGCTGGCATTACAACACATGTCCGGAAGGGAGTTCTATGCTGCGCTGCGGGAAGGAAAGGCCCAAATGTGCGGGGGTTTTCCCGCCGTGGTAGCACTTTTGGCGTCCAAGATGCTAGGGTTTGATAAGGTACAGATATTAAGCGCTACCAACACAGCGTTGGTGACCGGGTTGAAAGTGAAGGGCCAGTGGACCGTTGGCTATGCGGCAGGTGTCATTAGTAACGCTAAGCTTTAAAGAAAAACTGAAGAGTGAGGTATTAGTATCCCCTCCGGAGACAACGCGAATACCGATCCTGCGATGTCATTTTTTGTGTGAATGACGAGATTGAATTTGGAAGGAAGAATGAAAGAAATTATATCGATTGACGGTGGTTTTGAATTGCACCCTCCTGAAGAATCCGATGTCCCCGCGATCGTAAAAGCTCTCCAAAACCGCGAAATTTATGAACGAACAATTATGATTCCTTTTCCTTATTCTGAAAAGGACGGAAGAGAATTTGTCGAGATTTGCTCCCAAAGATTTTTCCAATATAGTCATCCGATGGATTGGGGCATTTATAAGTTGGGAACTGGTCTCATTGGAATGATCGGTTTTACGGATGCAACAAGCGTGATTGCGGATACAAAAGGAGTAGGGTATTGGCTTGCGAAAGCTTATTGGGGACAGGGAATCATGCCCCAAGTGCTGAGAAAAGTTACGGATATGGGTTTCAAGCAATACGGCTTCAAGCGATTAGAGATGCCTATTTTTTCTTTTAATAACGCCTCATGCCGAGTTGCTGAGAAATGCGGCTATCGTTTCGAAAAAGACCTTCCGGCTGCTTATCAAAAAGGCGGCAAGACAATAGATGCCAAGCTCTATGTCATTAATAAAGTGGATTGAGTTTTAATTATCCAATTTCCATTATGGCGATACTGCGTTGTAGTAAAAAACTTTTAGAATTGCTGAGCACGGAAAAGCTGATCGCGTCAGCTTGCGCTGGGGAATCCGGTTTTCTTGACGAGTGGTATGCGCATCTGTTTTATTGGAACCGGAAGAAATGTCTTCTTTTTACCGAAGCGGTATCGCTTTTTTCCTTTGTGAAAGCGGACATCTTGAAAAAGGATCTTGTGGATATCGCTGGCCTTTTGCGGAAGGGAGTCGCGAAGGCCATGTATTTTGAGGAATTTCCTGCGGAAGCCATCAAGCATGTCCAATCAACTCTCAAAAATGTTCGGCTGGGGATAGCGGCGGACCGATCGATCCGGGGGTGCATGAACGAGCTGATTTTCCATTGGAAATACGCAGCTGATGAGTATCCAGACAAGGTTTTGGATAATGCTCCCGAGTTAAACCACACTATCGCGGAACTTCCCATGCGTGTCTCGACCCGTCATGGAATCTTTCCCAAAGAGCGGTTTCAGGAGCTTTTGAAACCCCTTCAAGCGGCTCGATTTCTATGTGAATGTCGCCTGTGCGCGGTCTTTGTCCGTCGTTATTAGCAATCGAATATAATCTTATATAGTTGGAGTATAAGAAAGCCCTTGCCAGCCGCTTCCAGAGGAGAAATCTAAAGTTATTTCATGTGTGGACAATGTGTGTACAATATGCTATAGTTTTATTGAGAAAAGGAGGTGGCGATCGTGGCCATTAAACAAAAGAATGAACGCCTTGATTTGCGGATTAAGGATTCTCAAAAAAGCTATTTAATCTATGCGGCTACTTTGAGGGATATGAAGCTTTCCGCTTTCGTGCTTGATAGCGCGATGAAAGAGGCGGAAGAAATCGTCAATCAGAACATCCACTTTAAGTTGCCAGAAAAACAGTGGAAGGCTTTTTGCCAGGCGCTTGATCAGCCGGCGCGGGAAATTCCTGCATTAAAAAAGCTTTTTGCGAAACCTAGCGTTTTCCATGAGCAAAAAGCCGCCTCTTGAATTGCCGGTACTTCTAAAGCCCACACATCAGGTGGAAGGTTTTGACTGTGGCGTTGAAGTACTCAATACTTATCTTAAGCGGTTTGCCGATATTAACAACCGAAACGGATCTGCAAGGACCTATGTTGCCTTACGAGAGAACGTAGTTGTGGGCTATTACACGATAGCTCCCGGATCCGTAGAAAAGGAAAGAGTGCCGGGGCGGGTAGGGCATGGTCTAGCACGCCATCCAGTACCTATTATTTTGCTGGCAAGACTGGCAGTTGATAAATCCGAGAAGGGGAAGGGGCTAGGAGAAGGATTGCTTAAAGATGCTCTTGTGCGCGTGCTAAGTGCCGCTGAGATTATCGGTGGACGAGCTCTTTTGGTTCACGCCAAGGATGAAACGGCTAAATCTTTTTACGAGCATTTCGGGTTCGAGCCTTCGCCCATTGATGCCTTTCATTTATACCTGCTTATGAAGGATATCCGTAAAAGCTTGAGAGAATAGCCGGTCTTTAATTGGTGTTTTGAATGTCACAATTGATTGCGAACGCGAGATTCAAGAGAGAAATCCGAGTGTTTTACGACATTCAGGCCAAAAACTTCTGGATAGCTGAATTTCCCTCATTTATAATTCTCATCGGTTAGGTTTCGCGGGTTGCGAATAGAACGCGCGGAAAAATCGGATAAAGCCCCCTTAGGCCTACGGGAGAAATGCTTCTCCCAAGCACGATTAGCCCTCCAAAACCACCAAGCCAAAGAGGGCTGACTATGAAAAGGCAACGCATCAAGTATTTCTCACCGGAAGAAAAACAAAGGCTCCTGGATTTCATCCAGAAGCATTATCCCAACAAGCTGGCCCGGCGTTCCGGGTTCATGTACAAGCTCATGTTCTCGACAGGACTGCGTCTTGCCGAAACCATCGGGCTGAACGTGGGAGATGTTAAGGACCGGACCGTTCTTGTCGTGGTGGGGAAGGGCAGTAAGGAGCGGGAGATTCCGCTTTCCACGGCGATCCGGGAAGAGATCCGTCTTTATCTCGAGTGGAAGAGAATGAACGAGGAAAATCTTGGTCCGGAAGCTCCGCTCTTTGTTTCGAGAAAGCACCGGAGGATCGGATCGCGTGGCGTGCAGCACGATCTTGATAAATGGGTCCAGCGGGCGAATCTGGAAGGAAGGTATTCTCCGCACGCCTTGCGCCATACGGTCGGGTTCGATCTGATGCGGGGCACGAACAATATCCGTAAAGTCCAGGAATTCCTCGGACACAGCCATATCACGACGACGCAGATCTATACGCATATTACCAAGGACCAGCTCCGCGAATGCGCCGAGCTTCTGGTTTGTGACCCGGGATGCGAGTATTTCGTGTTTATCTGCAATTGACAGTAACGAGGCTCCGGATGATGTT
>JBAZJC010000129.1:0-4357 GCA_041651495.1 Candidatus Omnitrophota bacterium | reverse complement strand
TCTTACATAATGATTAAACATCTCCATTGCATAAGACAGTTCATCTCTCGCAATGCCTTTTGCGGTGTTTTGCAGACACCAAAAGAAGTTATTGCAGCAGGAATAATAAAACAACTCATCGGGTGGCTTTACCCAAAAATCTTTATCGCTTGCATTTTCATAGTGTGGCACTATGCCGTCTTTATCAAGCAGGCATATGGTTAAGCAGTCATATTGTTTCAAATTATCATTATTTAATGGCACAAGGGATAAGTCAATACGGTTGCCATCCTCAAAAAGCATTAAGTAGCCAAAATGACCGTCCTCGTTTGGGCCATCAAGTTGGCGCATCGTTTCCGGCATTTGAAGCATCAGCCGTTTGCCAAAAACATCGATCCAGGAAAGATCCTTTGTAAACGAATTCACATCAGTAACTATATAGGCAATATCAAAATCTTGGTATATGTCTTTTGGAGCATTGGGATTAGAGCGTGAGCCGTTTTGCAAAACCGCGCGCACTCGCTTGTCCTCTTTGGCAACGCCTAAAATTAAATCAACCATTTCTTGTTCCGTCCGCATAGTCATACCTCATTTTACTTGCTCAATAGCCTTATTGCGATAATTTAAATCATCCCTCTTAATAAATCCTTGCTTTTCCCAAAAGGCATTTCCTTTTTCGTTTTTGCTAAAAACCACCAAAGTGACCTTTTTAATACCCTCTTTTCCCAAAGCATTCATCGCTGCATTTACCAGTTTGCATATTTCGGTCACATCCGGACAGTGATTCCGGCCATATCCGGACAGCGTTTCGGAATTATCCGGACAGCAAAACGGAAACATCCGGACAGCGTTTCGGCACATCCGGACACCTTGTCAAGTTAGTAAAATAACTGGTATCCTTTGATCAAAACAGATCAAGGGGGCCGAAAGATGAGGAGAATGGAAATGCTAAAAGCGCGAGAAATTTTAAGACTGAAGCATGAGGTGGGGTTGTCGCTTCGAGAAATCGCCCAAGCCTGCAACTGTGGAAAATCTTCCGTGTCAGAGATCCTTGACCGAAGCCAGAAGGCCCGCCTTGAATGGCCGACCGACCTTAGCGACAAACAGCTGATGTCGCTGCTGTACCCGCCTTCAGATGCCAGGATATCATCCCCTGAGCCTGATCTGGAGCATATCTTCTGTGAAATGAAGAAAAAGAACGTCACGTTGATGCTGTTATGGGAAGAGTACAAAAAAGCGCATCCGGATGGAATCATGTACACCCAGTTCTGCGAGCGCTACCGAAAATTCAAAACCGACAATAAAATCTCCATGCACAAGGAACATAAGGCCGGCGAAACGGTAGAAGTGGACTGGTGCGGGGATAAAATGGCCTATATGGATCGTGAAACAGGCGAGATGAAAGATGCATATATATTTGTCGCCGTCCTTCCCGCCAGCAATTATCCGTTTGTCTATGCATACCCGGACATGAAAACACCCAATTGGATCGATGCGCATGTCAGGGCTTATGAATACTTCGGTGGAGTTCCGAGAATCACCATATCCGACAACACAAAGACAGCTGTTATAAAACCCGATCTCGTGGATCCAGTGCTCAACAAGAGCTACAATGAAATGGCAAGACACTACAGAACCACCCTTATTCCTGCCAGACCGTACAAGCCAAAAGACAAGGCCTCGGATGAGAATGCGGTGTTGAATGTATCAAGAAGGATCATTGCCGCTCTGAGAAACAGAAAGTTCTTCGGAATAGCTGACATTAACGATGCAATCGATGAAGAATTGGAAAAACTTGTAAACAGACCCTTCCAGAAAATGGAGGGGAACCGGCTTTCCACTTTCGAAAAGATTGACAAGCCGAACCTGCAGCCATTGCCTTCGAGAAAGTATGAATATTCCGAATGGAAAGAAGCCAAAGTCCAGTTCAACTACCATGTTGAGTTTGAAAACTTCTTTTACAGCGTGCATTTCACCCAGGTGAACAAACCCTGCTCCATACGGGCAACCGCAAGAGCCATAGAAGTCTATATCGACAATGAAAGAGTGGCCGCCCATCCAAGGAATTTCAATAAATATGCCCGGTACACCACTTTGCCGGAGCATATGCCCGAAAGCCACAAGGCGGTTTACGGCTGGAACTCCGAACGCTATCTTTCCTGGGCTCAAAAGGTGGGTGTCAACACCCGGGAATTGATCTCCCTTCTCCTTGAAAGCCGGGAATACCCAGTGCAAAGCTACCGGGCCTGCATGGGGATCATGAGATTCTCAAACAGCTATTCCAACGAAGCCATGGAGGAAGCCAGCCGGTTGGCTCTCGAAAACGCCACCGTCTCCTACAAATATTTCAGCATGATCATCAAGCAATCGGCATTCAAGGCCGCACACAGACCGTCCGAAAAAATAGTGGAGCACGAAAACATACGAGGCAAAAGCGCTTATGCGGGAGGTGGGATCCATGCTTAACAATCCTACGGTAGAAAAACTAAGAGATCTCAAATTGAAAGTCATGGCTCAGATGCTTGGCGATCCGGACAACTCGTTAAGGGAACTTTCCTTTGAAGACCGTCTTGCCATCATGGTCGAGAAAGAATGGATGCAAAAGAAAAACTCCCGGATAAAAAGGCTCTTGGACACAGCTGATCTTGGCCTTGACGCCTGCATGGAGGACATCGATTATGCCGCTGATAGAAAAATCGACAAGAAAGTAATCCAACAGCTGTCTACATGCGCTTTTATTGAACAGAACCTCAATGTGATCATTTCCGGAAAAACTGGATCCGGGAAATCCTACATTTCCTGCGCCATCGGACACGCAGCCTGCCGGCATGGCTATTCTGTCAAATATTACAGGATTCCGGAGCTTTTACTTGAAATCCAGGATGCCAAAATGGAGAACCGATACGCCAGATTCATGTCAGGTCTTCAGAAATTCAAACTGCTCATCCTGGACGACATCGGATTAAAACCATACACACTGGAAGAAAGCCGGGATATTCATGAAATCGCTGAAAACAGATACAACAAAGCATCCACTGTTATGTCCAGTCAAATACCCCACACAAACTGGTATGACTTGTTCCCTGATCCTACCATCGCTGATGCCACTCTTGACAGGGTGATTCACAACTCGCACATCCTGACGCTGGACTCGAAAATATCCATGCGGGAAGTGATGGCAAAAAAAGCAGTCCTGCAATTTGATTCATTTTAATTGTAAATAGGAAGATTCTGTTATAGAATTATTTTCATTGACAAGGTGTCCGGATGTTACCGGAATGCCGTCCGGATATTTCCGGTTTCACTGTCCGGATACGCCGGAATACGCAACCCCATAAACAATTCTTCAAAACTCTGGATTTTTAAGCAATTATCATGCAGATTTCCTTTGTCTGTAATTCTAAAATCACTTATAAATACAGCCTGACAATTAAAACGGTAAGAAGCTACGATAGTAATTTTGGTTTATAGGTGCAAGCCTTTAAAACAATTTCTGCAAGTCTTCCGTCCGCATTGATAGGTGAAGGAAATGCCTCTCCACTAATTCTCCGAACAAGAGATTCCTCCCGGGAGGTATATGTAATCTGTGCGGGATAAGCGGGTAGGAAAGGCGTACGGTTGTTGTTTAATAATTTGTAAAGAACTAACCCGAGTGAGTAGATATCCACCGTTGAGCTATAGGCTTCGCCCTTGTAACCTCGGGTGCCATATAGGTAAAGGTCCCTTTTTTGAAAGTCCAGAGGTTGTTTTCTCGACCTGCCTTGCTATTCCAAAATCTCCCAGTTTGAAATTTCCACACGGAGAAACAAATATATTATCGGGTTTTATATCCCTATAGATTATATTTGCCTTCTGGCAAAGCTCAAGCGCTTTACACATATCTATACCAAGCTTGATGATATCTCTTTTGGAAAGTGTCTTTTCAGTCATATAATCCATGAAGCTTTTTAGCAGTTCCATTCGGATCAGTATATTCCATCCGATACTATCTTTTTTCTCTACTATCTTATAATTCTCAAGACTTACGATGTTGGTGTTTCTCTTCAAGGAAGACATCAGTCGGATTTCTTTCAAGAACCCTGAAACAAAATTCTCGAAGTATGTTTTGACAAACTGTTCGTCCATTCCCTCGGAATAGACATGCTTGATTTCAGTCTCACTTTGGAGGATAGAAATTATTTTAACCGCCGCAAAATAGTCTTCGCCGAATTCGGTCCGCTTGACCTTATACACCTTGCCAAAACTACCCTCGTCGATCAATTCATCGATTTTCCATTCACCCCATAATGGCTCGTATTGATATATCCGGTTCCGCATTTTTTTTGCCTGTCCCCTTCAAAAACCCCATCGGCGAAAAATTAAAGCACTCACACAACTT
>JBAZJC010000128.1:0-4379 GCA_041651495.1 Candidatus Omnitrophota bacterium | reverse complement strand
GGGCCAGAAGGTCCGCACGCTCATCCGTCAGGATTTCGAAAAGGCGTTCAAGGAAGTGGATGTGATCCTTTCGCCGACGTCGCCGACCGCGGCGTTCAAGATCGGCGAAAAAGCCGCGGACCCGATTGCGATGTACCTTTCTGATATTTTCACGATCCCGGCGAACCTGGCCGGCATTCCCGCGATGTCCGTGCCTTGCGGATTCACGAACGGAGGTCTTCCTATCGGCCTTCAGCTTATGGCTCGTCCGTTTGACGAATCCACCATGTTCCGCGCGGCCTACGCCTTTGAGCAGGAAACCGGCATCTATAAAAAGAAGCCGAAACTGGGCTAGAGACTAAAGCCATGACGAATAATTTGTATCACGCAGCTAAAAAGTACATTGAAGTGATTGAAAAGATCGAGAAAACAACAGATCCCGAAGAATTGCAGGGCCTTGAGGAAAAACGGGTTGATCTGCACTGGGAATTTATCGATTTACTCAAGAAACAGGGGATCAAGTACAAAGATAGAGACCACGCGACCAGGATCGCCATACGGATCGCACATGGTGAACTATGACGGTGCTTGAGATCGCGAGAATTTATACGGATCTGGTGAAGGCAGAGAGGGAGATTCCCGAGGAGGAGCCCCAGGCCAAGGAAAAGATCAATGCCCTCCGGACCAAGTATCACGAGCTTTTGATGGCAAAAATGCGGGAAGAGCGGGTCAATTTTTCAGACCGTTTCGACGCCGCGGCCAAGGCTTTCGACCTTGTCCGGGAGGAGGATGCGAAGTATGGCGGTAAGTAGTTGCATGTCACCCGTTCTTTGAATTCGTCCGGCGCCGGACGAATTGGAGATGAATTCTCCCGACGTCCGAAGAATTGAAAGGTTGGGGATTTCGGCAGATTTTTCGGCGGGCCGAAAAATTGGGATGGGCAAGGCGGTTCGGGCAGCACGGAACTTTATATCATATATGATATAAAGCAAAAAGGACGACGCCATTTGGCGCTTTTCTAAAAGTGAGGAGTTGCTATGGTTTATAAATGCTTTGTGTGCCGTAAGGAAACGAGAAGTGACTCTCTAACGTTTAAGGCAGAAGCAAATGAGCAGTTAGTAGCGATTATTGAAAAATCGTATAAAAAATGGTTCTTGGCTGATGGCGTATGTGTCGAGTGCATTTATAGGGCTCGCCACGAGAAATAGGAGGGTGCGATGATCAGGTGTGTAATTCTTATTATGATTTTTCTCGGATTAATAACAGCATCGCCAAAATGCTATGCTGTCTCGACTAACTGCCGTCGAGTGGGTGATCAAATATATTGTGACACACAAGACGAGCAACACAGCGGGGGCCTTCTGAGTAGGTTTCTCGGGTGGAATCAGCAAAAGAAACAATTAAAACTCGAGTCTGAAATGGCGACAAAACAATTAGAAGCGCAACAGCCTATAATCCAACAGCAGGCCGATTTAATGCGCGCCCAGACGGCAGCACAAGAAGAGCAAAGAAAAAATTTGGAAATTGAGAGAAAAATCAAGGAAGAGCAACTAAAACAGTTACAGCTTCAAAATGCCCAAATGGAAGCGCAAAAGAAATAAAAACAAGCAAAACCGGACAACATCCGGTTAAAAGGTAAAAGAAAAGGGGATGAGGGTAGTGGGTAAAATAGCGGAAAAAATCTTAAGCGTTTTTACATGTGTTTTGAACAAAACTATTTTGTGTGATATTGAAGATCAAAAGAAAAGGGCTCAGGATGACTTTTGTAGGTTGGTGGATACTCCTGAAAATAGAAAGAATTCAGATAGGGTGGCTGAATTTCAAATTCGAAGATTAATAGAAAATACTTTTTCAACAGAAAAATGCAACAGGCTCTTAGCGTTGATGACATTTGTGATTTTGCTTCTGACATTCGTGTTGTTGTTTAAGTGAAAAGAAATGTGAGAGGGCTGTAAATTAACCAGACGGCATCCAGCGAGAAATAACGAAAAGGATTTTGGCTGTGGTCTGTAGTCTAAAAGCTATGGGCTGAGCGGAGCTAAATATGAATTACGAGCCCGTAATAGGTTTAGAAGTGCATGTTCAATTAAAGACAAAGAGCAAGCTGTTCTGCTCGTGCTCTACGGAGTTTGGAGCGGAAGGGAACAGTCACACGTGCCCGGTGTGTCTTGGCTGGCCGGGGTCGTTGCCGGTGGTGAACGAAACAGCGCTGAAGCTCGCGATCCGTGCCGGGCTTGCCCTAAATTGCAAAGTGGCGGAGCGGCTCAAGTTCGACCGGAAGAATTATTTTTATCCGGACCTTCCCAAGGCCTATCAAATTTCCCAATATGACATGCCGGTGAACGGCAAGGGATGGCTTGATATTGAAACAAAAAAGGGACTCGGGACTCGGGACTCGGGACTCGAAACAAAGCGGATCGGAATTACCCGCGCGCATCTCGAAGAAGACGCAGGGAAACTCCTTCATGAAGGCATCGCGGACGGAAGCCTCGTGGATTATAACCGCGGCGGCATTCCGCTCCTTGAGATCGTTTCCGAGCCGGACCTTCGTTCGCCGCAGGAAGCGCACGATTACCTCACTGCCATCAAGGCGATCCTTCAATATATTGAAGTGAGCGACTGCGATATGGAAAAAGGAAGTCTGCGTTGTGACGCGAACGTGTCCGTCCGGCCCGTGAGTCAGGAAAAATTCGGCACCAAAGTCGAGATCAAGAACCTGAACTCCTTCAAGATGGTGCACAAAGCGATCCAGTACGAGATCGAGAGACAAATCGAAACGCTCGAGGACGGCGGGACCCTTGTCCAGGAAACGCGGCTTTGGAGTGACACCGAGGGCGCGACGTTTTCCATGCGCTCCAAGGAAGAAGCCCACGATTACCGTTATTTTCCGGAGCCGGACCTTGTGCCGTTCACGCTCTCACGCGAAACCGTCGAAGAGATCCGCAAGACCTTGCCCGAACTTCCTCTGGAACGCGCGAAACGATTCATCAAGGAATTCGGCCTTTCAGAATACGATGCCTATGTGCTTGTGCAGGAGAAGAAACTTGCTGGATATTTCGAGGCCTGCGTTCATGCCGGGGCTCCGGCGAAGTCCGCGAGCAACTGGATCCAAAACGAACTTCTCGCCCTGCTCAACGCGAAAAATATCGCGATTGAGAATTGCTCCGTCTCGCCTCACGCGCTTGCTGGACTCATCCGTCTTGTCGAACAGGGGACTGTGAGCGGGAAAAGCGCTAAGGATGTCCTTCAAGAAATGGCGACGACGAGAAAAACCGCGGAAGTGATCGTGAAGGAAAAAGGCCTGACGCAGGTCTCGGACACGGGACTGATCGAGAAGGCGGTCGAGAAAGCCATTGCCGCGAACCCCGCTGCTGTCGTGGAATTCAAGGCCGGGAAACAAAAAGCCCTTGGTGCTCTCGTCGGCGCGGTCATGAAAGAGACGGGCGGAAAAGCGAATCCGCAGCTTGCGAACGAAATACTTCGTCGCAAGCTCGGGTAACGAGGAACGTGGAACGCAAAATGAAAAATCCGGGGAACGGCAAACGGTGAACGCAAAAAAGAAAAAAAAAGGAAAACGTTCTCGTTTCCCGTTTCCCGTTTCCCGTTCCCCGAAATACGTGCTTGGCATTGAAACTTCCTGCGACGAAACATCGTGTTCAGTCTTAAGAGGCAAGGACACGATCCTCTCCAATGTCGTTTCCTCCAGCCTTTTCCGGCACAAGAAATTCGGTGGCGTGGTGCCCGAGATCGCATCGCGGCATTGCATGGAACAGATCCAGTGCGTGTTCGAGGAAGCGCTTCACGAAGCCAAAATCAAACCCAAAGACCTCGATCTTATTGCCGTGACACAAGGTCCTGGGCTTATCGGGTCACTTCTCGTCGGCGTCTCGTTCGCGAAGGCGCTTGCCTATCAACTGAATATCCCGCTTGTCGGCGTCAATCACATGGAGGCGCATCTTGTCGCCAATTTTTTCGGCTCCAAGGAGCCCAGGCATTTCATTGGTCTTCTGGTCTCGGGCGGCCATACGATGCTCACTTACTGTCAAAAAGGAAAGATCCATATCCTGGGCGAAACCGTGGACGACGCGGTTGGCGAAGCGTACGACAAGGTCGCGAAGATCATGGGCTTGAGTTACCCCGGCGGGCCCATTCTTGATAAGCTTGCAAAAAAAGGAAACCCGCGGGCCTTTCATTTTACAAGACCGAAGTTGGAAGAGCGTTTCGGCCGCGATTCCAATAATCGCGGCACTCCGCTCGGGCGTGACGCCCATCGCTTCGACTTCAGTTTCAGTGGCGTGAAAACAGCCGTACTTTACCAGTTCCAGGACCCGAAAACCGGGAAGCCGAACCCTGCGGCGCCCTCCAAGAAAGATATGGCCGCGAGTTTTCAGCACGCGGTG
>JBAZJC010000127.1:0-4389 GCA_041651495.1 Candidatus Omnitrophota bacterium | reverse complement strand
CTCCACTTCAGGACGCAGATTGCACAATTTGATATCCCCGTTTTGCTCGCGCACCTTGCGCAGGCGGTCCACCAGAATGCCGACGCCCGCCAATTCCACATGTTTCGTATCTTTCAGGTCCAGCAAAAGACGTTTGTGGTTCCTGTTGAGCAGACGGTTCATACGCCCTTTCATTTTGATCATACTGAGAGCGTCGAGATCTCCGTTGAAACGCAACACATCGACTCCGATCTTCGTCCTGGCGTGATAGACCATAACGGCTCCTTTTCTATTCCGATGCTAATTTTTCCGCGAGTTCTTCAAAATGACCTTTATGATGATCAAAAAAGCTCTGCCACTTTTCTTTCGCCCAGATCTCAATACGGCTTGAAACGCCGACAATCATGACCTCCTCTTTGATGTCGGCATAGGTCTTGAGATAATCAGGGATGAGAATCCTCCCCTGCTTGTCGCAAACAACTTCAGAAGCGCCTGAAAAGAAAAGACGATTGAAGGTCCTGGATTCGGCCTTGGTGAAAGGCATATCGCGAAATTTTTTTTCTTCCGTCTTCCATTGTTCTTCCGTGAAAACGAACAAACATTGATCAAGACCCCGGGTAATGAAGAAGCGTTCTACATAGCGTTCCTTGAAAATTTCCCGGAACTTGGCGGGAATCATCACGCGGCTTTTAGTATCGACCACATGTTCGAATTCACCGTAAAACATGGATTTTCTTTCCTTTCAGGGTTCCCACTTTCTACCACTTTCCCCCACTTCATTATCGGCGGTAGTATATATTTCCCTTAATATTGTGTCAACATTCTTTTTAATTGGGAATCCGTTAAAAAGGGCCCCTGTCCCGGAGCATTTCTCTATAGAAAATTTCAGGGTGAGGGGCAAAGCAATGGCAGGCTGGGGACGAAAAAGGACCATCAGGCCATCGATCTGTGGGGATTAAATACAGTGCGCGTTTGAGGGGGGAAGAAAACTAATTTTCGAAGTAAAGAATGCGGGAGCAGTTCTCGCAGACAATGATCTGCTCGCCAAGCCGGATTTCATTGATAAGTTGCGGACGCAACTTCATCTGGCAGGCAGCACAAACCTCACCGCTTACGACGGCGAGGGCAAGACCGTGTTTTTTGAGAGCAATCCGGCTGTAGAGCTCCCCGAGCTCGGGCGGCAATTGCGCAACGGATTCTTCGCGCTGCTTTTTCAAGTCCGCAAGACGCCCTTGCAAGGCCTTTTCCTGGCCGGACATTTCGTTATCCCGGTCCTGAAAAGATTTTGTGATGGATGCAAATTTCTCTTTTTCCCTGCGCGTCTCTTCCCTGGCCGCGTCCGCCTCATCCAGAATGTGAATGATTCCCTCTTCGAGAAGCGAATTATCGGCCTTGAGCGAAGCGATCTCTTGCTGAAGCGCGGCGTACTCCTTGTTTGTTTTCACCTGAGACAGCTGCCCGTCGAGCTTTTTGATTTGTGTTTCTTTTTGCGAGAGTTCCAGTTCCTTGACCTTCAGCTTCAATTGAATGTCCTTAAAGGATTTCTCCGCTTCGTTCAAACGGATTTTTTCAAGCTCCAATTCAGATTTGAGCTGAGCGCGCTGTGCGGGGATTTCCTCCAGAAGAATAAGGGTGCGATGGATCTCACGGTCCAATTGCTGGGCTTTTTTCAGGGCGTCAAGGTTCTGGGTAATGGGGCTCGGCATAAGTAGGGGGATTATAGAAGAGATGACAGACACCATCAAGGACGAAATGCAAAATCTTGTCCGGAAGAGCAGTTTCAGACCCGATGCAAGCCAGTGATCCTTCTCAAAAAATTTGTCTCCTTGAATTAAAAATAACTGGCACTGGTTTAATGGTTTCGATCAGTAAGACTTTATAATAATGAAACTGTTCATAAAAAATCGGGAGGAAAACGAAATTGCTCTGGTAAGAGCTATAACATGGAAAGATTTATCGGATGGAGAAGAACAGAGGCCGTTTAATGCGCCTCAAACATAAGAAGCCGCTCGATCGGGACAACCCCTTGAATATCCCCGGTTTGGTTGGTCACAACAGCATAAGATTGGCGTTTTTTTTGAAGGGTCAGAAAAGCTTTTTCCAAGGAGGTATCTTCCGAAACGAAAATGGGGGCCCGGAGAAAATCATGAAGCCCTTGAGCATTTTCTTTCTCCCAGAGAATATCGAAAACGTAGACCATTCCCATGACAATGGACGGTATTTCCTCATAAACAAGCATCATGCGTGCGTGTGTCTCACGCGCGATTTGTTTGACATCTTCGATCTTGCTATGAATATCCACCATCGGCACCTTCCCCGCCGGGACCATGACCGCGGAAACCTGGATCCGTTCAAAATCAAGAATAGTATGGATCAATTTTTCTTCCTGGGGTCCCACGATGCCTCTCTGTGTGCTTTCTTCGATTAGTGAGCGGAATTCTTCCTCGTTTACAAAGATGTCCCGAACCACGCCTTGCTGGAAAGAGGGCCAAAAAAAGTTCAGCGTTTTGAAGAACAGGATGATGGGCCCATACAGGACTGCCTTGAGGCCTTTAAGCCAGAAGGTCTGCCCAAGCAAGAAGGGAATCGCGGTCAAGCGACCGTAATCTTTTGGAACCATCTCCGCAAAAACGATTAAAACCGGGGCGATCACCAGCATCACGGACCATTCACTGTTCCAGCCAAAATACTTCTCAAAAATGTAAGTCGCAATCGCGATCGCCGTGACATTCACTGCGTTATTCCCAATCAGGATCGCAGTCAGGAAATAATTGGGATGCTGCTGGAGCTGCATAATAAACCTGGCTTTTTTATCTCCGGCGTCTGCCATTTCACGAAGCCTCAGTTTGTTCGCCGAAACAAAAGCCATCTCAACTCCCGAAAAGAACGCCGAGGCCACCAGTGACAAGAAAAACATGGTCAGGAGACTGATCATGCCTTCCTCCTGACCATGATTTGATGGATGCGCTGACGAACCATATCCTGGATCATAAAATCAAATTGCCCCGTATTTAAAACCGCACCTTTGACAGGAACAACCCCCATTTTTTCAAAAAGATAGCCTCCAAGCGTTGCAGCCTCCTCCGCCACCAGATGCGAAGAAAAGAAATCGTTGAATTCCCAAAGGCTGACTTTTCCTTCCACTAAATAAAGGTCCTCACCTAAGCGCCGGATAGGATTCTCCACCTTGGCGTATTCATCATAAAACTCCCCGAATATCTCCTCTAAAATATCCTCCTGCGTTACAATCCCGGCTGTCCCGCCAAACTCATCCACACAGACCGCGAAACGTTCATTCTTGTTCCGGAATGTTTCCAGAAGGTCATCGATCCGTTTGCTTGCCGGAACAAAAAGCGGCTCCAGCATCACTTGTTTTACGTCGGGAAGAGGTTCCTGCAGAAGATAGTTCTGCGATTCAACGACCCCCAGAATATGATCAACCGAGCTCTGAAAAACAGGCAACCGCGAGAAATGAAATTTACGGATAAGCCCTTCATGTTTTTCTGGAGATTCGTCGATATCCAAGCCGATCAGGTCTGTCCGTGGCGTCATGATATCCTTGACCGGCCGTTCACCAAGATCCAAAAGCTTTTGGATCATGTGACGCTCCTGTCCGCCCAAAACCCCTTCTTCTTCTCCGATCTTTACAAGCACCTTGAGTTCCTTTTCCGAGATCATATCCGATTGATCGATCTTTTCATGGACAAGAAAGGACAGAATGCGATCGGTGGCAAAACGCATCAGGATCCTGAAAGGAGTGAATAACACCGCAAAGAATTTCAAAGGCAAGGACACCAGCAGGGCCATTTTGACCCGTGACCGGACCGCCAGGATTTTTGGAAACATCTCACAGAAAACGATCAAGAAAACAGTGAATGCTGCCATGATCATGCCGAGCCGCGCACTCCCGAAAAGCTTGAGAACAACAAGGGTGACCGTTGCCGTCGCCAGCACGTTCACCGCCAGGTTGCCGATCAGGACCGTGCCGAGCGTCTTGCGTGGCGTTTGTAAATGCTCAAAGATCCATTTCGAAAGATGGGGATACTGTTCTTTGAGTTTGCGTTTATCAAGTTTGGAAAGAGAAAAAAGGGCCGTTTCAGAGGCGGAAAAGAAAAAGGAAAACAGAAAGAGCACTCCCAAAATGACGCAATGCAAGGTTATATCCATAGTCTAATTTGTCCGGTAGAGTGCATGCGCGTGGATGTACTGAAGAACCTTCGGGGGCACGTGACTGTCCACATTCCTTCCCTGCCTGATAGCCTCACGGATTCCCGAGGCAGAGATCGGGCATAAAGGCATCTGGATCCATTCGACGCGAGCGTTTTCCGGCGCATGAATTTCGCAGGGACCCCGCTTCGCCACCAAAAACCGGGTCCTTTTTTTGATTTCGGCAGCGCGATGCCAGGTATT
>JBAZJC010000126.1:0-4432 GCA_041651495.1 Candidatus Omnitrophota bacterium | reverse complement strand
ACGTTAAAATTCAAAAGAAATCATTAAACGTTGTCCGATCAAAGGATAGACAATGAGTTTTACTGATTCCTTCATCAAAAAGCCGATCATGACGACGCTGCTTATGGTGCTCGTCATGCTTTTCGGCGCCGCCGCATTTTTCGGCCTGCCGATCAGCGATCTTCCGGTAGTGGATTCTCCTGTGATTACGGTCACCGTGTCTTATCCTGGAGCAGATCCCGACACGATGGCTTCCACAGTAGCCGCGCCCCTTGAAACGCAGTTTATGCAAATCCCGGGCCTTCAGTCGATCATTTCCACCAATACGGACAGTCAGACGCAGATCATGTTGACTTTTGATCTCAACAAAAGCGTTGACCTTGCCGCGCCCGATGTCCAGGCGGCCATTACCCGCGCGACGGCCAATCTGCCCACAGACCTTCCGGCTCCTCCTACCTATACCAAGACCAATCCGTCGGATACCCCCATCATGTATCTGATGGTAAGTTCCGACAGCTTGACGCCCGGCCAGCTTTATGATTATGCAAACCGGACCATTGGTCAGAGAATTTCCATGCTTGATGGCGTTTCGCAGGTCCAGGTTTACGGCTCACAATCGGCAGTTCGTGTTCAGGTGGATCCTTCCAAGTTGGCCTCCTACGGTATCGGGCTCAATGAAGTTGCGGCGGCTGTCCAGAATGGTACGGTCACAATACCCGGCGGAAGCTTGAACGGAAAATACTATACTTTTTCTATCCAGCCCCAGGGACAGATGATCGATGCGCGCGAATATGACGAACTTATCGTGGCCTACCGTAATGGCGCCCCGGTGCGTTTTCGCGATATCGCAACTTGCGTCAATAGCACCGAAAACGATGTCGTCAACGTCACCGCTGTTTCCGAGGCGGGCGAGAAGATGCATGCTGGCATTGCCATCCTCCCGGTCTTCCGTCAGGTCGGATCGAACACCGTGGCTTTAGCCGAGCGAATCAAACAAACTGTCGAACAACTGAAACTCGAGCTGCCGGGCTCCGTAAAACTGAGTGTTTATTACGACAAATCCGAATCCATTGTCGAGTCCATCAACGATGTCAAAAACACCATCGTGATTGCGCTTGTGCTGGTCATTTTGGTCATCTTTCTTTTCCTCGGGAGGATTTCCGACACCATCATTCCGGCCATTACCCTGCCGATTTCCATCGTGGCCACGTTCCTTGTCATGGCGGCTCTTGGATTCAGTTTGGATAATTTATCGCTCATGGGGATTATTCTCGCGGTAGGTTTTGTCGTGGATGATGCCATTGTAGTGCTTGAAAATACCGTGCGCCTGATCGAGCAGGGGGAAAAGCCCTTTGCGGCCGCCATGAAAAGCGCGAGAGAAATCAGCTTTACGATCCTTTCCATGACGCTTTCCCTGGCCGTCATTTTTATTCCGCTTGTGTTCATGGGGGGCGTCGTAGGCCGGATCTTCCGGGAATTTGCCATTACTGTCGTTGTGACGATTCTCTGCTCGGGCGTGGTGTCGCTTACTTTAAGCCCCATGATGTGTGCCCGCATGCTGAAGGCCAAAGAGGCCGGCAAGGAAAAAGAAAATTTTGTCCAACGCTTCATGAATTCCCTCATGGGGAAAGTTATTGGCGGCTACAGCAATCTTTTGAAAAAAATGCTCCACAGACCTTTTATCACAATCGTGCTGTGGGGTCTGTGCCTTGGAGGGACTATTTTCTTTTTCAAGATTTTGCCTCAAACCTTTCTTCCGGACGGCGACAGCGGCGCGATCATGGGCGGTACGTTAATGCCCCTGGGGACCTCGACGGCGCAGGCTCGTGAATACCAGGCCCAGTTAAACCAAGTGCTCGAAAAGGATCCCAACCTCGAGCGGATGTTGACAGCGACGGGGCTTCAGGTCGGCTCCGACCAGAGCACCGGCTTTATTCATATGGTGCTCAAACCTGCGGGCAAACGCCTTCCGATGGCCAAAGTTGTGCAAGAATTTCGCAATAAGTTCGCAAAACTTCCCGGGGGTTCTGCATTTGTCCGGGCGGTCCCCGCTCTCAAAATCAGCACGGGGGGTGACAGCACCGCTTCGGGCAGCCGGTATTCCTACGCCATCCGCGGCGCCAACCAGCAAAAAGTTTACGAATGTGCCGCACAACTTGAAAAAAAGATGCGTGCGCATCCGGGATTGGTCGATGTGCAGACGAGCGTCAGACTTAGTTTGCCTACTCTCAAGATCAAGCTTTTGCGCGACCGGGCCTCGACCCTCGGACTGACTGCCGCAGACATCGAAAACGCCCTGACGCTGGCCTTTGCCCAGGGAAAAGTGACTCTCTACAAGACGGAAATCGATCAATATCAGGTGATCGTGGAACTTGAAAAGAAATATCAAAAAACCCCCGAAGACCTCTCGCGGATTTACGTAAAATCCACGGCAACGGGGAAAATGATCCCCCTCAGCTCCATTGTGGAATGGATTGAAGTCGTGACGCCCCAGAATGTGCCGCACGACTCCCAGCTGAACTCCGCGACGCTTTCGTTCAATCTCAAAACCGGTGTGCCGCTCGGAGACGTAGCCACATTCATTGAAAAGGAAGCCGAAAAAATTCTGCCTAATGAAATTACGGGACGTTTGCAGGGAGAGGCCAAGGAGTTCTCGGATGCCATTGCGAGCCTCGGTATCCTGATCCTCATTGCGATCCTGATCAAGTATGTGATCCTTGGCATCCTTTATGAAAGCTACGTGCATCCTTTCACGATCATCACAACGCTTCCGGTCGGAACGCTCGGCGGTCTTGCCACGCTCTGGATCTTTCACTCCGAGATGTCGCTTTACGCTTATGTCGGGATATTCATGCTTCTTGGCATCGTGGCCAAGAACGGGATCATGATGGTGGACTTTGCCAATCAGGGCCTTGCCGAAGGGAAGAACAATTTTGACGCGATCCACGACGCGAGCGTCGTGCGTTTCCGGCCGATCCTCATGACAGGACTTGCGGCGATCATGGGAGCGCTTCCCATCGCGCTGGGCTATGGCGCGGACGGTTCTTCGCGTATCCCGCTCGGGCTTGTGGTGGTCGGAGGCCTTGTTTTCTCCCAGGTGGTGACGCTTTTTGTGACCCCCGGTCTCTTTCTTTACATGCAGGCCTTCCAGGAAAAAGTCCTCGATCGTTTCGAGTTGACTCGCGCCGGCTCTTCAAGAAAAAGTGAAAGTTGAGTTTGCCCGCGCCTTGCGGCCTGCCCCCCGAAATGATCTGAAAAGTGCTGCTCAGTTTCTTCAAAAAGAGAGGCTAGGATGAAAGGCAGGGCTTTTTTCTACAGTTTTAAGACCCGGGTCACGCTGGTCCTGATCCTCGCGATGGTCACTGTGACGGGGCTGAATAATTTTTTCGTCTACCGCTTTAATCTCGCTTCCAGTTTTGAGCAGCTCCGGAATTCCCTGATCGTCATCGCCAAAACAGCGTCTTTGGCCGTGGATGCGGAGACGCTTCAAAAGATCCCTTTAACGCAGGGCGGGGTCCAGAGTCCCTCTTATCGGGAAGTGGCCGCGAAGCTTGATAAAGTCCTGGAAATGAACAAACCCCTCCAATATATCTATGTTCTTGCGAAGACAAAAACTCCAGGAAATTTGCAATTTCTGATCGATGCCGAGATACCCGGCGGGGAAGCCCGGAGAAAAAGAAGCTCTGCCCGTCCCGGGGATTTTTACGACGCCAGCCGTTTTCCGGAAATGCTGGAGGGTTTCAACGCTCCGTCCGCCGATCATGAGCTTCAGACCGATCCGTGGGGAGTAACGCTCTCAGGCTATGCGCCGATCTTTGGAAAAGACGGGAAGGCTGTTGCGATCCTTGGCGTGGATATCCTGGCGGATGATATTGGCATCGCCGGGAGCGTTTCAAACCCGGTGCGAAGGCTTACGGAGGGTACGCGTCAATTGGCCGGGGGAAACCTCGATTACCGCGTCAAGGTGCGTTTTCGGGATGAGATCGGGGAATTGGCGGATTCTTTCAACAAAATGGCTGCGAGCCTTTCCGAGTCCCGGCAACGCCTTCAAAATTATTTTTTCAAGGTAACACAATCGCTCGTGCGGGCCCTCGAAGCCAAGGACCCCTATACCCGGGGACATTCGGAGCGCGTAGCGGACCTGGCGCGGAAGATCGCGCTGGAACTTGGGGTGAGTCCGCAAAAGGCGGAACTTATCGGGTGTGCGGCCGAGCTTCATGATATCGGGAAACTTGTGATCCATGAAACGATCCTGAACAAAAAAGAAAAACTGGATCCCGGGGAATGGGAAATCCTCAGGGAGCACCCCGTAACCGGGGAAAAAATCCTCAAACCAGTCCTGGACGAAGAACTGTTGCATGTGATACGTTCACACCATGAGCGCGTGGACGGGAAGGGTTACCCCGACGGCCTCAAGGATGAAGAGATCAACATGCCGTCGCAGATCGTTTCC
>JBAZJC010000125.1:0-4444 GCA_041651495.1 Candidatus Omnitrophota bacterium | reverse complement strand
AAAACAGCTAAAAAACCGGCACACCTGGTAGGAAATATTGGCGTTGACCCCCTAACTTACTTGGAAAAGAAAAATAATTCAAACCAAATTTTCGTCTATGAATTATCCAGCTATCAACTAAGCAGCTTGAATCAGAGCCCGCAAATAGCCGTTTTCATTAATATTTTTCCTGATCACTTACCCTACCATCAGGGCTTTGGAAACTATTACCAGGCTAAAACCAATATCACCAACCACCAAAAAGCAAACGACTATTTTGTCTATAACTCTCGCTACCACCTCATTAAACAGTTGGCTAGCAAAACGATTAGCATGCCCCTGGACTACTTAAGAATTTGTTCCGTAAAAAATAACTGGTTATACTATCGCTCTGAAAAAATATTGCCAATTGAAAAAATTAAATTACTGGGCCAACATAATTTGGAAAATATCATGGCCGCTATTTGTGTGGCCAAAATCCTTAAAATTGAAAATAAAACTATTGCCAGAAGCCTGGGCGTTTTCACCAATTTAAAACATCGCCTGGAATTTGTGGGACAATATAAAAATATAAATTTCTATGACGATGCTATTTCCACTACTCCGGAGTCAACTATAGCCGCTCTAGAAGTATTTAAAAACAAAATCGGCACCATTTTCTTGGGTGGCGAAGACCGAGGTTATAACTTTAAAGAATTGACCAATAAAATCTACCAATATGAAATCAAAAATATTGTGCTCTTCCCAGATAGCGGCGCTAAAATTAAGTTAGCCCTAACCACCATCTATCGCCAACACCGAAAACCATTGCCCAAAATATTAGAAACTAAATCTATGGCCCAGGCAGTCGCCTTCGCCTACAAGAATACTAACCCCGGTCAAGTCTGTCTGCTCTCCACTGCTTCCCCGAGCTATAGCATCTTTAAAAATTTTGAAGAGAAAGGTGATCTTTTCCAGGCGGAGATAAAAAAGCAAGCCAAATAACTTTATGATAATTTTCCTTTACGGCGAAAATAGTTTCAAAGCCAAACAAAAATTAAATATTTTAAAAAATAAATTTACTCAAGAGGTTGACCCGACTGAGCAGAGTTTTAATGTCATTGACGGCGCCACCGCTGACCTTAAGGAGATATCGCAACTGGTCAACACCAGCTCTTTGTTCGCCAAGAAACGTTTGACTTTAATAGAAAATATTTTTGCCAATAAAAAAACGACCATCCTGGAAGAATTATTAGACTTTCTAAAAAATAATAATTTAGATAAAGCTGATGATATCATAATCATCTATGAGCCCAAGATAAAAACTAACCGGAGCCAGGTTGTAAAAACTGGCGCCGCGAAAAAAGAGAGTCCTCTCAATGCCAAAGAGAAAAAACTATTTGATTTCCTTAAAAGTCAAAAATTTTCTCAGGAATTTAAAAACCCCACCAATACCGAATTGCTCGCCTGGGTCAAAGAAGAATTCAAAAACCGAAATAGCGCCATTGATTTTCAGGGAACTCAAGCTTTGATTAGCTCAGTCGGTCCCGACCTCTGGCAACTCAATAATGAAATAGATAAATTAGCTAATTATAAAAAATTGGGCGACATCCCAACTAGCATTACCGCCCTTGACGTCAAAAAAATTGTCGCTGGTAATTTTGATGAAAACATTTTTGCCCTGACCGACGCTTTCAGCCTCAAACAAAAAGCCCTAGCCCTTAAAATCCTAGAGGAGCAATTCCGAGCTGGGTTAAGCGAAGAATACATTCTCACTATGTTAACCAGACAATTCAAAATTCTTTTGCAGATCAAAGCCGCCTTAGAAGAAAACTATGCTCCGGCCAAGATGGCCAGTGCTTTAAAGTTCCACCCCTTTGTAATTAAAAAGGGCATTGACCAAGCCAGAAATTTTACCATGGAGCAATTAAAGGATATTTCTAATAAATTACTAAAAATAGACTATCTCAATAAAACCGGGCAGGGCGAGCCGAAAACAAACCTAAATCTATTAATTTCCGAATTCTAAAAAACCCTTGCTTTTTTCTGTCTGTTATTATATTATTACTTCAGAGTTCTAGGAACTCTTTGCTTTTTTAATTATAAGGGCAATTAGCTCAGCTGGTTAGAGCGCAACACTGATAATGTTGAGGTCGGAGGTTCGAGTCCTCCATTGCCCACTCTAAGTGGTTTTTGAAACCACTTTTAATATCGCGGGGTAGAGCAGTTGGCAGCTCGCCAGGCCCATAACCTGGAGGTCGTCGGTTCGAATCCGACCCCCGCAACAGCAATGATTTATGTAAGAGCCTCGGTAGCTCAGTGGTAGAGCAAATGACTGATTTTCGGTCCTCTTAGTGGAAACACTAAGATGTATATCGGGTGAATTCGGGGAAATCTAAATTTGGCAACAAATATGACAATCCCGAGCCAAGTCTCAATTGGGATAAAGGATTGAGAAAGGTGTAGAGACTAGCGGGTGAGCCCAACAATAATCCCGCACCAGCGCCCGACTCCGCCCTTAATTAGTAATAATTAAACGGAGAAGATATAGTCCAATCCTTAGGGAAACCTAAGCACCAAAAAGGAAAATCATTGTGTCGTCAGTTCGATTCTGACCCGGGGCACAAGACAATTGACATAAACTGGACAGGTACTATAATAATATTATTATTACCATTAGTTCAATTATGTTATGCGTTCAGACAAATCTTTAGCTATAAAACTAAGAAAAGACGGAAAAACTTATAGCCAAATAAGTAAAATTTTAACTGTTCCTAAGAGCACTCTAAGTTCTTGGCTTAAAGACATTAGTCTGTCGGACGAAGCTAAAAGAATAATAGAGGAAAGGGTTAGCGCCACTGCTATAGCCAAGTTAATTAGCCGGAATAAGCAACGAACTATCGTCGCTCAACAAAAAAATGACCAAACAAGGCAATTAGCCAAGAAGGAATTCGTGAAATTAAGTAATAACCCCCTCTTTATAGCCGGAATAAGCCTCTATTGGGCTGAAGGTTATAAACAAGGAGCATTGGGTGGCAAACAAAAAAACATTGATTTTACTAACGCTGATCCGGAAATGATAAAGTTAATGGTCAATTTTTTTACAGAGTTCCTGCCCATAGACAGAAAATTAATAAGAGCCCAGATAATGATTCATAATATAAAAAATTCAGAAAAGGCCATAAATTTTTGGCACTCCCTAACCCAGATACCTAAACAGAACTTTATCAAAACTTGTTGCCTTATCAGTAGGGCCAGTTCCAGAAAAAGAAAGCGAACATTAGAGCACGGCACGATTCATTTAAGAATCTATGACGTTAATAAATTCTTCCGGTTAATCGGTTGGATTGACGGTTTAAAGAATAAATTCAATTTATAACGGGGTGTGGCCCAGTTGGTAAGGCGTCTGGTTTGGGACCAGAAGATCGTGGGTTCGAGTCCCGCCACCCCGACGTAGTAATTAATAATTAAAATGTAAACAAGAAAAATTATGCCAAATATTAAATCCGCCAAAAAGGAGTTACGCAAAAGCGTTAAACGCCAGAAGGCTAACAACAATGTGAAAGCTAACGTCCGCAAATTAGTTAAAAAGAATTTAAAGGCTATTACTGCCAAAGAAGCTAAAGTGAAAGAAGAAATCCGAAAGACTATTCAGGCTATTGATAAAATGGTTAAAAAGGGTTTAGTTAAAAAGAACACTGCTTCCCGCCAAAAGTCTAAATTACAAAAAAAGGTTAACGCCTTGAAATAATAATTAATATTACCTGTTCTTGGTTATGGCTTAGAACCATATCTCGGATCAGGCGCACAATGTCTTATGTTAGACAAAAAAGTCAAAGAAAAGTTAATTAAAAAGTATCGAGCTCATGACAATGACACTGGCTCTCCTCAAGTCCAAATCGCTATTTTGACTGCTGAGATTGATGAGTTAGTAGAACATTTGAAAGCTCATAAACACGATTTCTCTTCCCGCCGTGGTTTACTTAAAAAAGTAGCCGAACGCCGCCGCCTATTGAAATATCTACAGAAAGAAAACGCTGAAGCTTTTAAAGAATTAGCCGGCAAACTAAAATTGAAAATTGCTACTAAGATGCAAGAAGAGGAAGAAGAAAAATTATTAAAAGAGAAGAAATACGAAGAAGCGATGGGTGAAAACGACGATTTAGAAGAAGAAAACGAAACTGATAAATAGCTATAAATCCCGGGCTTTTTTGCTCGGGATTTTAGTAAACTATATACATATGATTAAACACAAAGAACAGCGCGTGGGCATATTGGTTGATGTTTCCAATATGTACCACTCCGCTAAAAATCTCTACAGCCGGAAGGTAAATTTCAAAGAGATTCTCATTAAAGCCGTGGCTGGCCGGAAACTCATTAGAGCCACCGCCTATGTTATCCGCACGGAAAACAAAGACGAAATGGCTTTCTTTGAAGCTTTAAGCCAACAAGGCTTTGAAGTTAAAATGAAAGATTTACAAATCTT
>JBAZJC010000124.1:0-4478 GCA_041651495.1 Candidatus Omnitrophota bacterium | reverse complement strand
TGGATCAGGCCGAAAGATATGTGTTTGTTCAGGCATATTCTTTCACGTCAAAACCCATTGCCGAAGCCCTTGTGAGTGCACACAAACGTGGCGTGAAAATAAAAGTACTTCTTGATAAAAGCCAGCGCCACGGGAAAGGTAGCAAGCTCGGTATGTTGGTTGATGCCGGGATTCCTGTCAGCATCGACACCAAACACTCGATCGCGCACAACAAGGTCATAATCATCGACGGAGTTACCGTAATCACGGGTTCTTTCAACTTCACCAATGCCGCGGAAGACAAAAACGCCGAAAATCTCTTGGTCGTTCACGATAAAGCCGTGGCAAAGAAATATCGCGACAACTGGAACAAACACCAGCAACATTCAGAGCCTTATGTCATCGAAAGCGTCGCAAGTTAAGAGGGTCATCTTAATTTTGCTTATCAAAAGTGAGGAATTTAAAAGTGAATAATGCCGTAAGAAATACAGATTCCAGTTTAAATACCTTGTTGCTGACGGGAGCTGGTTCTGTAAAAAATAGCTGGGGACCGATTAAGAATAGGCTGGGTTCATTGTACGGTCAATTTTTACCGGAATCAGATTTGAACCTTATTTTTGCCGACATCGTGCATCAGCAACGATGGTTGTTCAGCGCGATAAAAGATACAAAAACAGACGTCGTTTCGAGAGAAGACCTGAAAAGAAAGTTTGATGAAATCTCTGCAAGATATCGAGAAATAAAAAGCGCCATTGCAAATGGACTAAAGAAAGCTCAAGAACAAGGCCAGATCGAGTTGAATTGTGAATTTGGAAAGATAAAGCAGTTTTTTACTGGCGAAGTTAACATTGCTACTACAAATTGGGATGAGTTGCTCCAAAGATTTGATTGCTCGGGAAAAGGACAGCGTTTTTCGATTCATGGTAATATTCAAGACCAGAATAACATTTTCCTTCCTTCGGAGATGACGCGAGAGTGTTATCGAGACAATCCAGAGCGTTTCGAAGGGCGCGTTAAAATAATGTTGGACGATTTTTTTAAAAATATTCACACCCTTATTTTATACGGGATTAGTCTTTCCCCGTTAGATGTTGAACTTGGACAGTTGCTTTCAGCGGGGTTCTTTGGTGAAAAAATTCCGCGAAGGGTTGTCATTGTTGACAATGATCCTTGTCCGGTCTATGAAAGGCTTCGTTTCTTTTTTCGCGATCAAGTCTCAATGGATGATTGGAAAACAAAAGTCGAATTAAAACTTCTCTGTCCTTCAATGTTATGATTTTAAACAATAAACAGTGAGGTCCACTATGCGATGCGAAAAATGCGGCGCTTATAATCCCGACAGTAGCAATCTAAAAGAGTGTTTGTCTTGTAGCGTCGATCTTTCCTGGAACAGTACGGCCCAGGGGAAAACTGCGAAGAATAATTTGAAACAGGAAAATAAACGGTTTGTTTTTCAGGTGATTACTCCCAGAGGGCAAAAGGTGAAGTGGCAATGTGAAGCATCTGATGAAGAATCAGCTAAAAAACGGCTGGCTGAGCAAGGATTGACAGTGCTGAGCCTCGAAAAGTTCGAACGTTTTGGTCCTAATCCTGAGAAGACGTGCGCTGAGGTCAAGACAAACAAACTCAAATTATCAGATGTAATCAGCGTCTTGCTTGGGTTCGGCGCTTATTATTTTATCCCAAACATGATGAAATATTATGAAAGTGGCCCAGCAATTTTTGAAATCACTTTGCATCTTCTCATCAGAACGGCCGTTTTTATTGTTCTTCCCGTTGCTACAACTTTTCTTACATACTATCTATTAAAAAAATCTACGCAACATGCTGTCGACATAAGTTTTATACTTGGATCAATCTTTATTTTTATTACACGTTTGAGCTCGGTTTATAAATCGGTAACTACGAATCCTGCGCTTAGCGAAGCCCAAAAGTTTCAGATGCTTATATTTCAAGGAATGATTGCGATGATTATTTCCTTCGGCATATTTTGGATTTCTCAACAATCCATCAAATGGTTAAAGTGCCTTATTAATAAAGAAAAATGAATTTTTCAGTTTGAGGAAGTGATTTTATGAATAAAGACGATGGAATTACGCAAAGAAAAATGGTGTATTTGGCAGTGATATTGTTTTTGGGAATATTGGGATCGTTTCATGAGGCTGCGGTAGCATCTGCCGACGCTTTGAGCAGTGCTGAAAAAAGCGATAATCCCTACCCCGCGGGGTCATAAAAACCATCGATGTCCACCTCACAAGTCTGGACATTTCATATCCTATTCAGCAATTATAAGTCGCAGAAAATTGAACCTAAAAAAACAGGACAAAATGGACATTTTTGACATCATTTTGTCCTGATATGTCCGGTTAAATGTCCTCTATGAGGCTATCTCTAAATTCGGCTGGTAATTGGTTATGCGGCTAAATATAATGGCTTCTCAATTCGCCGCGGGGAGAGATAGCCGATTCATCTGATCTGCCTCCGGCAGCCATTCTGTAGTGATTTTAAAGATGATGAAAAACCCAGAGAAACGGGCCTAGGTTCTGCGCCAGAGGCGCACCCGTCCTCCGCTCCGGCGCCAAATCCTAGTTCCCCAGCTTCGTAGATAGCAGTCCAAAAGCTGTCACGAAGCTGTACTTGCGCAATGGACACAAGTGCAGTTCTGCTCGTCCCTCAAATTTCAGCTTCGGTGCAGTTACTTTTAACCTTTTTTCTCGATCTTCTCCCATGTATCGCGCAAAGTGACCGTGCGATTGAAGACCGGCTGGCCGGGCCTGGAATCGATGGGATCGACAAAGAAATAGCCGAGCCGTTCGAACTGGAACCGTTCGCCGGGTTTCGCGTTCTTCAGGCTGGACTCAAGAAGCGCCCCGGAAATCGTCTCCAGTGATTTGGGATTCAGATTCACCAGGATATCCTGGCCCTCCGGAACATTGCCCGGGTCTTTCGCGGCAAATAAATGATCATAGAGCCGGACCTCGGCCTTGAACGCATGCTTGGCAGAAACCCAGTGGATCGTGCCTTTCACTTTGCGTCCGTCCGGAGGATTGTTGCCTCCGCGGGTCCCGGGGTCATAGGTGCAGTGAAGCTCTGTGATCTTTCCGGAAGCGTCTTTCACGACCTTTTCACATTTGACGAAATACCCGTAGCGCAAGCGCACTTCCCCGCCGGGGACAAGCCGGAAGAATTTCTTGGGTGCGTCCTCGCGGAAATCATCACGCTCGATATAAAGCTCGCGGGAGAACGGAAGTCTGCGTGTCCCGGCCGTCGGCTCCTCGGGATTATTCACGGCTTCCATTTCCTCAACTTTGCCTTCCGGATAATTCGTGATCACGACTTTGAGCGGATCCAGAACGGCCATGACACGTGGCGCAGTTTTGTTAAGTTCCTCGCGGATCGAATTCTCAAGCAGGACCATATCGATCGTGCTATTGAACTTCGCGACGCCGATCTTATCGCAGAATGCGCGGATCGACTCGGGCGTGTAACCGCGGCGGCGGAACCCTGAGATGGTCGGCATACGCGGGTCATTCCACCCGGAAACGATCTTCTGCTGAACGAGCTTCAGAAGGATCCGTTTGCTTAAAAGCGTGTAAGTGATGTTGAGACGGGCGAATTCGATTTGCTGAGGATGGTGGATACCAAGCTGGTCGAGGACCCAGTCATAAAGGGGACGGTTGTTTTCAAACTCGAGGGTGCAGATCGAGTGCGTGATTCCCTCGATGGAATCCGAAATACAATGCGTGAAATCGTACATGGGGTAAATACACCACTTGTCGCCTGTGCGATGATGGGATGCCTTCTTGATCCTGTAGATCGTGGGGTCCCGCATCGTGATATTGGGCGATGCCATATCGATCTTCGCCCTTAAAACACGCGAACCGTCCGCGAATTCTCCGGCTTTCATCCTCTCAAAAAGATCCAGGTTCTCTTCCACGGAACGATTCCGATTCGGACTTTCCTTGCCGGGAGCCGTAAACGTGCCGCGGTGCTCGCGTTGTTCGTCCGGGCTCAGATCGCAGACATAGGCCTTCTCTTTTCTGATAAGTGTTTTCGCATGCTCATAGAGTTGGCCGAAATAGTCCGAAGCGTAATACTCCCGGTCGCCCCAATCAAAACCGAGCCAGCGGACGTCCTCGCGGATGGAGTCCACATACTCGACTTCTTCTTTTTCGGGGTTGGTATCGTCAAACCGGAGGTTGCAAAGCCCTTTGTAGTCCCGAGCAATTCCGAAGCTGATGCAAATGGCCTTGGCGTGACCGATATGAAGATAGCCGTTCGGCTCGGGCGGAAAGCGCGTGTGCACACATCCGCCGTGCTTGCCCTTGGCAATGTCGGCATCAATGATATCGCGTATGAAATTAGAAGGCGTTTTGGGTGTTTCCATAGACGAAGATTATATGCATTGTTCCGGTTTCCTGAGAGATATTCGCTCTATCCTCTCTTCCGTAGGGCACATTTAAATGTGCCCTACAGGAGGGAATAACTGGAGCAACGCA
>JBAZJC010000123.1:0-4480 GCA_041651495.1 Candidatus Omnitrophota bacterium | reverse complement strand
ACGATCGGCCAGGCAGAAGCCCTGGAGAAGTTCCTCGCGAAGGAGAAAATTCCGCTTGCTGCGGTTGTGAACTTTGATGCGCCGGAAGCGGTGTTGGTAGACCGGCTTGCGGGACGCAGGCTTTGCCCAGTCACAGGCAAGATCTATCACGTGCGGAACATGCCGCCTAAAAAAGAGGGTGTATGCGACTGCCACGGGAAACCGCTTGTGACCCGCAAGGATGATGAACCTGAGACGATCCGTCATCGGCTCAAAGTTTATCACGAGTCGACGAAGCCGCTCGTTGAGTTCTATCGCAGGAAGGGACTGTTGCATGAAGTTCCGGCAGGGGGCGATGCCCCGTCGGTCCAAAAGGTCCTAGAAAAGCTCTTTGAAAAGATTCGCTAGCCTCGCATGATCGAGTTGAAATCGAAGCGCGAGATTCAGCTGATCCGGGAAGCCGGAGAGATCCTGAAGAAGGTATTTTTGGTCGTAAAGCCCATGATTGCTGAAGGCGTCACGACGGAGGCATTGGATCACGCGGCGGAAAAAGTGATTCTTGAGAATGGCGGAAAACCGGCGTTCAAAGGTTATCGCGGATTTCCGAAGACAGCTTGCATTTCCATTAATGAGGCTGTTGTGCACGGAATTCCGGGCGCACGTCGTTTGAAAGACGGCGATATTGTCAGCTTTGATATTGGGGTTAAATGGGACGGGTTTTACGCGGATGCGGCGAGGACTTGGCAGGTGGGTGCGATCGACCCGAAAAAGCAAGCATTGATCAACATCGCAAAAGATTCTTTAGACGCGATGCTTGCAGCTTATCAACCAAGTTGGAGGATCGGGGATATTTCGGAGACGATCCAGCAGTACGTCGAAGAGCGGGGGTTCCAACTGGTTCGTGATTATGCGGGACATGGGATCGGCCGACAGCTTCACGAAGACCCGCAGGTTCCGAATTACGGGAAATCCGGGCGGGGAGCCAGGATAGAACCGGGGTTGGTGATCGCGATCGAGCCGATGGTGACGGAAGGGCATTATGCTGTGGAGACGCTTGAGGATGGCTGGACGGTGGTTACGAAAGATCGCAAAAATGCCAGTCATTACGAAGACACCGTTGCTTTCATAGAAGATGGATTTATAAATTTAACAAACAACGAGGTTTCCTAGGTAATGCCGAAAGAAGATGCGGTCGAGGTAGAAGGAACAGTGATCGAACCTTTGCCCAACGCGATGTTTCGCGTCGAGCTTGAAAACGGACACAAAGTGCTGGCGCATATCTCCGGGAAAATGAGGATGCATTACATCCGCATTCTTCCGGGAGATAAAGTAAAAATGGAACTTTCCCCGTACGATCTGACGCGGGGAAGAATTACTTTTCGAGTTAAATGAGTTATCCGAGGTGAAAAAATGAAAGTTCGAAGCTCCGTCCGAAGAATCTGCGAGAATTGCAAGATCGTGCGCCGCAAAGGCTACGTATATGTGATCTGCAGTAATCCGAAACACAAGCAGCGACAAGGTTAATTGATTTTTTAAGAAAGGATCCAGAGTATGCCGCGTATCATTGGGGTGGATATCCCGAGAGAAAAAAGGGTGGATGTGGCGTTGACCTATTTGTACGGGGTCGGAAAAACGCTCTCAAAAAAGATTTTGCTGGAAGCCAAGGTCGATCTTGCGAAGCGTGCCAAGGATCTTACCGAGGCTGAGATTTCCGTGATCACGGGGATCGTCCAGAGGACCACGAAGGTGGAAGGGGACCTTCGCCGTGAGATCCAGATGAACATCAAGCGTCTGATGGACATCCGCTGTTATCGCGGGTCAAGGCACTTGAAAGGTCTTCCGTGTCGCGGGCAGAGAACGCATACCAACGCGCGTACCCGCAAAGGCAAACGCAAAACTGTGGGCGGACTCGCTAAAGCGGCGCCCGCGCCAAAATAATCCGAGCTTACCATCGAGATAAAGGAATTCTATGGCAAAAAAGAAGAAGATCAAACACATCGTCCGCGGCGTAGCGCACATCGCGGCAAGTTTCAATAATACAATCATCACGATCACGGATGCCGGCGGCAACTGTGTTTGCTGGGAATCGTCGGGTTCGTCGGGTTTCAAGGGGTCGAAGAAGTCGACACCCTTTGCGGCGCAGATCGCTTCCGAGAAGGCCGCCAAAAAAGCCATGGAATATGGCATGAAGGAAGTGGACGTTTACATCAAAGGCCCTGGTGCGGGTCGCGAATCAGCCATTCGTGCGCTTCAGGCTGCAGGGCTTGTGATCAGTGCGATCCATGATATTACGCCGGTGCCGCACAATGGCTGTCGCCCGCCGAAGAAGAGGAGAGTTTAATTTATGGGAAGATATCGCGGTCCAGTTATCCGGTTGCACCGTCGCGAGGGCGTGAACCTCGGCCTCAAAGGTCGTCGTATGACCGATGAGAAACATGATAAGCGTTTGAGTAAACCGCCCGGTCAGCACGGCCTCTCCCGACAGAAAATTTCCGATTACGGCGTGCAATTACGTGAAAAACAGAAGATGAAAAGGATTTACGGAGTAACCGAGCGTCAGTTCCGCGTGTTTTTCGCGCGTGCGCTTCAGATGAAGGGCGTGACCGGCGAGATGTTGATCCAGCTTCACGAACGGCGTCTGGACAATGTGGTGTTCCGCCTTCTCTTTTCCGGCTCTCGCCGGGAAGCGCGTCAAATGGTCGGACACGGACATGTCACTGTCAACGGCAAGAAGGTTGATATCCCTTCCTACGTCTGCAAGGTCGGGGAGAAAATCAGCGTGAAACAAAAAGAGCCGCAAATCAAAAGAGTGCAGGCGAGTTTGGAGAAATGGAAGGATTTGAGCGCTCCGGAATGGCTCGCGCTTGATCGCGAGAAATTAATCGGAGAGATCACAAGGCTTCCCACCAAAGCGGACGCAGGTCTTCCTGTTGAAGAAGCGCTTATCGTGGAATTGTATTCGAAATAAAGACCGGGTTATTTTCTTAACAAGTTTTTTATCTTGGTTCGCATAAGGAGGAAAAAAATGGGTATTCGTTGGAAAACGTTTGAAATGCCGAAGCGCCTCGAAGTAGAACAAGGATCGCTGACGCCCAATTACGGCAAGTTTATTGCCGAACCGTTCGAACGGGGTTACGGGACCACGATCGGGAATGCACTCAGGCGCGTGCTTATTTCTTCGATCGATGGTGCCGCGGTGACCAGCATCAAGATTGACGGCATGCTGCATGAATTCTCCGCGGTCGAAGGCGTGGTCGAAGACGGTGCCCAGATCGTGATGAATGTCAAAAAACTCGTGCTTCGTTATCACGGCAAGGGTCCGAAGAAGATTTATATCGACATCAAGAAGCAGGGTCTGGTCAAGGCCGGCGATATCCAGGCGGACGAGACGGTCGAGATCGTCAATCCGGAGCTCGTGCTCTGCACTCTGAGCAAGCCCCATGCGTTCAAAATGGAGATGGAAGTGGGCCGCGGCCGGGGGTATGTTCCTGCCGAAAAGAACAAGCAGGAAGATGACTCTATCGGCGTGGTGACAGTCGATTCATCCTTTTCGCCCGTGACCAAGGTGAATTTCTATGTGGAAGACACCCGCGTCGGGCAGACCACCGATTATGACCGTTTGATCCTGGAAGTCTGGACGAATGGTGCTATGGGCCCGGAAGAGGCGCTTCTTTATGCGTCGAATATTCTCCAGCGGCATCTCGATGTTTTTGTCAACTACGGCGAATTGCCGGAAGAAGAGGAAGAGGAAGAGGTTGAGGACAAGGAATTTTTGGATATGATCCACAAACCGATCAGTGAGTTGGAGCTTTCTGTTCGCAGCGCCAACTGTCTCGAGGCCGCCAACATTAAAACGATCGGCGATCTTGTTCAAAAGACAGAAGGACAAATGCTCAAATACAAAAACTTCGGGAAAAAATCTCTCAACGAGATCAACGCGATCTTGACCACGATGAAGCTTCATCTCGGAATGAACATTGAGGACTCTTTGCCGAACAAGGGCGCACCGGTTGCGACCCCGACAGAATCATAAGGATCTAACATGCGCCATCAACGCCGCAAAAGAACATTAGGAGTTGTAACCGCCCACCGCACGGCAAAGCTCAGGAACCTCGTGCGGGCGCTAGTCTTGAAAAAACGGATCGAGACGACGCACGCCAAAGCTAAAGAAACCAGCGCGTTCGCGGATAAAATGATTACGATCGCGAAGCGCGAAGGGCTTCACGCCCGCCGGCTTTTGATCTCCAAGGTCCGGGATCCGGAGATCGCGCGTATTTTGATCACCCAGATCGCCCCGCTTTTCAAGGGCCGTGAGGGAGGTTATACCCGCGTGCTCCGGCTGGGATACCGTGCCGGAGACGGCGCTCAAATGGCACTCTTGGAATGGACCGCGGTGTTCGAAGCCCCTGGTAAAAAAGCCAGGAAAAAGAAAGCGGCAAAGCCCGCTGATAAGACGGCTGAAAAAACGCAGGAGAAAGAATCGCCCAAGGCCATGGATGCA
>JBAZJC010000122.1:0-4485 GCA_041651495.1 Candidatus Omnitrophota bacterium | reverse complement strand
CGAACTGATTGTTGCCGAAGAGTTTATCGCGGGCGAAGAATACAGTTGTGATTTTCTGATCGATCACAAACAAGCGCACTTACTGCGTTTGACAAAAAAAATCCCGGCTCTCAACAGACCCTGCGGGACCATCCATGGATATTTGTTAATCGACTCCCTTCCTGGCAACCTCCATAAAGATGATCTGCTTAAGACTCTTTATCAAAGCGCCGAAAGTTTACAAATCAGCTACGGAATATGCATGATGGACTTCATTGTCAAGAATCATGATATTTATCTTCTTGAAACAGCACCTCGTCCCGGCGGGGATTGCATCCCTCATTTACTGCTTAAGGTCCGCGGATGGGATATCCTCGGATTTAGTCTTGATGTGGCCCGAGGGAAATGCAGTTTGCCAAGCTCCGAGAACAACAACACTCCTCCAAGGTTTATGGGTTTCAGAATTTTAGGCAAAGAAGAAGGAACGATTAAAAAGATCGAAACGAGCGCAGCGGAAAAAGATGGCCGGATTCTTGAGATAATCTTATCCAAGGGAGCCGGTCATGTCATTAAGATGCCGCCGGGCGATTATAATTCCTGGATATTGGGGCACGTCATTGCCAGAATTGACCCTGACATCGATCCGGAAGAACAGCTGAAGGACATGCATGACGAAATTGATATTGTTATGGATAAAAGCTGATGCGCCAAACTGATTACAAAATAAAACAATTTGTCCGTGTCTTTTTTAAGCAGAGGAAGAAATACCTTAAGCTCCTCGCTGAAAACGAATCGCCCATTTATGTTTTTGAACCGCATGTTTTACGGCAACGCGCAAAAGAATTCCGGCGGACTTTCATGCATAAATTTGATCACTGCGGTTTTTATTTTGCGGTAAAAAGCAATAATCACCCTCTCATCGCCAGAACGCTCATTGACTCCGCTTTCGGCTTGGACGTATCCAGCGGAATAGAAGCAGCCATGGCCCTGAAACTCGGCGCAACGGATATCTTTTTTACCGGCCCAGGGAAAACCGCCCAAGAACTCGATCTTGCGCTCAAGCACCCTCGGAAAATAACAGTCCTCCTCGACAGTTTTCATGAACTGCATACTCTGGAGAAAATGGCCGGAGCAAAAAATGTGCTCCTGAACGCAGGGGTAAGATTAAGCACCAACCCCTCGGGACGTTGGCGGAAGTTTGGTATTACGCTTGATGATTTAGCCTGCTTTTTCCAAGAAGCCGAAAAATGCGCTCATATCAACTTACAAGGCATCCAGTTCCATACAAGCTGGAACCATACACCCAGAGCCCAAACCAGTTTCATTCGTTCTCTCGGAAGGGAGCTAAAAACCTGTCCCCCCCGCTTTTTGACTAAGATAAAATTTCTTGATGTGGGTGGCGGCTACTGGCCTGAATCCGGCGAATGGTTGTTGTCGGACAAGAATTTGCCATCAGGAGGAATTACCATTCGACGCCGTTACGTCCCGGCATGTCCCATTGAATATTTTGCCGAGGAATTATCCCGGGCGATTAATAGATATCTTGGGAACCTTCTTCCGATCAAAGTATGTTTTGAACCCGGCAGATGGATTTGTCATGACAGCATGCATCTTCTGATGACTGTGGCCGATAAAAAAGCGCCTGATTTGGTTATTACGGATTTAGGGACAAACGCCATCGGATGGGAGCGTTTTGTCACGAACTATTGCCCCATTCTGAATCTCTCGCGACCTTCGTTTTCGGAAAAGCCGTGCTTTATTTGTGGTCCGCTTTGCACTCCCGATGATCACTTTGGATTTTCCTACTTTGGAGATGACATCCAGATTGGCGACATATTATTAATTCCCTGTCAGGGCGCCTATACCTACAGCCTCAAACAAGAATTCATCAAACCTTTCCCGAAGGTCGTGGTACTTCATAATGGCAAAATGACCCCAGGAGGTGGGGCATCATGAAATTAAAATCTCTTATTTTACTTTTTTGCGAAATTTTTTCTGCGGGCATTAAGAAAAACAGGATGAATATTTTTTGGATTCTATTATTAACCCTCACAGCTTCCGTCTTCGGAATCATTTCCCCGCACTTATTACAGAATTTCATTGATCATCTAATATCGAAAAACGGCACGCCGTTGACCCTGGATTATTTTACTGTTTTTGCTTTCATCGGAAGTCTGATTCTTTTCTGGGGATTTTGGGTCCTGCAGATTTCAATTGCCACGAAATTTTCCTGCGATCTTTTTTATGAGGCCAGACAAAACCTGGTAGCAACGGTTCTTAAAAAACCGATTCATTTTTTAGGCAAATACAAAACCGCTGATGTTATTTCGAGAATAATAAGCGATCTCGATTTTGTGGAGAATTTTTTTTACACCAACATCATTTCAGGGCTCACCTTCCTGATATGCAGCTTCATCATCGTCTTTTTTATCTTGCTATGGCACTGGAAACTCGGGTTGATCTTATGTTGTTCGTTGGTGCTTTATGCGTTCTTTTTGACCTGGCTTTACGAAAAAGTGTTTCCGTTTTCACAAAAGGCACGCGAGAACCTCACCGCTCAAAATGAAGTAGTTCTTGATTTGATTCACGGATTCCGGGAAATTAAAATATTTCAACAATATATAAATGCGAGGGGTCGTCTGGCGGAAAAAGCCCATGGTTATCAAAACGCGAACAGGAATTTTTGGCGGTATTCCGATTCTGTTTTTATTACGTCCCGAACCCTGGGTCTGTTTGTTTCTTCCCTGCCAATTTTCATGGGGGGATATCTCCTATTACAAAATGACGTGTCCATTACGTTGGGAACCCTCGTAGCCTACTACGCTTACTCAATTTTCCTACTGGACAATCTGCAGTATTCACTCGAAGGTCTTAACAAAATATTCCAATGCTCTGCCCCATTGGTCAGAATAAAGGAACTCTTAGATTATCCGGAAGAATCCATCGAATTGAAGGATCTGGAAGAATTTCCCGCTAACACGACCATTGAATTTAAAAATGTATCGTTCAAATATAAAGAAGGAAAATCAATCTTTACAAATTTCAATCTTCGTATCGAACAGAATGAAAAAATTGCTATTATCGGAACGAGTGGTTCCGGAAAAAGCACCCTGCTCAACCTCTTGGTTGGGTTCTTGCTTCCTGATTCAGGACAAATATTGTTCGGCGGAAAGGAAACGATCTCCTATCCAAGAGGAATTTACTTCAATTACTTTTCATACATTCCTCAATCCAACTATATGTTCAAAATCAGCATCAAGGACAATATCGCCATAGGATGGTATGACGTGCCGCTTGGACAAATTAAAAAAGCTTCTCGCCTGCTAAAATTGGACAAATTCATCGAACACTTTCCGGGCCAATATGACACTATTCTCGACAGTGATAGGGTTTTTCTTTCCGGAGGACAAGTTCAGCGCATCGCATTGTCCCGGGCGCTGCTTCGTGGTTCCCAAATATTACTGCTTGACGAATTCACCTCTGCTCTTGATGAAACCACGGAAAAAGAGCTCATGGATGATTTGTTTGAGATTTTTAGGAACAAGACTATTATTTGTGCCACTCACTCTAGGAAACTGGCATCGCGCTTTGAAAGGGTTCTTGAATTATAATTAATCGCCACATACCGGACGCTGATCGACGAGACGGGAGTGTTAGTTGGTCTTTATAGTTTTGAAGAAAATTTTGGGATTCAAATCGGTAAGTTGCTTAAGAACAACCATTACAACCTGTCGGTACCCCTCTGTACCGGCGGTTGTGTAACCCATGTTTTCGGTACCAACTGTTTTGTTACCCAAAAACTACAGATGGCGGGTGAAAGCTTTATGTTCTTAGCTCAACCTCAAAACCTTTTGCCCCCTTTGTTGGGGAAGAACCCACAAAAACAAAAAGGACTTGCGAGAATGATAGCCCGCAAGTCCACTTACCTATAACAACAAATGGTCGGGGCGTCCTAATTCTTGATTAAAATCAAAGGTGAATTAGGACAGTCCCGATTACCGATTTATAACAATTATAATGACAATCGGGGCGAGAGGATTTGAACCTCCGACCGCACGCACCCCAAGCGTTTGATGTCTCTTCCCCTGATCTCTCAGGGAGTGTTGCACAAGTTGATTTTGTAGAGCGTATCGCTTTTGTTTATTTTTGTAAATCGTTGTTTTTCCGTTGGAGGAGCTGTTCCGAAACTAGCATTATTTTAGGCAAGAAGATGTGCTTAAAACTTCGCGCACGCACCCAAAATGGGATCCTTCACCAGCCGCCCGCAGAAGAATTGAGTTGCTTCATCCCCTCCTCGACACGGCGGAGAAAATGTTGTTCCAAAATACATTTCGCCGCTAGAGCCTACGACGCATAAACCTTCTTGAATATGGTTGGGAAGCCCACTTCAGACCTTCTCTGCTTGTATGAGCGTCAGCTATCTCACGCTGGAGCCGAATGTGCTGCGAGATACAGCTGATCTTTTCATGAGCGAAAAGTAAGTGGTGGGTGGTGGAAGATAATTCT
>JBAZJC010000121.1:0-4530 GCA_041651495.1 Candidatus Omnitrophota bacterium | reverse complement strand
TATTGCCGCCCATCACGGCCGGAAATTACTCCGGTTCCTTGAAAAGAAAAAAGATTCCATTTCGCCTCTTTTAATCGTGACACATGATTATCCCGATCCGGACGCCATTGCGACGGCCATGGCGCTCCAATATCTTGCGGAGCGTCTCCACGGGATCAAGTCGAGGATCGTATACAAAGGGATCATCGGGCGCGTGGAGAACCGGGCTATGGTGGATCTGCTCAAAGTCCCTGTCCACAAGTTCCGTCCTTCGGACATCAAAAGTTATGAAAATGCCGCGTTAATTGATACTCAACCCGAATTTGAGAACAATCCGTACCCGCGGAATAAAAAAGTCACCCTGGTGATCGATCAGCACCCATATGTGAAACGTCCACTTGCGGAACTTGCCATTATCGATCCGGATTGCGGCGCCACGAGCGTGATCCTGACCCAGGCGCTTCTTTTAAGCGGCCTTGAAATCCCGAAACGGGTCGCGACTGCGCTCGCTTACGGCATCCTTTCGGACACACTTAATCTCTACCGGGCGCACAGGACGGACATCATTCAGACCTATCTTGATATTCTGCCGCTTTGCGACATGCGGGCTCTGATCCGTATCCAGAATCCACCGAAGTCCAAGAAATTCTTCAGTACGCTAAACCGGGGGCTTCAGGGAGCGCGTGCCTTCCGGGGCGTGATCGTATCGCATCTCGGGGAAGTGGAACATCCGGATCTTGTTTCGGAGATCGCGGATTTTCTTCTGACCTATAAAGGTATGGAGCGGTCGCTTTGTACGGGGCGCTACAAGGATAAACTGCACGTGTCGTTACGCAGTAACCGGCCGACGGATGAAACTCCGGAAATCCTTCGTGATGTTTTTGACGACCGCAAGGAGGCCGGCGGCCACGACATGGTCGCGGGTGGCAGTTTCCATGTGCGCGGTAAGGACAAGGATGATGCCCGCTGGCGGGATGCCGAAACCCTGCTTGTCTGCCGGCTCCTGAGACGCCTGCGTCTTCCCGCCCAGCCCGACTTCTACAAACCTTTTCTGCACGAGAAACCCGTTCCAGCCGGGTGAAAATTGTCCGGAGATATGGCCGAAGTATGTTGAAAAAATAAAACTCCGTTTTGACGGGTTTTTCCGCTTTAATTGATTGCCAAGAATTTCCATGTGAGGCTATAATACGCACGTCGTTTTTCGCCACCCCGTTATCAAGGAGGATCGTTCATGAAAAAGACTTTACTCATCGTGCTCGGCGTTATTATTCTCATAGTCGTTTTTGGGGCGCTTGTGTTCGGCGGCGTTTACAACAATCTTGTGACCAAAGAAGAAGGCGTCACGAGCGCCTGGGCACAGGTGGAAAATGTCTACCAGAGGCGCTTGGATCTTGTCCCGAACCTTGTCGCAACTGTGAAAGGTTACGCGGCGCATGAAAAAGAAACGCTCCAGAACGTTGTGAATGCCCGTTCAAAGATCACACAAATGGGGATTTCTCCCGCGGTGATCAATGATCCCGAACAGCTCGCGAAATTCCAGGAAGTTCAGACCGGTCTGACTTCAGCCCTGAGTCGGCTTCTTGTGGTCGTGGAAAAATATCCGGACCTCAAGGCCAGTCAGAACTTTCTTGCGCTTCAGACACAACTGGAAGGTACCGAGAATCGCATCACGGTCGAACGTAAGCGTTTCAATGAAATGGCCCAGGATTTCAACGCTTTCCGCCGCCGTTTCCCGAATGTGGTTGTAGCCGGCGCCATGGGCTTTAAGAACAAAGCCTATTTCCAGGCCGATCAGGACGCCAAGACGGCTCCGCAAGTTAAGTTCTAAGCAGTGATGAAAAAAAGGGAACAGGTTGCTTTGCCCGCAAGAGCAGCCTGTTCTCTCTTTTTTATTTTCGCCTTTTTCCTCGCTCTCCCAGGACTTTCCGCTCTTGAAGTTCCGAAACGCGCCGATGGCTATGTAACCGATCGCGCGGGACTTTTATCCTCATCCGCAAAAGCAAGTCTCGAAGCGACACTCCGCGCCTTCGAAGAAAAGACCTCGAACCAGGTCGTGGTCGCTACTTTCCCGTCCCTGGAAGGGGACTCGCTTGAGGATTTCTCTATGCGCCTTGCCGAGGCCTGGAAAGCAGGACAAAAGCGCAGGGATAACGGCGTGATCTTTCTCATATTCAAGAATGACCGGAAGATCCGTATTGAGGTCGGCTATGGCCTGGAAGGTGTGTTGACGGATGCTTTGTCGGGCCAGATTATCAGAGAGATCGTTGCGCCTTATTTTCGCAAAGGCGATTACTCGGGCGGGATCGTGGCTGGTACGGATGCGATCATGAAAGCCACGCAGGGGGAATTCAAAGGCAAACCACAGAAAGATCAATCACGCACTGCGGGGAAACTGGTATTTCTCTTTGGTGTCTTTTTTCTTTTTCATCTCTGGGCTCGTTCGAATTCGAAACGCATCGGAGGACACCGCGGGAGGTATGTCGGTTTTTTACCCATGGGCGGAGGTTTTCGGAGCCGCGGCGGGGGTAGTTTTGGCGGATTCAGCGGCGGGGGTGGTGGATTTGGTGGCGGTGGAGCAAGCGGAGGCTGGTAAATGAGAATTTCTTATCCTATGTTTTTCTTTTCAAAGAAGGAGAAAGCTCAGATTCTGACGGCGGTTCGTGAAGCGGAGAAGGACACGTCCGGCGAAATACGCATTCATCTTGAATACAAGACCCGGGGGCCTGTCTGTGGTCATGCCCAGAAGGTTTTCCAGCGGATCGGGATGACGAAAACGGCACAGCGGAACGGTGTTCTGGTATTTCTTGCGACTGGGAACAAAAAGTTCGCGGTATTAGGGGATGTTGGCATCAATGAAAAAGTTCCCGAAGGATTCTGGAATGATGTTGTCGGGATCATGCAAGAACATTTCAAACGGGACAAGTTTGCCGAAGGCATTTCTGAAGCGGTCCTTCGTATCGGAGAAAAATTGAAAGCTTACTTTCCTTATCGAGCAAACGACAAGAACGAACTTCCCGACAGTATTTCCTACTGAGTGTCTGCTAATGGATATCCACGATTCCTGGGAAAAAGCGTTGAAGTCTACCGAAATCATACGCCCTCGCGTCCAACCCCTTCAAACTTTCGAAGCGACACAGATCCCGTATGTTTTTTTGGCAGAGTCCGCTGTCAATCACGGCGATACAGTCGTGCGCAAGGGCGAGATAACAGTTGAGAAACCCTCGATCATTTTACCGCCGAATTTGCCACAATTTGAAGGGTTCGAGTTCGACAAGCAATTTTCCGGGGTGGAAGATTATTTGACGACTTTCCTCCTTGTGCGCGGGATTCGCTTTCCTTCCATGAAATATGAGAATAAAGTAGCATCCTTGGATGTCCGGGAGGAAAGCCTTTCGAAGGCAGTGGAGTTCTTCTCGCACGTGCTTCAGCAGCAGGAAAACGTTTCGACGGGACTTGTGATCGGGCCGGAGGATTGCTGGCAATTTTCGGTCCTGATCTTCATCTGCAGTCAGATTACACGTTCGGCAGAAGGGGATATTCGCAAGTTTTTTGACCGGTTTTCCGATCACGGTGGTTCTTAAAGCTCTGTTTTGAAGGGCGCATTTACCATGTTTAAAACAAGGTTTTGAATATGATAAGAAGGGATCTGTGAAAATGGATTACAAATCATTCCTGAGTTCCGCGTGCGGGAAAATATGGAAAAAGGTGGGCGCCAGACGGCGTGCCGGCGTGACGGCCCCGCTTTTTTCGCTCTACTCCGGGAAAAGCATCGGGATCGGCGAAGCTCCGGACCTGAAACTCCTGATCGACTGGTGCAAAAAAACCGGACTTTCCATCATCCAGCTTCTGCCGCTCAATGACGTCGGGTTTGATTTTCGCCCTTACGACGCCCAGAGCAGTATGGCGCTTGATCCGATGTATCTTTCTCTGGAAGACCTTGCGGACTGCGACCTCCGGGTCTTTGCCGAAGATATCAAGGCTCTGCGAAAAGAGTTTCCGGCCGGCAAGGGACGGGTCAATTATGAGGTCAAAAAGGCCAAGCTCGAATTCTTAGGCAGAGTCTTTACGAGCCCTGCGTCCTCCAAAAGAGGAAAAAAATTCCTGGGCTTTCTTAAAACAAATAAAAACTGGCTCGAGGATTATGCCATTTTCAAGATCCTGAAAGACGAATTTCAGATGAGCGGCTGGATGAATTGGCCCGAGGGGGTCAGGACCAAGCGACCCGAAGCTGTTGCGGCGGTCGTAAAAAGAAATAAAGCCAAGATCCTTTTTTATAAATGGCTTCAATGGCAGCTTTTCGAGCAGTTCAGGGATGTAAAACAATACGCTGCGAAATGCGGTGTACTTCTTATGGGTGATATGCCGTTTTTGGTCTCGCGCGACAGCGCGGACGTCTGGGCCCACCAGGAGTATTTCAAGCTCGATCTTTCCTCCGGCGCTCCGCCCGACCTGTACTTTGCCCAAGGCCAGCGCTGGGGTATGCCGCCTTATGATTGGGGACGGATCGCGGCCGATGACTTCGAATACGTGCGCCGGAAAATGAAATGTGCG
>JBAZJC010000120.1:0-4558 GCA_041651495.1 Candidatus Omnitrophota bacterium | reverse complement strand
TCTCCAATTACGATACGGCTCTGCCCAACTTTTCATCAGGAGCTCGAACAGGCTTTCAATCTCGGCTTTGCTGGGCCGGATTTTTGGATTTTTCTCAAGTGCAGTCATAAGATCCCTGGCCGCCTTACTAAGTATGTCCGCCTGAATTCGGTCATCGTTATCGTTTTTAAAGCGTTCGATCAGGTCTAAAGGATTTTTGTCAGAAAAGAAAGCCGGCCCCTGGGCGAAATGTTCGCGGAGTGTAACTCCCGGCAACATTTCCGAACGCACCACTAGTGTGTTTTTGCGATCAGTGTTATTTTCCCGCGCCTCGGAGCGCCTGCCTGCCAGTGTTTCAGTGGCGAGAGCGGTGCGGCGAATCGCTTCGTTCTTCGACTTGCCTAATGAGTCTCCACTATGCACTCTGCTTCGAATATCCTGCAAACGATCCCTTGCTTTTTCAAGATGCTCCCGTAATGCCGCGATCGAGCCACGGTGGCCGGCCAGAACCGACAATAGCTCCTGTGGATTGGATTGAACGTACCTGTAGAGCTCATCCGAGGCAAAAGAACGGCCGTCTGTTTTTTCTCTATCAAGAATTCTCTCTTCGAGCTCCGCAGGAATTTTATACCGTCCGGGCTGCTGCGCCAGAAACTGTCCCAGGATCTGAATGACCAGGTCCAGCTGATCGATACCGGGCACCAGCAATTCCGGTGTCCACTCCGCCCAAAGCTCCGGTTTTGATCGCAGTCTGGCAGTCATAGAAAACGGATTGATCAGCCCCGCCCGCAATTTCTCCCATAATTCCGTCCGTAAAAACTCCGGATCGGAAATGACCGCGGACGGGTTCCAAACCCTGGAAATGTTTTCCAGGTAGTCCCGGTCCTCATCCGTCAACCCGGCCCTCACCTCAGAGCGGTTGGCTGATCCGTTGGCTCCTTGGCCACGAACACGTAAAGCATCTAGTTTCTCGCTGGAGATTCTCGCTTTTTCCCATTCAGGGAGCAGTCCTTTCTCGTACAATTTGACGAATTCGCCAAATGTTGTTTCCATGTTCACAATAAGTTTCAGGATGCGTTCTTTTTTAGCTGGAGCGTCGTAACTCTTTTCATCAATCACAATGCTCACCGTGCCAATGGAACCTCCAAAAGAGTCTGCGAACGCCTCATATAAAAACCTCAGATCTGAATTCTTTGAAAAAGACATGTATAAATCGACTATGACGGACAAAGCAGGCATAACATCATTCCATTTTTCCGATTCGGCATATTTTTTCGCGATCGCTGTTTGTCTTTTGAAAACTTCCGCGAATTGATGGGAAGCCTGATCTATTTTTGCAGCTTTCCCGTCGATTTTTTCTGATTTTTGGTTGATGAATACAAAAGGTTCTTTCAGAAAATATTTTTCTAGTCCCAGCGAGACGTTTGCAAAACCCGCAGATGCAAAAGCTTGGGTCAGCTCATCGCTCGGAGGCTGAACGATAAAAAAACCGCCGGGTTTCAAAACGCGTTGTATCTCAATGGTTGCGGCTTTTACAAAATCAAAGAAATTCAATAAGCCGTAAGCCATAAAATAAACTTCGTCAAATAGGCCAATACTGACCGCCCCGTCAAAAGCATTGTCCGAAACCGATCGCATATCCCGGACATCCTCTTGAATGTAATTTCCAGCATCCACGCCCTGAGGGCCTTCGTGAAGACTAAGACCGGCAGCATTCACACCATGGCGGCGTAAGAAACTGACGAAATTTCCCGGGATAATACGGTCATCCCATAGATTGGTTTCGACGCCGATATTAAGAATGCGTCCTTGATGAAAAGCTGTCCGAACTTTTTCAGAAGTTTCTGCCGGCAAGGAACGTATCAATAGCTCCCAAACTATTTTTAAAAAACCCGCATGCGATCCTTTCTCTTCTATATCAGTAAGTTTTCCGAAAAAATCCAGCGCCCTGACCTCGGAGCGGCGGATGCTGAGGGGAACTGGTTTTTGGCTGACGATCATGTCTTTCAAAATTCCGGCTTTATAGGCTCTCCTGAATTCGCCGTAGGTCATGACACGGTCCGCGGCCCATTTAGCGTCAGCCGGTTTCAGGGATCCGAACGAGACAGCAAGTTCAAGACCTTTTCGAGCGGCCCCTGCGGTCCTCTCATCGGTGAACAAATAAAAAGCATGCTCGGAACGGAGAATCTCATCATTATTTAGTTGAGGTTTCCCTTTGAAGATCACAAAGTAAGGTCCAAAAAACCCCGCAGAAATAAAAGGATTAAGGCGCTTGTCGAGAGTCCCGTAATCTACCTGCCGGCCCATCTCTTTCGAAACCACGTTCAGCTGTACTTTTTTCCGGATGGCAATGTTCAAAAGAGCCAGTCCCTGTTCCATGACCCAAGGAAGACGCGAAAAATTAGAGGTCCCATGCGCATAGATTTTGAGTTCTTCGCCGATCCGGAGAAGATCGTCCGGAGTCCCTTTCCTCATCGCGGCGATGGAATTTACCGCACGCACCTGTTCCGCAAACTCCATGACCGGTTCATATCCCATACCTTCTTCGAGGTAATGAAAGGCGGCCTGATCAATCTGCGCACCAACGCTCGCGGCTTCCTGAGGACCGTCTTCCTTCTGGGGAGCCGATCTCTTGACGAATTCGAGAAAATCTTTCTGCTGCGCTTGGGTCAGGAGGGCCAGACTTGCATAAAGACGATAATCGTTAACACGGGGATTCCCCTTCCGCATCCGAAGATACAAATGTCGGATCTCTTCCGGGTCCTGGTAAAGCGGCGTTCGCCAGGCGATCTTCCGCGCCTCGGAGCGGGCTTCACCCAAAACCGTATAGTCTTCCATGAAAAAACGGCCCTGAGGCTTGGCCAACACCGGAGGGAGCAACGCATTGAAAAAACCCGTGGGCAAATCGCTATGAAGCGGGTGCCTGTTAAGGTCCGGCAATTTTTGGACTTTCCACCCATACTTTTTAAGAAGATAAACGTCCGTACTGACAGATCCAGCATCGGTGATATTGCGCCGCCAGACAAGAAAACCATTCTCGGCCAAAAGATCCTTAAAAATCCCGTGATATTTTTCTAGGCCGAATGAATCAGGCGCATTCACGACAAGGAGATGGAACGTATCCGGCTTCCCCATGCGCTGCAAATTTTCTTTAAGTTCATTCACGGAAAAAGGCAACAATGTTACGCCGTTTTTTTCCGCTTCATGGATATCACTTTCGCTAACCATCCAATTATCGTTCGCATAAAATTCGGCAGGGATACCTTCTTCTGCTAAAAGTCCCCGCATCTGAAAACTAAAAAGCGGTTTATTCCCGCTGCCAACGTCCAGGATTCTGAGCTTTTCTCCGCGTTTCAGAAGATCCCCAAATTCTCGCCGAAGAATATGCAAAAACCGGGCCTTATCCGAACGCACTTCCGAGCGTTTTTTGTTTTGAGCCGCATTAACACCCGGTGTTTCGGAGCTGGCATTTTGCGCAAGACTGGGGACCATTTCGGCCGAAAACCTGGGAGCAATCAACTCATTAACGGGCACTTGCATTCGGCTACTGATCTTTTCGATGGACTCTTGAAGCCCCTCGTTGTAACGATCCGTAAAATGAGCCCCCAGTTTTTGCAAATCAGTAAAACCCTGGATCAAACTTGGCTGGCGCGCAGTAGCGCCACTCCCTCCGCCACGCCCCTCCCCACGAGGGCGAGAGATAGGGCGAGGAGCCTTTTTGCCAAGTGTCATCAAATCAAGGTAGGAAATCGGTTGTTCGGGTTTTGTGATGCGCGGGCTGATGCGAACGTAAGAAATTCTATTCTTCCTGAAAAATTCTGAAAGCCCTTCGGAGTGGAAACCACCGGTCACGAGCACGGCGTTCAGGTCCTTGATTTCCTTCATACGGTTGAGCATGTTCTCGAAGATAACTTGTTCGCGCTTTTGGGCAGTGACATAGAATTCGAGGGCAACTGCATACGTATTTTGCACGGCGGAAGGCGCACGGCGTGCGGTGTTCGTTTTTTGATATTCTTCCCGTGATAATTCCAGCGAAAACAATCTCTTCAACAGGCAATATTCTTTGTACTGTTCGATCAGCTTCTTTTCCTCATTCGTTTTGGCAAGCTTATCGAGAACCAGATCGTTCAGCTTTTCGACTTCTCTGAAAAGATCCGGGGCCTGCAGTTCGCTTGAGAGAATCGCGATGCCGATCCGGCGGGTGAGGTTTGGGTAGTCCTCAAATTTGAAACCATACGGCGAAACCGTTTCGTAAAAACGTTCAAATTTCGCTCGAATATCTTCACTGAGGGACTGGGACCTGGGGACTAGAGACTCGTCAAAAAACTTCTCAATGTCACCACTTAACGAAGTTAACTTCTTTGCTGTTAACCAATCCTTAAGTCTTTGTATTTCGCTTTTAGCAGATCCCGAGTTCCGAGGTGCGAATCCCTCCAGATTTTTCAGCTTGAAAAATCTGACAAGCTGCGGCCAATCGTACTGCTCGCTGGCATCGGAAAGATCGAGGCTGAGATACTTGCCGGCATTCTCGCGAAGCTTATCGAGACCCGCGAACGGCAGTTCCGCGATTTCCGTCCTG
>JBAZJC010000119.1:0-4644 GCA_041651495.1 Candidatus Omnitrophota bacterium | reverse complement strand
AATTTTTTCTGGAGCACCGCGGAAAGACCTTCTGCGGCCTCCATACCCTCCACGGTCTTTGTTTCCAGAGCGACCTGGGACACGACAAAAACGCGAGCGAGTTCTTTTTCATATCTATGTAATATTTCGGCTGATTCCGGATCTTCTGCAGTGAAGATCACTTTCGCCTCAAGCCCTGCGCCGATCTCCTTGGTTTCACGTTTTTTTTCAAGAAACGGCGTGATCGCGTTCCGGACCTCGCGGAGATGTTCCCAATCCCGGAAATCATTTCCCGTTTTAACGCCGGAGGAGACGGGCCACGCACTCGCATGCACTGTTGTCACGTTCTCTTCGAGTTTGTACGATTTCCAAACCTCATCCGCTGTGAACGGCAAAATAGGCGCCACAATCTTCACAAGACGCGACAGGATATAGAAGAACGCCGTCTGGGCGGAGCGTCGGAGCCACGAGTCCGGCGCGGCAGTGTAAAGCGTGTCCTTCAAAATATCCAGATAATAGGCACTCAAATCCACCACACAGAAATCGTAGACTTCACGATAGATTTCATGGAACTCAAAATGTTCGTAAAGGTCTGTCACCGCGGCGACCAGATGATCCGTCTTGGCCATGGCCCAGCGGTCGAGCGGATGCAGTTTTTCGTAGGGGACTCTGTGCTTCGCCGGATCAAAGTCATAAAGATTCGAGAGAAAATAACGGAACGTATTGCGGATCTTGCGATAGGTATCCACCAGTTGTTTCAGAATCTCGTCGGAAAGCCGGACATCGAACTGGTAGTCGCAGGAAGTCACCCAGAGGCGAAGCACGTCCGCGCCGAATTCTTTCATGACATGCTGAGGGGTCACGACATTGCCCGCGGATTTTGACATTTTCTTCCCCTGTCCGTCCATCACGAACCCATGCGTCAGAACGCTCTTGAACGGACTTTTATTTTCAAGCGCCATCGATGTTGTGAGCGCGCTTTGGAACCATCCCCGGTGCTGGTCGGAACCTTCCAGATAGAGATCTGCGGGATATTGAAGCCCGGGATATTGCTTGAGCACGGCCTGATGGCTCACGCCGGAATCGAACCAGACGTCAATGATGTCGGTTTCCTTTTCGAATTCGCTTTTTCCGCACTTCGGACATTTTGTTCCGGCTGGTACAAAATCCGCGGCCGGCCGCGCGAACCAAGCGTCCGTACCTTCTTTTTTAAAAAATTCCAGGATCTTCGCCCTGGATTCCTTCACGAAATGAACGCCTGTGCAATTTTTACAGCGAATGACCGGGATTGGAACACCCCAGAGGCGTTGACGGGACAGACACCACTCCGGGCGCGTCTCCACCATGGCCCCGATTCGGTTCTTGCCCCAATCCGGGATGAACTGAATGTCTTTCCCGATGGCTCCTTGCATGCGTTTGCGGAGGTCTTTATGGTCGATTTTCATGAACCATTGCGTCGTCGCGCGGAAAATGATCGGCTTTTTGCACCGCCAGCAATGTGGATAGCTGTGCGAATGGTCCTCTTCCTTCAAAAGTAGCCCATTTTTGTGAAGAATTTCCGTAATCTCGGGGTTGGCTTTAAAAACATGCTTGCCCTTATGGTCCGAATATTCTTCGGTGAACCGGCCTCTTGAATCCACAGGCGAAAGAATCGGTAGATCATTATGCAGATGCCCGAACTTGTAGTCATCTTCCCCGTGTCCCGGTGCGATATGAACGATGCCTGTACCATCTTCGCTCGAAACGTAATCCGCGGTAATGATTTTTGAAATACGATTTAAAAAGGGATGTTTCGCCTCAGCACCAGAGAAATCTTTTCCTTTTTTGATTCCGATTTCTTTGACTTGTTTGAACCCAAGTTTTTCCCGAAGGGTTTCCAATAGTTTGCGCGCAAAAATGAGCTTCCCTTTTTCAGTTTCGACTGTGATGTATTCCAAATCAGGATGAAGCGCTAACCCGACATTCGCGGGAAGTGTCCAGGGTGTTGTCGTCCAGACAAGATAATGGACATCTTTGGAATTCATGGCCGGAAACATGACATACACCGACTTTGATTTATAGTCTTCAACATATTCCAATTCCGCATCGGCAAGCGCGGTCTCGCAGTCATAGCACCACGGAACGGGTTTCAGGCGCTGTTCGATAAAACCGTCTTCATAAAGCTTGAGGAAGGACGCCGCGATCACGGTCTGATATTCATAATTCATCGTGAGGTAGGGCTTTTCCCATTCTCCGAAAATGCCGAGACGTTTGAATTCTTCACGCTGGATTGCGATGAATTTTTCCGCATATTTGCGCGCCTGCTTGCGGAACTCGACCCGGTCCACTTCCTCCTTGCGCTTGCCCATTTCTTTCAGGCAGGCATGCTCGATCGGCAGACCGTGGCAGTCCCAGCCCGGCACGTAGAGCGCGTCATGACCGCGCATGGTCTGGTACTTCACGATGAGGTCTTTCAGGACTTTATTAAGCGCGTGACCGATATGGATGTGACCGTTCGCGTAAGGCGGACCGTCATGAAGAACGTATTTGGGCTTGCCCGCGGACTTCGCGCGGATCGCAGAATACACCCCTTCCGTCTCCCAGTTTTTAAGCATCTCCGGCTCGCGCTGAGCCAGATTCGCTTTCATGGGAAAGCTTGTGTGCGGCAGATTTAGAGTTTCTTTATACGACTTTTCTTCTGACATATTTTTTTGAATCTTTACTTGTTAAATGGGGGAACGGGAAACGGTGAACGCAAACCGTATTTCGTTTCCCGTTCGTCGTTCCCCGGGTTTCAGAATTTTGCGATGGCCGCCGTAATCAATTTATCCAGTTTTGGGCCGGCCTCGTTCGCGGTCTTGATGATCTCTTTAATGTCACAGGGCTCCAAGTGGTCCGGGTCACAGGCGTCGGTTACCACACTCACACCCAGCACTTCCATCCCCATGTGCACGGCCACAATCACTTCCGGCACCGTGGACATCCCGACAAGGTCCGCACCCCATTGGCGCATCATACGATATTCGGCACGCGTTTCAAGGCAGGGACCCGTCACCCCGATATAAACACCCCGGCTGATTCGGACCTGAGCTTCTTTCGCCGCGAGCCCCGTCAGTTCGAGCAGCCGCTTTGAATACGGCTCGCACATATCCGGAAACCGGGACCCGAGTTTGTCCTCATTCGGTCCCACAAGCGGGTTCACACCCATAAAATTAATATGATCCGTAATGGCCACGATCTCGCCTTTTTTGTAGCCCAGATTCAGGCCCCCCGCGGCGTTCGAAACCACCAGGATCTTTGCCCCCAATTGCCGGAGTACCCGGACCGGGAACGTCACCTCTTCGAGCGCATAACCTTCGTAAAAATGGAACCGTCCCTCCATGGCCGCGACTTTCTTGCCCCCTAATTCGCCGAAGATCAATTTACCGCTATGAGACTGGACCGTGGTCTTTGGGAAAAAAGGAAGTTCCTCATATTCGAAGATCTTTTCGGCTTTGATGCACTTCGCAAGATTCCCGAGCCCGGTTCCGAGGATCAGCGCGATCTCAGGTTCAAAAGAAGTTCTTTCACGGACATAGGCCAAACATTTTTCAATATGTTCGATCACGGAAGTTTTTTCCCTGCAAAAAAATTTCATCGGCATTGCTATTTTCCTCCTAGTACTGCGTTGCTATTGATTTTAAGGGTCCGCAGTACTGTACCGTTAACCCATAAAAGCAAATAAAAACGGTGCTACTGAAAGTGATAAGCAACCCTTAAAAGAAGGGTGACAAGGACCTTGTTCGTAAGATAAATTGCGAAAAAAGCGAGGAGCGGTGAAAAATCCATCATCCCGATGCGAAGCGGCAGTCTTCGTAAAGGCTCTAGGATCGGATCCGTGACCTGCATCAAAAACTGCATCGGACCGGAGAAAGGATCCACCGGAAACCACGAGACAATGATCCTCGCGAAAAGCAGCCAGTAGAGAACCGTGCAGATCCCGTTCACAAGCATCGCAAGCCCTTGAAAAATGATTCCGAATATGAACATGTGTTTTTTCTTTCTTGTGTCATTGCGAGCCCTGTCTTTCAGAGCACGGCAATCTCAGTAATAAACGAGATCGCTTTCCGCCAGAGTCGGATCCGCCTCTGGCGGACGCAAGTTCGCGATGACTTGTTTTACAAATTAGTTTTCACTCAACTGCCGGCTCCGGTTCATGGCCGCGGCGAGCGCCCGCTGAAAGATTTTCCCGAACTTCCCGTGTTGTAAAGTTTTCAGCGCGGCCTCCGTCGTCCCCTTTTTCGAGGTCACCTGCTGTCGCAGCTCCGCGCAGGATCCTCCGGAGCCTTTCGCCAGGAGCGCGGCCCCCAATCCTGTTTGAACGGCCAAAACCCCTGCGATCCTGGATGGAAGCCCTTGCTTCACACCAAAATCCGTCAAGAGTTCCATCAGATGAAAAAAATAGGCCGGCCCGCTGCCGCTTATCGCGGTCACAAGGTCCAGCATCTTTTCCGGAAGCGTCACGACTTCCCCGCATCCGGCAAAAAGTGTTTCAGCAAAAGAAAGCCCTGTTCTGCTTCTTCCGCAGATCACGGTCATGGACTGACCCACCTTCGCTCCCAGGTTCGGCATCGCCCGCACGACTGTGACGTTTTTTCCGAGGGCCTTCGTGATCTTTTCCGTCGTCATCCCGGCAAGGATTGATAT
>JBAZJC010000118.1:0-4675 GCA_041651495.1 Candidatus Omnitrophota bacterium | reverse complement strand
CTGATGCAAACGGTGACGGTATCGGTGACACCGCATTCACTCTTCCGAGCGGTCTTGGTAGTGACAGCGCACCTTTAATGGGTCCGTGGAATAATGGCGTGATCACCCCCGGCGGATCGGCAACCACCCCCGTCGCCTCCTTCACCGCCACCCCCCAGTCGGGCACTGCGCCCCTGAAGGTGCAGTTCACCGACACTTCATCGAACAGCCCAACCAGTTGGCAGTGGGATTTCAACAACGATGGAACGGTCGATGCAACCACGCAGAATGCTTCGTACACCTACATAACGCCGGGTACCTACACCGTGAAACTGACTGCGACCAACAATGACGGCAGCGATGACGAGACCAAGACCTCATATATCACAGTCACCGGGAAGAAACCCCTCGTTGTTGCAGCGGACGGGAGCGGCGACTATACCGACATCCAGGCAGCGATCAATGCCGCTTCGTCCGGGGATACGGTGTATATCAAGGCGGGGAGTTACTCCACTTCAGACAATATCGAGGTAGGTAAGACTGATCTCACCATCATGGGAGAAGGTACCGACAAAGTCACCGTCACACTAGGGGGGGACGGTTATTTCTATATCGGCGAATTGGGTCACAGTTCGGGAACAGGATCGCGGACGCACCTTGAAGGGATTACTATTTCCGGAAATCTCGACATTGAGGACGGATCGAACTGCCACATTACGGATAATATCGCCACTACGTTTATGATAATGGACGGGTATGGTTCATCCAATGTCATCCAAAACAGCAGATTCTCGGATGGATTGACCCTTGGAATCTCGACTCTTTTTGAGAACAATACAATAAGTAACAGCCAGTTTACCGGCTTGTATATTTTATCTGGTAACAACACTATCGCAAAAAATTCATTTTCCAATAACGCGGAAGCAGACATTGTATTCTCCAATGCCGGTTACCCGCTCGATGGCAATACCATGTACCTGAATACCTTCAGTGGCAACGGTAAATCTGTCGAATTTTTGGATGAGATCGGGGACACTCCGTATTCCGCCAGTATGTCATGGGTCTCCCCTGACCCGCTCATCTACACGTACAATGGCACGTCCTACACGCAGTACATGGGCAACTACTGGAACAGCGACTACGCCGGCACAGATGCCAGCGGTGATGGAATCGGTGACACCGCGTTCACGGTCCCGTCCGGCCTCGGCACCGACACCGCCCCGCTGGTGAAGACAGCCTCAAACTATATCGTTACTAAATTCTCGTTCCCCACAGAACACACCCTTACCTCGATCACCGTTTCTCCCGCGACAGCATCCCTCATAACCGGACAGTCCCGGCAGTTCACGGCAACCGCCAAAGACCAGGATAACACCGTTATGTCCGGCATCCTCTTCAACTGGTCAAGCGATAACGAAGCAGTCGGAACCGTGAACGCAGACGGCCTCTTTACCGCACTCAGTGCCGGCACGGCAAACGTCAGCGCCGTAAATGGAACCGTCTCCGGGACCACCAAAGTGACGGTGACACCCCCCTCACTGGATATATCCGCCGTCACGATCTCCACCGGTACCCCGGTTGTCGGTCAGCCCGTGACCGTGACCGTAAATATCAAGAACGTTGGTACAGTAGCAGCCGGGCCGTTCAACGTAACCCTCCTTGCCGGGAGTACGGAAGTCAACCGGACGACACTATTCTCGCTAGGGGTGTCGGAATCTCAGGACATCGCATTGATCTGGACCCCAGCCACCGACGGCTCGGTCAGCCTGACAGCCACTGTTGATTCGGAGAATACCCTTGGCGACACCAATACCTCCAACAACACCGTCACAAAGACCGTGAGTGTGCAGTCGGGGGTGACCAGCGGGCCGGATCTCACCGTCACCCGCGAATACAGCCAGTCCTGGGTGCCATACCCGGACCTGTTCGCCCACTATACCGCGGGGGTCGGGAATAAAATCGGCGTGATGATCACGAACGCGGGCACCGAGACGGCACCGGCATTCAATGTCACGTTCCGGGTTGATGGTAACAGTACCAATGTCACGGTCCCGGCAGGACTTGCCGTAGGATCGTTCACGTATGTCAACATCACCGACACTTTGGATCGCAGCCCGGGTGCCACTGTCCCGGTGAATGCCACGGTCGACTCCGCAAACGACATTCCCGAGATCTCCGAGACTAACAACGAGTACTCGTACACGGCGAACGTAATCTGGAACGGGTACAATGGGAGGCGTTGGGCTGATGGCGGGCCCGATATCGCCACGAGATCCATGTACACGATCAACGGGGACATTATCCACTCCAACGGTGACAGCACGTACAGGTATGTGGCAGACACTTACAATGCTCACTGGACGCCAGCCGACCTGCCCATACCGGAGGGTGCAATTGTGAAGGATGCCCGGCTTTATGCCACCTATACCTGGGACAACGCGGGACTGGTTCCTGACCACATAACCATGGCATTCAATGGGGTAACCCTGCCGTATGAATTCTTTTACAGTGACGTAAAGGGCTGGGGCGGGTATCCGTATCCCTTCGGAGTGCTCATTTACAACGTCACCGAACAGTTCAGTGCCAGCGGTAACTCGATGGCAATGGATTTGATCAACCGCCAGTCGGGACAGTTCGTTCCTTTCCGGGGAATGACCCTTGTCGTCGTATACGAAAATCCCAAAGATACGGAGAAGACGATCTTCCTGAACGAAGGCTTCGACATGGTCTTCTCATCACCCACATATTATACCACGGATGAAACCGCAACAGCCTACGCACCGTTTACCGGTGCAGAAATCGACCTGAGCCGGGTGAAGAATGCAACCGTCACAACGATAATAAACCGTGGTGGTTCCGGATCAAGCCGTGGCGCCATGCTCTTCAATGGGCAGAAATGGCCGGATTACTGGGTCAAGACTACCGATGCGGAGATCGCCACAAACACAACGGTTGTTACGGAATTCTTAAAAGAGACCAGTAATGTCGCAATGTTCCGGAGCCAGGCTACGAATAACATGGATATGGAACCATACCTCGCCATCCTCAAGGTCGAATACAAGGGTGAGACGTCTGCCCCGGTTGCTTCGTTCACCGCCAACGTCACCACCGGCAATGCCCCGCTCACGGTCACCTTCAACGATACCTCGGTCAACAACCCGACGAGCTGGGCATGGGACTTCAACAACGACGGCACGACCGATGCCACAACCCGGAACGCGACCTATACCTATGCATCGTCAGGGAACTACACCGTCACCCTCACGGCAACCAACGCCGCCGGGTCGGATTCGGAAGTGAAGACCGGGCTGATACTCGTTTCAGGAGCCGGCGATCTATCGATCATCTCCGTCACCCCCATCTATCCCGGGTATACCACGGTCACGGCAACGATAAGGAATTTCGGTGCGTTAAATGTCGGTGCGTTCAAAGCCAACATCACAATCGATGGCAACACCACGGTGCTTGATGTACCAGGACTGGCTGCCGGTAGTTCTACGACTATCAGCGCCACCGACACCGTATGGCGGAAATACAACCAGACCGTCCCGATCGGGATACGGATCGATATGGAGAATACAGTTGCCGAAACCAACGAGACCAACAACGCCTACTCAGCGAACGCAACCGTGGGCCTGGGCACCTCCAATTACTACATGTCGGGCCGGATCTATACCGGCAACGACCTTGAGACCACCGTTTACAAAGAGGGGCATGTCGGCGTCGCCTACTCATTCGCGGGAGCCGGGTACGGAGGGGCCGGGTCGGTGACCTTCACCCCGGCGAACCTGCCAGTACCGGCAAACGCGACCGTCCTCTCGGCCCGGCTCTATCAGTCCTGGACCTGGTACGGGTACGGCAGCGGTGATACCGTGCAGTTCAACGGCCATCCCGTCCAGACGCCAGATGCCAGGTACTTCGACCCGGTCGACGGGACCAACGGGCAGGTCGTCTTCGACGTAACCCCCTACTTCGTCCCGGGCAGCGACAACACCGCAGTCATCACCACCACGAGCCGTACGAATTATGCACCGATACTCGTGGTAGTGTATGAAGACGAGCGCGAACCGCTCCGGAAGATCTGGGTGGACGAGGGCAGCGACAGCATTTACGATGTCTCACCGTTATCCAGCGGGTATGTTGCCTATGCCATGTTCCACAACGTGAACACGACCGGTATGTCCTCGGCACGGATCATGAATGTCGTGCCCTCCGGATATAGCTTCGACGAAGGTGGGTTTGCACTGCAAAAAATGCTCATGAACGAACAAAATATAGATTATGCGGGAATGGACAGCAGCAGCGACCCGATGGTGATATGGTACGACATAACGGGTACGATACATGACGGAACCAACGAAATGGGGCTGCCGCTTCAATCAGGTGGGGACTACTTCAACCTTGCCGTGGCTATCCTGGAAATCACGGAGGAAACCCCCTCACAGGCAGACTTCACGACAAACGTCACCGGCGGTGAACAGCCGCTCACCGTCCGGTTTACCGACACCTCGACCGGGACCCCCTCCAGATGGACATGGGATTTCGGCGACGGATCCGGATCCACTGAACAGAACCCGGTTCACACGTATACGAGCACCGGGACGTACACGGTCAGGCTCACCGTGACCAATAATCTGGGCACCGATACCACGATTAGAACGGATTATATCACGGTAACCCCGACAGTCGCACCGGT
>JBAZJC010000117.1:0-4720 GCA_041651495.1 Candidatus Omnitrophota bacterium | reverse complement strand
ATTATGCCGGTCACGCACGGGCCCCAGATCGAGAAGTTCTCGCGGATGTGCGGAGCCGAGATTCCACAAAAGGTTCGTGAAGCAATCGTCCGTTTTGGGGAAGATCAAGCCTCGATCATGAAATTCGGAATCGAATATGCCACTCGCCAGTGCGAAGAGCTTCTTCAGGGTGGTGCTCCGGGTCTTCATTTTTATACTCTGAACCAATCGCTCGCGACTCGCCAGATCTTCGCCAATCTTCATCTTGCGCGCACGGCATGAGTTTGCACGATAGGAGTTCTTTACTATACCGGCCGGAGTTTGGGAAATTAGAGCCATACTTTATAAGCCAGACGCGACCGTATCGTGATCAGTGCAACGGCCTGAATGTTGAAAGAGGAGCCTTAACATGAAAAAACAGAAAACACGCATCGAGAAAGATTCCCTTGGCACAAGGCCCGTTCCCGCAGCGGCCTATTACGGCATTGAAACGGTGCGGGCGGTCGAGAATTTTCCAATCTCGGGTTTGAGATTTCATCCTGATTTTATTTGGGCGCTAGCCGTGGTCAAAAAAGCGTGCGCTCTTTCGAACCGCTCGCTTGGACATTTGGACAGCCGGCGTACGCGGGCCATTATCAGAGCTTGCGACGAAGTGATTGCAGGCATTCATGACAATGAATTTGTGACCGATGCGTTGCAGTCAGGTGCCGGGGTTTCAATCCATATGAACGCGAATGAGGTCATTACGAACCGCGCGCTGGAGATCCTTGGACGCAAAAGAGGCGATCCCTCTTATCTTTGTTCCCACGACCACGTGAATATGGGGCAATCCACCAACGATGTGATTCCCACGGCTCTTCGTCTCGCAGCTCTGAAGCTTTCAAAAGATTTTTGTTCTACTTCGCAAGCGCTTGAGAAGGCCCTCATGAAAAAGTCCCGTGAATTTCGCAATATCGTTAAGGCTGGGCGTACACATCTTCAGGATGCCGCGCCTATCACATTGGGTCAGGAATTTGCCGGCTGGGCTGTTCAGCTTCAAAAGGGAAGAGAGCGCCTGGAACTTTTGACCGCGGGTCTTTTGGAACTTGGGATCGGCGGCTCAGCCGTCGGGACAGGACTTAATACTTCGCTTCAGTACACGAAGGTGGTCGTTCAAAACTTAAAAAAGCTGACGGGGTTTCCGGTCAAAAGAGCAAGAAACCTTTTTACAGTAATGCAAAATGACGCGGATTTTGCAGCAGTGTCCGGTGCCCTCCGGGACTACTCACTTTCCATGATCCAGATCGCAAACGATCTCAGGCTCTTGAGTTCCGGTCCGAACACAGGATTCAACGAGATACATCTTCCGGCGCTTCAGCCCGGCTCTTCGATCATGCCCGGCAAAGTAAACCCCGTGATTCCCGAGGTGACGGCGCAAGTCGGCTATCAAGTGATCGGCAACGACACCACCATCGCGATTGCGGCCGCAAGCGGAGAGTGTGAGCTGAACGTGATGCGCCCCGTGATCATCCATAACCTTCTGCAGTCCTTTGAGATTCTTAAGAACACACTAAAAGTGTTAAGAACTCGTTGCGTCGAAGGGATCCAGGCAGACCGCGAAAAATGTCGTTATTACGCGGAGAATAGCTTTGGTATTGCCGCGGCGCTAAATCCCTATATCGGTTATTCCAAAGCCGCGGAATGTGTCAAAGAGGCACTCAGGACGAAGCAGACCTTACGCCAAGTCGTTCTCGCCAAAGGGCTTCTAAATGAAAAAAAACTCACCCATATCCTCTCTCCCGAGAATCTGACCCAACCAAAAAAATAAATCACAAACTACAAAAAAAGATTTTGGAACTGTTTTTTGACCCATTGTCTGCGATTTGAGTCTGATAAAAAATACTTGTGGCCAATGTCATTTTCGGTATAATGACGCTCCAACTTTAAAGAACATAAGCACTTGGAGTAACTCAGGCGCTCTTGTTTTGTCTGACAGGTTGGAAAATGACGGACCCTCCGAGCCAAAGGGAAAGGGAGGGTAACAATACTGACCCCTCCGGAATTTCCCGGGGCTCAAAAGGATGATTCCGTTATGTCTTTTAAACACCTATGGAGGAAGTTTTGTCCCCTATCACTATAAAGCAATTACTTGAAGCGGGTGTCCATTTCGGACACCAGACGCAGCGTTGGAATCCCAAGATGAAAAAATACATCTTCGGAGAGCGCAACGGTATCTATATCATCAATCTCGAGCTGACTCTCACCTGTCTTGAGAAAGCCCTCGCGTTTCTTAAGCAAGTCGCCGCCGAAGGTAAAGACGTTCTTTTCGTCGGCACCAAGAAGCAGGCCCAAATCCCGCTTAAAGAGGCTGCGGAATCGTGCGGAATGCCTTATGTAAATCAACGCTGGCTGGGCGGGATGCTTACAAATTTTGAGACGATCCGCAAGTCCATCAAGAAACTTGATTCGATTGACAAAATGGAGCAGGACGGCAGTTTCCAGTTCATTACAAAAAAAGAGATCAGCTCCCTCAGGAAGGAACGCGAAAAACTCATCAAGAATCTTTCAGGGGTCCGTGAAATGCGCAAGGTTCCCGGAGCTGTTTTTGTGATTGATGCGGAACTGGAAAAGATATCGATCGCCGAAGCGAAAAAGCTTGGGATTCCGGTTGTAGCCGTGCTTGATACAAACGGCAATCCGGACGATATTGATCATCCCTTACCGGGGAACGACGACGCGATCAAGGCTATCAAGCTTTTTTGCGAATCGGTCTCAGGCGCGATCGCGGAAGGTCGCAGGGAATTCCAGAAGGTCGCTCAGGATAAAGCGGACGCACTTCAGGCGGAACTCGCCGCGGAAGAATCCGCGGGCACAGAAACTGTGATTGATGAGGACGTCATCGAAGAGAAGCTTGATCCAAAAATATTGGCCGGTGTTGTGATGACCGACGAAATAAAACCGAAGGCCAAGAAGCCCGCCAAGAAAAAAGACGGCGAAGTTTAATTTCCGTACCTTCATCAAAGTCATAAAGGACAAGATACTATGGTGACCAAAGAAGTGAAGTTTAGCAGTTCGAACCTGACAAAGCTTCGGGAATTAACCGGGGCGGGAATGATGGATTGCAAGAACGCTCTTGTGGAAGCGGGGGGAGACCTGAAAGGGGCCCAGGACGTGATCCGCAAGAGGGGCCTTGATATCGCCAAGAAAAAGTCCACCCGGGAAGCCCGCGAGGGTCAGATTGTTTCCTATATTCATGCCGGCGGCAAACTGGGCGTGCTTTTAGAAATTAATTGCGAGACGGACTTTGTGGCCAAAAACGAGATCTTTCAGTCCTTCACGCGCGATATCGCTATGCAAATCGCGGCGGCGCATCCTTTGTATGTGAGTCCAAATGATATTTCGGCCGAGGATCTTGAGAAAGAGAAAGCAATTTTCTTCGAGCAGGTGAAAGACAAACCTGAACAGGTCCGTAACAAAATCATCGAGGGCAAACTCACAAAGCGTTATGAAGATATCTGCCTTCTCAGTCAGAAATTCATCAAAGATGATAGCCGGACCGTGCGGGATCTTTTAACCGAGTTCATCGCGAAGATCGGCGAAAATATCGTTATCCGCCGTTTCGTGCGCTTCGAAGTCGGCGGCAATTAAAAACCGAGGAACACGTTCTCGGGGAACGATGAAAACGCAACAGCTTCAGTGTTGCCCGTTCCCCTCTACCCGGGTAGAAAATGAAAAAACCCATCTATAAACGCATCGTACTCAAACTCTCCGGAGAAGCCCTCGAGGGCGAACGCGGTTTTGGGATCGATCCCAAAACCATTGCTTCTATTGCCCGGCAGATCAAAGATGTTCATGAGCTGGGTGTGAATATGGTCTGTATTATCGGCGGCGGGAACTTTTTCCGAGGGGTCGAGGGCGAGAAGAACGGGATCGACCGGGCCACGGCGGATTACATTGGGATGCTCGCCACGGTAATGAACGGCCTTGTGATGTCCGACGCACTTGAGAAGGTCGGGGTTCAGACACGCGTTCAATCTGCACTTGAAATCAAAGCTCTCTGTGAGCCGTATATTCGCCGCCGGGCCATACGTCATCTTGAAAAAGGCCGCGTCGTGATTTTTGCCGCCGGTACCGGAAACCCCTACTTCACAACCGATACAGCTGCTGCACTCCGCGCTGTCGAAATGAATGCGGAAGTCATTTTGAAAGCGACCAAAGTAGACGGGGTCTATGACAAGGATCCGATGAAGCACAAGGACGCCAAAAAGTTCACGAATCTCAGTTATCTCAACGTTATCAAGAAGCGACTTCGCGTGATGGACACGACCGCAACCTCGCTTTGCATGGAGAACCAGTTGCCGATCGTGGTATTCAACTTGAACCAGCCCGGCAATATCCGCCGCGTGGTTATGGGAGAGAAAATCGGAACTTTAGTCTCTTAAATTCACGTTTATAACTCGTAGTGCAAGCTTTAGATTCATTTAAAGGGGGATTTATGAACGATATTACAGATGTAAAAAAAATTGCTGAAGAAACAAAAAGAAGGATGACCAAAAGCGTGGAATCCACAAAAAAGGAATTCCAGAATATCCGCACCGGTCGTGCGTCCATCGCTTTAGTCGAAGGTATCCAGGTCAACTACTACAACACGCCCACGCCGATCAAGAACCTCGGCACGATTTCCACGCCGGATGCCAGGACTATCCAGATCCAGCCATGGGACATCAGCGCCGTGGCGGAGATCGAAAAAGCGATCCTGAAG
>JBAZJC010000116.1:0-4762 GCA_041651495.1 Candidatus Omnitrophota bacterium | reverse complement strand
TATCTGACCATGGAGAAAGGACGACAAAGGGGTTCGATTCATCCCGTGACTAAAGTCACGGGTTTTCTCGACCCCTTAACCCATGATCATAAAACGGGATTGACAAAAATGATCTCCAACCGGGATGACGTATCAAGGTGCTGGCGAAATGTGATAACAGATGGTTTGAACGCAGGATCGCAGAGCGCATTGGCAGTTTCTATAAATACAGAAGAGGTTGTAACAAAACGGGATCCAGCTTTCATCCATTTTTTATAAAGAATATCGGCAGTATCATGGAGATTGTCATGCTTGTTTAATAATGCAATCCAGCAAACCGTATCGACAAAACATGTGTCACCGTTCATGAACACCCCGTTTCGGAGATCCGTACAGGTAATGATCGTGCTCCGCTGAAAGGTCAGGGATATTGGTATCTACAGCAAGTGACGCGATATCAAAAGCAGGATCCTGATCTACATCAGGATCTTCTGGGAAAGACTTTACCGTAATAGAATATTTTTTCCCCGCTTCGAGATCGACAGGACCGGACGGTCGGAAAACCGATCCATCAAATACCGCTTTCAATGTTTTTGTCATTTGAAAACCCTCCTTGCTGTAACTGCGATTCTCCTTTATCCAATTATGATTATAGTCTTTCCGGATTATTTATAATTGTGAGTGTGTCTGCATCAGATTACCCATTCTTTCTGGGGTAGAGGTTGTTGCACAGACAGTTCAAATTCCATAATTGTATCAATTGGTATCTAAAATCTCGTTGGAAATTTATTAAAAAGCAAAAAAAATATGTGATTTCTCCCAGGGTTAATCTTTTCGAATTGTACAACAGCCTCGTACGTCAATCTGTTCAGAACTGCATTTCCTGCCGGTGCTATTGAGCGTAAATGCGGAGCTGTCCGGCAAATGCACGGAGCTATCCTGCAAATGCACAGAGCTGTCTGGCAAATGCACGGAGCTCCCTGTCATCTGTTCCTCCAGAACACCGAGACGGGTCTGGACTGTAGCATTTAATTCTGGTAGTCCCGGTTTGAGGAATGTATACCTTTGCCCGGGTCGCCCCGGCAGACTGGAAGAATCCACGAGTAGCAAGATCCTTCAATGCCTTTGAAAGATCAGGTGGGTGGATATACGACATCTCTTTTTATGGGAGTATGTCGGGGTGGACTATCGACAACGATGAACCGGGACGGCAAAACCAGATTTCCATAAAACTAAGGCTCTTCTCCAATTTTAGGATTTTTGATCATATAAAAAGATTCGGCTCTTCTCTCCGTTTTTTAGAGAGAGATTTTTGAGTTTTTCCCAGATCAAAAATCTTGGAAATATGTCATTAGCCCCATGAACTTCAGCCGCTCAAAGGCGGAGGTATCCTCTTTACTGCCTCACCATACCGAGGTGAGGAGGAGCACGTCCCGAAGGGTGAGGAGCGAAGGGGGGTCGCAGTGCCCCCCCCGTAGCGACGAAAGTGCAGGGGAAAATTTGATAGATTTGGGAGGGCACAACGGTTATCTACAATCACTAAATTTTTTAGCTGAAAAACGGTCAGAATTTTCAAACTCAAAAACCTCAATTCTACAGAATTTGTCAAAATGTAGGGTGAATCAGCCTTTTTACTAATTTGATGTCATCCTAAATCTGGAGAAGAACCACAAATTTTATGCACTCCACCTTGCAATATAGATGCGTGAATGAAGAATCGGGAATTGATCTGCATAATCTCGTCATCCGGAAACGGCAGGAGATACTCACCATTGCACAGCGCCGGGGTGCAAAAAATATCCGGATTTTCGGTTCGGTCAGTCGGCACGAAGCTCGACCTGACAGTGATATCGATCTTCTGATTGATCTCGAACCGGAGCGAAGCCTTTTGGATGTTGGTGGACTTGCCATGGATCTGCAACAGCTGCTGAATCATAAGGTGGATGTAATAACTGAAGCCGGACTCAGACCGAGAATTCGTGCCGATGTACTCAGAGATGCCCGCCCGCTATGAGAGACGATCACGAACGCGTAATCGATATTATTGAAGCGATTGAACGTATTGAAAAGATCACTTCAAAGGGAAAACGCGTTTTTTATGATGATGAAATGGTCCAGGTCTGGGTAATCCACCACCTCCAGATAATCGGTGAAGCAGTACGGGCATTGTCACCAGAATTCCAATCTCGACATTCAGACATACCGTGGTCTGATATTATTGGTATGAGAAATATTCTCGTTCATCACTATTTCGCAATTGATAAAGATGCAGTCTGGAAAGTAGTAGAGCGTGATCTGCCGGCAATAAAAGAACGATTTGGATATTATAGTTAAACTCATGTGTCATCGGTTAAGCCCGAATTCCGTCAGTACCTTTACCTATCGTTAATATAAAAACACAGATTTTTGATTTGTTTGCGTAAAATACAATCGAGCCCGGAAAATAGATATATTTTGTTGGACAGGAAGGCGACCGGTTTGAGATCTCCGTGCCGAACGGTGCATACCGGTTCACGGGAACCGGGGAAAGATCGAGATTGCCGGGGTCAATCCGGCGTCAAACCTCATCAGGCTCGAAACAGCATCGATCTTTCGTGGTTGTGCCCGATAGTGACGGTTACGCCCCCGCAGCAGCTTGAGTACCTTGTTCAAAAAGCAATTGGCAGGATCGATGTATCGACGTGGAACAAAAAAGAGGCAGGGGATTATGCCGCACTCAGGTTTTTGGTATGCGATCACTACCTGAGTTAAACCTTTTGTCGTTCTTGATAATTATTTACGGTTTTTTTCTTTCGGCGTTCCATGATCCCGGCAACAACCGTATCGAAATCCTTTTCGAGCACGGCTTTGCGCTCTTTGGTATAATCGCCGCTTCCGTGAGTATAGCTCTGGATGAACCGTATTGCATCAGCAGGTCCGAGATTTTGGACAAGCACATGAAATCCCTGAATTCTGATCTCATTGAGCGTCTTCGCTTCCATTTGCAGTCACCTCCATAAACCACTGCACGGGATTTTTTACTCTTATAGTGATTTTATTTGCGTGCTTCTTAACAGATTTGATGAGGGTATCATCAGTCGTAAGAAATATATCGACGGATCGTTCGGCGCACGCGAGATGCAGGGCATCAAAGGTATCTATTCCCATGCCATGAACGGTTCGGGCACGTGCGACAACCTCCTTGTCAATCATCACCCATTCATGTACAAACTGCAAAAGGCTCTCAACATTCCTCATCCGCTCTTCATCTGAAATCCCGGCTATTTCGTAATCAAGTACCTCACTTCCTACGAGATCCCAATCGGTCATGCATCGATTGAGGATTGCAATCACTGCTTCGGTCTCCATCCAGATACGGTGAGATGTCTGATCGTCAAACAATCGGTACAGGCAGCAAACGTCAGGATAGATTTTCTATTAAACTTCCTGATTTTTTTATTCTCCGGCTCTATCAATAAAGAATTGTATTCATTGGGGAGATCTTTTCGGATCACAAAGACAATACTACATGCAGGAAATCACCCCATATGCATCAGGTTCTTTTTACGAAAAGAGACCCCACAGGCTGGGTTATAATCCCATGAACGCAATAAAACAACCTCAATCTGTGGATATTTTCGTCAGAGTTTATAAGCAATTACCCCATTTTCTCGTTGTGACCCAGATTACCAAGGGTTTTTTTGGAGTGCGAGGATGACGGTATGGGGATTTCAGCGGAGGACAAAAACACCTCTTGACCCAAGGCTATGAGGAGATCACCGGGCTTGGGCTGTTCCTCTCCCGGGAAATTCCCGCCATCATAGGAATCACCATCACGGAAAACGGAGTTCCAGGGAAGGGAGCATGGTTCGAGATTGCCGTGCCGAATGGTGGATGGCGGTTCACGGAAACCGGGGAAAGATCGAGATTGCGGGGGTCAATCCGGCGCCAAACCCTCAATATGCTCGAAACAGCATCGATCTTTCGTGGTTGTGCCCGGTAGTGACGGTTACGCCCCCGTTGCAGCTTGATTGCCTTACCTCGCGGGAATACCCGAACATCCTCTCAAATATCTCATTGACATCAATAATCCTCCCATTTAGGAAGCGTTGAGATGCAGAATCCGCCTGCCCCGTGGGTGAATGCGAGTGCGAACTTCTTCTCCTCGTCCCGAACCGTACGCTCAGCCCGTTTGCGCCCGGTGATATCCAAAAATGAGATGAATACCATTTGGGTTTCGTGTCTGCCTCCCTGAATGGATTGGGTGGCTTTCTTTCGCAATCCCGATTATCGCTTCTTGTCGCACTCCGGGGAGATTCATCTGACCGATGTGTGTCGAAGATGGGGTGATATTTACAGTTCTGTGCTTCGCTTATTTTCTGGTATTGTTCCCATTCCTGCTATGGATATCGCACTATCCATAGGTTCCTGGGGTATATTCGCCATGAACACTGCTATGGATATCTCTTATCGATGGGTTCCTGTGGCAACCCCGCCATGAACACTTTTGTGGATCCAGGATAATTCCCCGTGTCACGTTCTGTCTGCCCTCAAAACTCCGTGTTTTTCCTTTTCTTTGTAAACTCAGATGACGTGAAGTGTGTCGTTTCTCCCGGAGTCATCCGGTCCCGGGATTTCTGATCGTTCATTACCCGGATCATCCGGTCAAAAAGAGGGAGGGGTTTATCCGCGCTACAATTCCAGTACCTTCCCGACGAGGTACCAGGCAATCTTCGATGCGTCACCGACATCGATCCTGCCATTGTTGTTGAAGTCTGCGTCAGGGATGAGATCGGGGGTCTTC
>JBAZJC010000115.1:0-4786 GCA_041651495.1 Candidatus Omnitrophota bacterium | reverse complement strand
GTAGGAATAATCTTTACCCATCAAAAAAGCCTTGAACGTCTTCATCGCGGTCCTGAAGGACAGGGTTTCGGTCTCATCCCATCCCGCCATGGCGAACGCGTTCAGGATAACGGGAAGATCGCCGATCACCACCAGGTTCAGCGGGTCACCGTTCCGGTCGCCCTTTTTATTCGTGACGCAACAGGGCATCGCTTCCAGACGACGCTGCAACTCCCCGGCATCCACTTCCTTGATCTCCTCCGGCCGGAAGATCTTTTCTGAGACGGTATCTTTGTAATCCTGACGGATCCCCGGGATCTCGGCGAAAAAATGCACTTCGTCTTCCCCTTGGTCCCCCAAATACCCGACTTTCACGCTCTTTGTCCCCTGATCAAAATGCGTGAACACATAACCGGAAATGACCTCGCCCGGAGCGAGTACGACGTCCCGGAGACCTTCCCGGGCAAATTCGCTTCTCATGTTCCGGTTGGCAAAAACGGTCAGCGGAATATTCACGGGCAGCGCGACGATCGAAGGAATGGACAACAGCCGGCCGTGGCGAAAGACACGGAGCCGCGAACGCCGGGCCGCTTCCTCGGGAGTGAAATAATCCGGATCAAGCGATCGATGAATGAAGAAGATCGTCTGATTGCTTTTATTTTCGATCCTGAGCCAGACGGGCTGGACATCGTACTTGTCCAAGTCCGCGCCGAAAAGGTCCCTGGCTTCCTCCGGACCCGGAACATAGGCGGCGACACGCACCTCCGCGTTCTCCTGGACCTTCGCCCGCGACAAAAGATCTTTGGCCGCCATGGGATGCGGGTGGTAAGCAACGCACCCGCTCATCGCGACCGCCATGCACAAAAGGAAAACGGTTCTTTTTTTCAAAAAATTCTCCGATCGTCAAAATAGGCTGTAAGACTGGTGACCGTCATGCTATTCCCTTACCTTAACCGCGTATCCTTTTTCCAACAACAGGTTATTAAGATACTGCTCTTCTCCGTTTTTGTCTGTGATAAAGACGTCCGCTAGGTAGCGGTCGTATTTGTCAGACCTGGAGGTTTTGATGAGGACCTGTGCACCTGCTTTGGCTTGCGTTCCCCGTTCCCCGTTCCCCGGAATTTGAAGTGCTTTTTCTACAAATTCCCTAGCCTCCATGCCGTCGCGGGTCTGGATCTCAGGGGCGTCAATAGCTCTCAGCCTCAAGGTCTGCGTGGTGGTGAACCCGAACCCGAGGTCGATCGTGGCTTCGATCGTGTCTCCGTCCAGCACACGGTTGACCCAGGCTTGGTACGTGTATAAAAAATCGTAAGGCGTACGGTGTACGGCGTTCAAAGAACGAACTTCGCCCTGTTCATCAGAAAACTCGAGGACCTCTCCTTCTTTGAACGGACTCACATCCCCCACCACCTTTGCCAACTGAATATAATTCGAAAATCCCAGGTCGAGGACCAGCTCCCCTTCGTAGGGGCCTGTCTGGGCGAGGATGACACGATAAGTCCCGGGCTTTCCCGGTCGAGCGGTGAGGACTTCTGCAGGAACGGCCTTTCCGCCTTTGGTAACGTTCCGGACCTCTTCCCGCAAACGGTCTCTCGACCAATTTTCTTTTTCAGCCTGCTCAGCAAGGACTTTTCGTTCTTTGGGATCATTGACCGCAAGAAGCGCTTTGTAATGACTCCAACTCAATTGTGCGGCGGGCCGTGCAGTGGGATAGGTCCGGTAAAGTTCAAGCATGTAATAAAGCTCGCGTTCGTTCATTCCAAGATCGGTTGAAAGACGCTCAAGAATCCCCTTCCCATAATCCGCGCGCTCTTTGTGTTGAAGGACATGGGTATCGATGAGTCTCCCGATCTCCCAGGCCTCTTGCACGCGTTCCTGTTCCACGGCTTTTTCGACACGGACGCGGCTTGCCGCACGCGCCTGGGAAATGGCTTGCCTCAGTTCTTCATAGGTTTTGACTTCCGGCAAGGATGCGGTTGCTGTAGACGATGGTCCCAAATCGTCACTGCGCCGCGCCTGTTCAACAGTCGTCCCGCGATTGGAACTCAGCCCAGGACTCCCGGGAAGCACCGTGAGCGCGCTCTCATCATACGCAGTCCCCACTACCTTCTTGGGAACAGGCGAATCTTTTTTTTCGGTCACTGTAGACGATTGTCCCAAATCGTCACTGTGCCGTACCTGTTCACTGGGAACAGGTGCATCGGGGGTCTCGGCCCATGACATAGCAGGAGCCATGAGGACCAGCATGAGGAAAAGGCCGAACTCCCAATGATTTCGGCACGCTCGCGGGGCTTGGGCGCCCCGTCGTCGCAGAACGGAGAGAATCTTTTTTTCCATTTCAGAAGACCTTTCTATTTGGATAAAAAAGGTTGAACGAACGGCAAAAGCTGCGGGCTCTTTCATGGCGATACCAAACCCCAATCCCACAGGGACTGCTGGGAAACGCTGCGGTTTGGTACGGCTTCGGCGGGAACCCGACGTTCCCGTCCTTGTCTCGATTTTTATTTCTCCAATGGTTGACGAGGACTGCCATGATTACCCGTTGATTTTTTGATAGATGTGAATCATGACTGTCCGATCCGGAATTGTATTCCCCTTTTCCGAAACCGTCAAAGCGGTTTAGGGCATAACGTAGAGAGAAGCGTCTGGTTAACCTCTCCCCTTGCAATATGTGTATGCACATGATACACTTGTCTCAAAAAAGGAGGGCTCTATGCCTAATATGACATTGTCGATCCCGGTAGAATTAAAACAGAAAATGGATTGTTTCAAGGAAATCAACTGGTCTGAGGTCGCGAGACAGGCCATTCTCGAAAAAACCACCCTTATGAGCAAAATGAATCAGCTCATGGCCTCAAGCAGGATCAGCGAGCCGGAAACCCTTTACGAAGGGCGCAAGATCAGCCGTAAAATCTCACGGAATAAAAAATCAACTTAACCCGTTGATATCAAATAAGATACGCAAAAAATACAAATTTTGGAGTGAATATATCTAATATAATCATTATATTCACTCCTTTATTGTAAAATAGCGTGAATATGCTATACTTCATTTAGAGGTAATCTTATGGCAACATACAAACCTTTCAGAGATGCCATCCAGAGGCTCAAGCGGGAATATGACGTTCTGAGCCGAGGCAAGGAATCTCTGCTTCAAATGATCGATGAAGCCGAAGTCCCAGACAGTGTCTACAATTCCAATGCGATCGAAAATTCCACGCTGACCCTTCCGGAAACGGAAAAGATCCTGCTTGAGATGGAGTTGTCTCGCCGGGTCAATTTCCGGGAGGTTTTTGAGGCTAAAAACCTTGCGCGTGTTGTTTCGTACCTGAGAACAAGATCAAAGGAGACCGAACTAACGAAAGAGTTCATACTCCTTCTGCACCAAATGCTGCTCGGCGGCATCAATGATCCGATCGCGGGACGGTTTCGCGCTAAAGGGGAATACGTGCGTGTTGGAACCCATGTTGCCCCTCCTCCCGAAAAAGTCGAGCCCATGATGGAAACGCTTCTGATGGAATATACCGGGGATCTTGATGCTTATTTTCTTGATAACATCGCGAAATTTCACCTGGATTTTGAAACGATCCATCCTTTCCGCGACGGAAACGGCAGGATTGGCAGGGTTCTTATCAATTACCAGCTTATCCGTCTTGGTTTCCCGGGATTGATCATCCGGAACAAGGAAAAAAAAGACTACTATATGGCTTTCGACGAATACCATTATAAAGGCAAAAAAACCAAGGCCATGGAAAGGGTCATTGCGCTCGCACTTCTGGAGGCGCTTCACAAAAGGGTAACTTACCTCCAGGGGAAAACGATCATTCCGCTTTCAGAATATTCGAAAAAGATCAGGAAATCTGCACCGGCCTTTTTCAACGCGGCTCTCCGGCAAACAATCCCGGCCTTTCGCGAAAAAGGTATGTGGAAGATCGGAGAATAAAACCCGGGAATCGTTTCAGGTCTGTGGCCGATCCCAGACGCACCCTACCTCGCCCTTGTAAATCGACAAAGGTATGAGTTTCAGGACTTGGCGTGAAGGGCGGCGTGTTTGGTTTTGAGACCGGGATCCCAGAGGTGTTTGCGGGTCTCGCTCACGATCACCCCGTTCAACAGAATGAGGGACACCAGGTTCGGAAGGGCCATGAACGCGTTGGCGATATCGGCAAAGACCCAGACTGCGGGCATGGTGACCACCGAGCCCACCATAACGGCGACGACCCACAGCCACCGGTAAGGCAGGACCGAGCCGTGGCCGAAAAGATATTCGATCGCCCGCTCGCCGTAATAGGACCAGCCGAGGATGGTCGAAAAAACAAACGTCAGGAGTCCGGCGCAAAGAATGACCGGACCGAGCACCGGGATATCCGCAAAAGCCGCTTTCGTGAGCGTCGCACCGTTCAACCCGTGGATCCATTCCCCGGAATTCACGAGCACGAGACCTGTCATGGCACATACCACGACCGTGTCCCAGAACGTGCCGGTCGAGGACACGAGGGCCTGCTCCACGGGATTTTTTGTTTTCGCGGCCGCGGCCACGATCGGAGCACTGCCCAGGCCTGATTCATTGGAGAAAAGTCCGCGCGCCACGCCGTAGCGTATGGTCTCACGGATGCCCGCGCCGACGAACCCGCCGAAGGCCGCCTGTCCCTGAAAAGCGCCGCTCAGGATCACGCCCAGAGTGTGCGGAATGCCCTGCCAGTGCATGCAGAGGATAATGAAACATCCCCCGACATAACTGATCGCCATGAAAGGAACCAGTTTCTCGCAGACCCTGGAGATGGATTGAATGCCGCCCAAAATAACG
>JBAZJC010000114.1:0-5017 GCA_041651495.1 Candidatus Omnitrophota bacterium | reverse complement strand
TCTTGTAATAACTTGCTCCTGTCCCATCAACCTGCAGCACTAGGTCGGAGTTTTGAACATTGAACAATGCGGCATCGTCAAAACTGATCATCCCCGCCCCCCAACGGTTATTCCCGGTCCCTTGCGAAAGATCATACCCAAGCGTGAACCCCGTCGTCCCGTTCTGCACAAAACTCGTCACTGTGTGCACTAAATGACTTGCCTGACAGGGATTCTCGTCCACACTGCACGGTTCCATTTCAGCGACTGAAGCCCCGTTTAAATTCGAAAGCGCTGCCGTTGAATTTGTGTTGATCACCGGACTGTACAAAAATCCGCCCAGTTTGATGCCGACCGTCGCCGCTTTGACAGGATCGTACGTATTCTCGAAAATAAAATTGATCTCCTTGATATGGGTAAGATCCATTGATGTATTAAGACTTTGGATGAATGCCATGGTTACTTCGGTATGCGTATAACTTGTGGAGAGAGTTACCAATTTAAAAGCACCTATCCGGTTCGACGTGTCTTTGAATTCGATCTTGACGCAACGTTGGGTACCACTTGCTGAACAAGGAACGGTCGTTTTAGCATCAAAACTGAAATAACCAAGACTACTCAGATCCTGCGATGTCTGCCCGTTGACCGCGAAATTGACCGTCACGCCGGAATAACTGCCCGAAGCCGTTACATCATACTGGGCTTCAAATTCACTGGCGGACAGTTGTGTGACCACAGGATCGGAATGACCGTCATAACTCCAGGTCCCGAGCGCCGGTTTCCCGGGAAGCACTGTAATCGGCTCCGCAGAACGCAATATCGTGTATTGGGAAGGATCGGTGTTGTAGTTATCGATCTCAGCAATGAATCCGTTCAGGATCGCGCGTGCCTCCACACTGGAGGTCTCACGGACATGGTTCGTTTCGATAAGGGCAAGCAAGTCTTCTTCAGAAAGATCGGATGATACAATGCCGCTCGAGTTGTAGGCACAAACGCCGTCTGTGGTCAAAACGTATTCCGTCGCGGTCCCGGCCAAATTGATATCCAAAGCACTCGGCTGGGTCTGAGTCCCCTCGGGATGGGTATGAATTAAAATCGATGATTCGGCAAGTAACGACCGCACCACGGGATTGGCGCGAAGCTCATCACGACTGCCGGTCGTGAACATGACGATTTTGCCACGAATTACGACAATTCCGACCTCAACGTTTTTCTGAACAAGCTGCCGTAAATCATCGGCCGTCATATTTTCAACCACAACAGCCGCTGCGTAATCGGATGTCAAAGAATCAACGGCATCCTCGAAAGAATATTCCTCGGCATCCCTGGCATTTTGCACGGAGGTTTGCTGATTATTTGAAACCGTACTCGACGGGGTTAGGGAAAGCTCATTCTGTAAAAAAGCCGCGCTCGGATCGATCGGAACATCGGGCGTCTCGTTCTTTTGCTGGGAATTGGGGGAATCATCGGTTGCGTTAGTCTCGGACTGATAGGGCGTCGCACGAGTTTCGGATTGAAGCGCGACATCGGCAAAACCGGAAGGAATCGTTTGGGAAAAGAAAAATGCAAGAACAACAAGGGAAGCCAGGATCTTTTTGGGAACGGAATGCCGAAGCTGCCGAAAATGATTATTTTCTGTATTCATTTTTTTGCCCTTTCGCAACCGGATTTTTAACGACCTTACTTTCTGTTCGTATAGAGAAATACCTTCATATTTATCAATGTATTATCCTGTTGAAAGGTAGCATGCCTTTTCGGGCTTGTCAATGTTTGTAACATGTTCATATTAAATGAGTTGCGATTATTCATGCATTTTTTAAAGCACTTTAAAAGATATAGAAAGACAGATAAGATAATGTTTCATTTGAAAACATTAAAAAAAGTAAAAAAATGTTAGAAAAGCCGCAGTTTCTTTGCTTATTTTTTGAATGCTAAGCCAAAGCTGCCGATTCCGTAAACGGAATCGTCCAAGCGCGAAAAAAATGCCCGAGGGGAGATTTGAACTCCCACAGGGATTTAACTCCCCAACGGATTTTAAGTCCGGTGCGTCTGCCGATTCCGCCACCCGGGCACTTTGGAAGAAACCCCTTGCCAATCAACAAACCTTCTGGGGTGATTTATTTCTTTTAAAAACAGATCGAGGCGCGGGGCGGAATTGAACCGCCGATATCGGTTTTGCAGACCGATGCATTACCACTTTGCTACCGCGCCGAAATTTTCAAAACCTGTGGTTGCCAAAGAAGTTGCAACTTTTGCGTTTTCCCTACTCCATGGTTCTATAAGCCTAATCTATGGTGTCCAAAAGGTATCCGTTTACCTGTTAAGAAAAACTCCCCTCGCTCGCATACGGGACTTGGAAAAATGCGCCTGTCTTAAAAACATACTGTTGTCATGAATGAGGTTTTGAAATTATAGAGGTTTCCATTAGAATTGCAAAAGATAAATGGGTCGTTTCGTTTGGGACAGATAAGCACAAGATGGGGGGGCTTTAAACCTCACTGCTCTCTTTCCCGGGACAGTACGACGGCACCATCTCACGGATTTTTTGGACGATCTTCTTGTTCTCCATGAGATTCGCCAACTTCTCAAGTTCCCTTATATTTCGCATGAGTGTAAAAGAATTAAACTCTTTCGGCTGATTGATATAAATCTTGTCATTCTTTGTAACTTTATCCTTTTCGGCATCGAGGAGTAGTTCCTCATACAGCTTCTCGCCTGGCCTTAGACCTATAAAATCTACTTTGATATCCTTGTCCGGCGTGAGCCCGGATAAAAATATAAGGTTATTGGCAAGATCGGCTATCTTGATCTGTTCTCCCATATCCAGCACGAACACCTCCCCACCCTTGCCGAAGGCGCCAGCCTGCAGGACAAGCTGGACAGCCTCCTTTGCACTCATAAAATACCGTTTCATGTCCGGATGTGTCACTGTAACAGGCCCGCCCCTTTCGATTTGCTGCTTGAAGAGCGGGACAACGCTTCCCTTGGAGCCCAAAACGTTCCCGAAGCGAACGGCCATAAACTTCGTCCCGGATTTTTTGGACCTCGCCTGGAGCATCATCTCGCCAATCCGTTTGGTCACTCCCATGACGCTCGACGCATTTACCGCCTTGTCACTTGAGATGAAAACGAACCGCTCAACACCGTAGTGCGACGAAGCATAAATGAGGTTACGCGTGGAAATAACATTGTTTTTCACGGCTGCTGCCGGACTCGCTTCCATTAACGGAACATGTTTGAAGGCCGCCGCGTGGAATACCAGTTGGGGTCTTAATTTCGAAAAGATTTTTTTCAATAAACTGATGTCCCTCACGTCGCCGAGAATGGGATGTATGGCCAGCCCCGGGTAAAGCCTTTTTAACTCTATCTCAAGGAAATAGATGTCATTCTCGTTGTGATCAAGGAGCATAAGCTTCGACGGGGAGAAACCCGCGATCTGCCTTGAGAGCTCCGATCCTATCGAACCGCTCGCTCCCGTCACAAGAACCCGCCGCCCTTTGATATAGGACCTTATTTCCGCAAGATTGACCCGAACCGTCTCCCTGCCCAAAAGATCCTCAGGGCTGACATCTCTTATCTTGATCTCCAGGTTCCCGTTCAAAATCTTTTGCAACCCCGGGACAATCTTGACCCTGACGTCCCGTATCGTACAGCTTTCTATAATCCCACGTATCGCTTCGCCGCTTGCCGAAGGAATCGCGATGATGATTTCTTCCACACCGTGTTCGTTCACGATAGCAGTTATATCTTTTCTCGTTCCAAGCACCTTGACGCCGTGAATACGCTTGCCGTATTTTTTGGGTTCGTCATCTATCAGTCCGACAGCTTCATAATGGTTGCCGTACTGATAGATTATCTCTCTTAAAAGCATCTCGCCCGCATCTCCGGCGCCCACGACAAGCACCTTGATGCGATGTCTTGGACTATGCTTCATCTTCCATCGAAGCGGTCTCGTCAAGCGTATGATGAATCTCTCCCCGCTCAGGGCGATCGTAAGAAAAAGCCAGTCGATAATGAATATCGAACGCGGATGTCCCGTGTCGGTTACCATCGTTATCGCAACAATAAACACCGAGCTTACCGTCACCGCCTTGATGATCTGGATCAGGTCCTTCACGCTCGCATATTCCCACATACTGGTATTAAGCTTGAAGTAGAACAGTGCAGCCAACCGGACGATCAGCACGAAGGGAAGCGTCCGAGACATCATCTCCAGGTATGACACCGGTGGTATCCCATCAAAACGTATAAAGTAGGCGACAACATAGGAAAAAACTATGACGGCCGCATCGCCCGCCAGTACAACGTTTTCCTGCCATCCCCTCCGGAACATATTCATCTAAACACTCCCCGCCAATATCTTCACGATTCTGTCCGCCGCCCTGCCGTCCCAGTATTTGAGCGCTTTTCGCCACTTACGTTTGCCGCGCAAGATTTTCTCGGCTTCCCCCACGATCGCCTTCTCATTGGTTCCAACCAAAATATTAGTTCCCCGTCTGAGGGTGATCGGCCGTTCCGTGTTTTCTCTCAAGGTCAGGCACGGTATATCGAGGACCATCGTTTCCTCCTGAATCCCCCCGGAATCCGTCAAAACCATCTTTGCTTTCGGATACAATTTTATGAAATCCAGATAGCCTAGCGGGTCCAGTAATTTAATATTCCCGTCATAATATTTTTCGAACCCAAACCGTTTGATCTGTCCTCTCGTCCGCGGATGGACCGGAAAGATGATCGGTAGAAATTTTGCTATTTTATTGAGTGCCCTTGATATTCGCTCAAACGTATCCTTATCATCCACATTACTCGGCCGGTGCAATGTCACCACTGCGTATTCCGGTTTATTTTTTCCGGCTTCCGCCCGCCGGCTCCCAATCGGTGAATTTTTTCCAATCGTTTTCATGTAATATAAAAGCGTATCGATCATGACGTTGCCGACCCAAAATACCTTGCCTTTTGCAATGCCTTCTCGCGCCAAATTTTTGTTTGCTTCTTCGCATGTCGTAAACAAAAAGTCCGACGTATGATCCGTGAGAATCCT
>JBAZJC010000113.1:0-5024 GCA_041651495.1 Candidatus Omnitrophota bacterium | reverse complement strand
AGAGAGGCTCTTTAATTGGGAATTTTGGTTGGATTGCTAAAAGCGGCAAAGCACCGAGCTGCTGGGTCAAAGGAGGATGCTCTCCCAAAAACTCATAATTGTTGTAACGGAGCATGGGGTATCCGCTGCTGCTGAAAAAAGTCTCGTCTGTGGTTTGTCCATTCGTCCAGGCCGCATACAAACATTGCCCGGCCAACGCCAAAAGAAGCACAGCTACCAGAACCCAATACATTGGATTTCGTTTCATAGTCAACATGCTTTCAGCATTTTCCCTTTTACAGAAGAAATCATCCCTCATGATGGAGGAAATCGCAAAGATTGACTGACACGGTCGAAAAAAGCCTGATTAGGATCTTTCTTCAAATGTACCCCGTCGGAAAAATCGAGGCTAGAGAATAATCCCTTTTCAGTATCGACGAATCCATCATAATAGGCAACGGCACATTCCCGGCTGATTTTCAGTAGTTGTTCCCGAAAAAAAGCCAGGTTTCCCGAAGCAGCAGCATCTTGTTTAATCGTTTGAAGCGATAAGGGGTGATAAGGCATCAGAACCAGGACGACCTGAACCCCTGTTTTTTTTACGTCCTCGATAAGCATTTTAAACTGTCCCAGATATTCCCGGTCCTGGCGGTTCCAATTCCTGAAAGCTTTTGTTTCCCCTTCTCCATTAGCTCTTGCCAACGTTTCGACGTCGGAAGGATCTTTTTCCTCATAGGCGGATGGATAAAAAAGAGCGAAAGAAGCCGTCCGAACGGGGACAAGCCCTGTGTGATCTTTTGAGAAAAGAAGTTCAGGCCGGACCCTTTTTTTGCCCACCCGAGAGATTGCTGCACGAGTGGTTTGGAGGGACAAAAGATCTTTGAGCTGAGACGTTAAGGCAGCAACATAATAACGTCCGCTAGCGCTTGTTTTGAAGAAGGCCTGATAATCATCACTAAGTGAAAGCCATCGATCGTTTTGCTCCACACGGTTCAGGACCTGCGGATCCACGCACAAGAACAAGGTCCTCGGAAGCTTTTTGTTTTGCTTCATAACTTGCCAGATCGCAATGTAGTCCTTGATCGTCCCGGCGGTAACGCCTGCGTTGAGGAAATTCACCCGGGGAACAGAAAATCCTGGAGGGTTCTGAAGGTTCATGATGCGACTTCCTCCCATGATCACGGTAACCGGTCGTGGAACAACCCGGATGAATTTTTTGAGAAGAACACGGTCGTCATAATTTCCGGGAACCACAAGAACATGTCCTGGCACTTCTGCCAAAAGGCGCAGGTTGCTTTCCGAAACATGGAACTGATAGCGATTATTAGGATCCAACGAATAATTAAAACAGAGTAATCCCGCAAGCGAAAGTACCGCTATGAAAAAAAATCCCGAAGTAAAAAGTTTAAAGTCTCTCATAGTTAAAATTGAAAGTATAAAAAGGCGCTTGCGCGGTTCAAAAAGAGAATATCTGCTAAAAAGACAAGGACGAAAAGCAATAGCCAAAGAACGGATGGCCTTATTTTTTTCACCCAAAATTCGACATTAGGGCAAAACCAGGCGATCAGGCAGAGGAAAGCGATCGCGAACAGGTCATAACGCCGGAGAAATGGAAAATTTGTGAAACGGACCCCCTGAAGTCCGAAAAGCCCACGGGTCATGGCCCGTGCCTGACCAATATCCGTGGCTTTAAAAAAAACCCATCCGTAACAGACAAAAAAGAACGTGATGAGGATTGAAAGAAATTTTGGAAAGGCAACCTTGAATTTTTGGATCCCGTGGTTGAGAACGATCAAAAGGCCGTGATAGCCCCCCCAAAACACAAAGGTCCACCCTGCTCCGTGCCACAGACCGCCCAGAAGCATTGTCATCATAATGTTACGATAACGCAAGAGCTCTCCCCCACGATTCCCGCCCAACGGGATATAGAGGTAGTCCCGCAGGAACTGAGAAAGGGTCATATGCCAGCGCCGCCAAAAATCGATGATTGAAGTGGCCTGATAAGGCGAATTAAAATTAACCGGAAAGCGAATGTTAAAGACAAGAGCAAGACCGATCGCCATGTTGGAATAACCCGCGAAATCGAAATAGATCTGAAGCGCGTAGGCCAGAAGAGCGCCCCACGCCTCAATCGCGCTCAAAAGATGCGCATTCAGAAAACCAAGATTCGCAATCGGCCCAACATAATCCGCAATTACAACTTTTTGAAACAGGCCTATGAGGAAATAAAAAAGTCCCAGGAAGATGTTCTTGTGCTGGATCAAATGGTTTCTGAGCCGGTCGAATTGAGGCATGACCGCACGATGATGGATGATGGGGCCTGCTAGTAAATGTGGAAAAAAGGCTACAAACAGAGAATAGTTTTCGTAGCTCGTTTCTTTCGCCTGTCCCCGGTAGGTATCCACCAAATAAGCGATTTGCGTGAACGTGAAGAAGCTGATTCCCAGCGGCAGTTCCCTGTAAGAAGCTGCCCAATGGGTTCCTAAAAGAGCGTTAGCGTTCAAAACAAAGAACGCGAAATACTTATAATAACCCAACAGAAGAAGATTGAATACAATACCAGAAATAAGCATGCTTTTACGAAGCTTGGTTCTTGCAGAGCTGAGGCTGGAAAGGGATGCGCCAACTGCATAATTCGCGATGATACTGACAAGAATGATGGGGAGATAGCTGATATTCCACCAGCTGTAAAAAAAAAGTGAAGCAAGGATTAGCCACGCTTTGGCCGCGATGACGAGCTTTTTCCGGCTCAGAGCGAAATAAAGAAAAAAGGTTGCGGGCAAGAACAAGAATAGGAATTCGTAGGAATTAAAAAGCAAAATTAATCTCGCGGTTTAGCAATATAAATAAAATGATAAGAAAATCGCTCGGGGATTAAAATATTTTTCAAGATCTGTTTCCACCCCGATTTTGCGATTCCGTTGTACTTAAGAGTTTTGACAACGTTAAAACCGGATGATTCAAGCATCTCCTTCCACTCCCCGTGGCTTGCGAAAAGCTCATGAGTTTGGTTGCGACTTTTCCGGTTTTTTGTGAACAAAACCGAAAGAATATCCTGGTACCACATGATATTCGGGACCATGACAAGAAAGATCCCATTTGGCCGTAATACGCGTTTGATCTCAGTGAGAGCCTGCGCTATGTTCAAAAAATGTTCCAAGCTCCCCAAGCATGTTATGGCGTCGAAAGACCGTGGCTCAAACGGCATATCCTCGGCCACGGAAAGAGAATAAGTAGCCGCCGGGAACTCCTTGCAAGCTATCGCCAAGGCCTCGTTGGAAAGATCAACCCCGTTGAAACGAACCGAAGCGCCATAAAGACGCTGTAGTTCGCGAAGAAAATAGCCTCCTCCGCAAGCGACATCGAGGATTGAACCCGCCTTGGGAATGATCTTGTGGAGCTGCTTCGCGATCCATGCGTACGCGCGATCTTCGTCACGTATGGGTGCCTCGTTGTACAGGCGATCGTACTCAGCTTGTAACGCGGTCACGTCTTTATGATTCGTCTCCACGGCCATCGTTAGAGCAGCTCCTTATAAACTTCGATCGTCTCCCGGGCAGTTTTCCGCCATGAGAATTTCTTGATCTGTTCGAACCCTTTTTTTCTTAGCTCCCTGCACAAAACCGGGTCGGAAGTAACGCGTTTCATGGCATTCGCAATGGCGGCCGTATCATAGGGACACACTAACATTCCGGCATCCCCAGCCACTTCAGGAGTTGATGTGCTGTCAGATGTTATCACGGGACACCCTGAAGCCATAGCCTCTAGAATCGGTATGCCAAACCCCTCATAAAGCGACGGAAAGACCAGTGCCTCAGCCCCACAGTAAAGTGCGTTCAAACTATCAGGATCCAAATATCCGGGAGCGATGATCGAGTGGGATCCTAGCACGTGTTTGTTTGCCAGGATCTCGGAGTACCTTCCGTGCGCAAATTCTTTTGACCCCACCAGAATGAGCTGATATTCGGGATTTGAGTTTAAAAAGATCCTGAAGGCATCCAAAATACGTCCCAGGTTTTTGCGCGGTTCCAATGTCCCCACGAAAAGAAAATAACGGCCGTTAATCCCAACCGTTCGTTTTGCCTCAGTGACTTTTGTCAGCGGGATCTGAGCGCTAAAGGCTTCATGTCCCGAAGGATAAACGACCCGGATAATGTTTTCGTTTATTTTGAGATGTCCTATCAGATCTTTTTTAGTGTACTCCGAATCTGCAATGATCCGGTCCGCCTGTTTGATTACAAATGGCAGCCACCTTCCCCAATAAAAAGAGCTGGGCTTTCCGATCTGATTTGAAAAAAGCATGCCTGCGATGTCATGGACGGTAACCACAAGTTTACAGGGTTTCCGAAATGCAGGAGCAAAGGCCGGTACGTGAAGAATGTCGACCTTGTTCTTTTTAGCAAGCAGCGGAAGAGTCCAGTTCTCCCACCCAAGCCGCTCAAGCGTGTTCAGGTCCTTGACACGTGATCTTTCTTGGGAAAGAACACAAAGCTCTAACGGTGCGGCAATCTCTTGTTTTAGCGCCTCAAGCAGCCGACTGGTATAAGTCCCAAGCCCCGTCAGCTTGCCACGAGTCGCCTGTGCATCGAATCCAATGAGGAGCGGCATGAGTTGCTTTAATTTCCTTTTTGCCGATAGCGTTCCATGTCTGCGTCGACCATCATATGCACCAGTTCCTTGAAGCTGACCTTGGGCTCCCACCCGAGGATCTTGTGTGCCTTGGAATAATCACCTTTAAGCTCAAAGATCTCCGCAGGACGATAAAATTGCTCGTCCACTTTAACATATTTTTTCCAATCTTCGCCGGCGTGCCCGAAGGCTAGGTCGAGGAATTCCCGGATCGTATGAGTTTCCCCGGTCGCAGCGACAAAGTCATCCGGCTTGGCCTGCTGGAGCATGAGCCACATGGCTTTCACGTAGTCTCCGGCAAAACCCCAGTCGCGTTTGGCGTCCAGATTGCCCAGGAGCAGTTTTTTTTCGAGCCCCATCTTGATCCGGGCCACAGCGTCAGTGATCTTACGGGTCACAAATTCAAAGCCTCGTCG
>JBAZJC010000112.1:0-5135 GCA_041651495.1 Candidatus Omnitrophota bacterium | reverse complement strand
CCGGTCATATTCTGGTCGCGGAAGAACATCAGATCTGGGGCGGCCTTGGAAGCGCGATCGCGACTTTTCTCGCGAAGAAACATCCTTGCAAGATGGGTTTTGTGGCCATTCAAGACACCTTTGCCGAATCCGGCAGAGCGGAAGAACTTTTGGAAAAGTACGGCCTCACCCACCCCCATATCATCAAAGCCGCAAAAAAGATTCTGGGTCGTTAAATCACTATTAACCGTCATCGCGAGCGTGAGCGTGGCGATCTCTCAATTTAAAAAATTTCCTGGTACGGCGTACGGCATTTCGCGTACGGCGAATCCTTCCAAAGTTTCTTCCATAAAAAACTCTGTGCCCCGTACGCCTTCCGCTGTGCTGGTTCTTTTTCTTACGGTCCTTTTTTCTCCGGGACTGCAGGCCGCCACAGGCGAAAAAGCTATGGTCGTCAGTCCGGACTCCCGTGCGACGCAGGCCGCTTTGGAAGTATTGAAACAGGGCGGGAATGCGGTGGACGCGGCCGTGACCGCGCAATGGGTGCTCAATGTGGTCGAGCCGCAAGCTTCCGGGATCGGGGGAGGCGGTCTTTTTCTTTTTTATGATATCGGTACAAAGCGGATTCTTTTCTTTGACGGAAGCGTTAAGGCCCCTGCGAAAGCTTTTCCGAAGATGTTCCTCGATAAAAGTGGAAAACCCCTTCCCTATCAACCGGAACGAAATACGGGCGGACTTCCGGTCGGTGTCCCGGGGCTGTTGAAATTAGTCGAAGAGGTTCAAGCTAAATACGGGACTCATAAATTTTCCTTTGAGAAACTTATGGAACCGGCGATTCGTTACGCGGAAAAAGGGACGGAAGTGTCCGCGGTCCTCGCCAGGATGCTTCGAGGGAACGCGAGGAGGTTGGCACTTCTGGATCCAGGCAGGACAGTTTTTTTTGAGAACGGCGTTCCTCTTGCAGAAGGACAAAAATTCTTTCAACCCGAACTTGCCAAGACGTTCCGCCTGATCCAGGCCAAAGGAACGAAGGATTTTTATAAAGGCGCGATTGCGAAAGCGATAACGCGTACCGTTCGCAAAAACGTCTACAAAGCAGGCCTGTTGGACAGGAGAGACCTTGAAGATTATACGACCGCGACGCGCGACCCCATTCATACAACCTATCAAGGATACGAACTTTTTAGCGCAGGACCTCCGGCGGACGGGGGCGTGGTGTTGTTCCGCGGGCTCAATCTCCTTTCCTGTTTCGGCATTTCCGAGTTTGGACAGGTTCTGGAAACGTACCATCTTCTCGGAGAAACGCAGAAGGTCGCTTTTTCGTATCGCTCAAGCGTTGCTGATCCGGACCTTTTTGATATCCCGCTCAAAGAACTTCTTTCGGACGCATGGGCGCAAGACCAGACGAGTGTCATCAAGTTTGACCGGGTCCTGAGATCTGATGGAATGACGGTTGAGGGGCCGGAAAGAGGAAAGAAGCGTGCCGGATCTTCGATCATGATCGTGGATCCCCGGGGAAATGTTGCGATTCTTGCGGCGACGCTTGGAGACGCGTTCGGCTCGGCACTGCGAGTGCCGGGCTGCGGTTTTTTCTTAAATGACCTGCTTACTGATTTTGTCGCGGACCCATCGTCTGTTAAGGGCCCGCAGTCATCGGAAATTATCTCCGGGGGTCAAAGACCGCGCGGGCCGGAAGCACCCACCTTCATTTTCAAAGACGGAAAACCCTCTGTTTTACTGGATGCTTATGGCCCGGATGATCCGGCGGCTGTGCTTTTGAATATGATAGTCCAGAAGGTCGATCTTGGAGCGTCCTGTTCCGGGGCCATGAGATTCCCGAGGCTTTTGGTCCGGGGCAGGGCTCTTCGTATGGAGTCCGGACTTTACGATCAAGAGATGATACGTTTTAAGCTTGTTCTTTTGGGGCATGAGATCGGAAAAGAAGACCCGATCGGGTCTGCACAAATGGTTTGTTTTGATGAAGCTTCTGGTAGAATAGAAGGCGAAAGCGATCCCCGTGCGAGCGGGGCGGCTGCGGGTTTTTAACCCCATGTCCATCCGGTGCGTAGGGAGTTCGCAGAAAAAGAAGACCAAAAGTGATCCTGCACAAAGGTAAATATCTCAGTCTGGTCTGCAAAGATAATTGGGAGTACGTCGAACGGACCCGTTGCAGCGGTATTGTGGTTATTGTGCCGATGACTAAAGAGGGGAAGGTCATTTTTGTCGAACAATTCCGAAGACCTGTTGAAGCCCAGGTGATCGAATGGCCTGCTGGTCTTGTCAACGACAAGACGTTGCATGATCTCGAAACGATGGAAACGGCTGCCCGGCGCGAACTTTTGGAAGAAACAGGCTATGAAGCGGGGCACCTAACGCTTTTTGCGGGAGGGCCCGTCTCAAGCGGGTTAAGTTCCGAAATTATCACTTTCTACCAGGCCTTGAACGTAGTCAAAAAAGGTCCCGGCGGCGGAGATGCAACTGAATCCATCAAGGTCCACGAAATACCGCTCAAGGAAGCGGACAGTTGGCTTTGTGAGATGGGGAAAAAGGGGTTCCTTGTGGATCCGAAAGTCTATGTGGGATTGTATTTTTTAAAATTATAAGGACAAGTCCCTGTTTTATCGAAAAGGAATTTTATGGCTGATATTACAATCTATCAAAAACCGACCTGTACAACCTGCAAAGAGGTCTATCAGATCTTAAAAGAAACGAACACGGATTTCAATACAGTGGATTATTTTATCGACCCGATCCCCAAAGCGAAGTTAAAAGAACTTATTCAAAAACTCGGTTTGCCGGTCGAGGCATTGATCCGCAAAAAAGACCAGCTCTACTCGGACCTGCGGCTCGGTGAAAAGCAGCTTACCGAGGGTCAGTGGCTGGACCTTCTGGCGATCTATCCCGATCTCCTTCAGCGTCCCATCGTGGAAAGAGGCGACAAAGCGATCGTCGCAAGACCGGCCAGGAAGATCCGGGAGTTTTTAACATCCTCTGCCCCTATGGGGACAGTTGAACTCGGCACAACGCAGAACGCACAAAGTGTCACGGAAAAGCCAAACGTCGTGCGCTGAGCGTTGCCTGTCACACATTTTTTAGCTAGAATATCTTCAGTTTCACTAACAGCCTAGGAGGCTCATATGGACGATCCGAAGAATCAACCCTTTTCATATTCCCGGGAAGCCGTTTTTTCAAATTTCATGCAACGAGTATACCAATGGATGGCCATGGGTCTCGTGCTCACCGGCCTCGCAGCCTTTATCACGATCGGCAATGCTTCGCTTCTGCGTTTTCTCCTGCATGGCGGCATGTGGCTTTTCTTTATCGCGGAGTTCGGTCTGGTCATATGGCTTACCCGGAGTCTTCAGAAGATCTCGGTCCAGGCTGCGACGATCGGATTTCTGGCTTATTCCGTCTTAAACGGCATCACAATATCGAGTATCTTTCTCGCTTATACTTCTGCGTCGATCTCATCGACCTTTTTTATTACAGCCATGACGTTCGCAGGTGTGAGCGTGTACGGCTGGGTGACGAAGCAAGACCTGATCTCCGTCGGAAGTTTCTGTTTTATGGCTCTCATCGGAGTGATCGTCGCGAGCATTGTGAACTGGTTCTTCCGGTCGCCTGTTTTTTACTGGATCGTTTCTTACTGCGGCGTTGCGGTTTTTATCGGACTTACGGCGTACGACACGCAGCGTCTTAAAGCGATCCATCAAAACATGCCGAACGCGCCGGAACAGCTCGCGATCGTCGGTGCTCTGATGCTTTATCTGGATTTCATCAACATGTTCTTGTTTTTACTGCAGATCTTCGGCCGACGACGGTAATAAAAAAACATTCTAATCAGATCGTTATGCTTTTTCAGCTGTCACGCAGTACTCCGTACGGCGTACGGCGTACGGAGAAAAAATGATCGACGTTCAATCCCTCACGATGCGTTATAGTTCGGCGACCGCGCTGAAAAACGTTTCCTTTCAGGCGAATCCGGGCGAGGTCCTGGGGCTTCTCGGGCCAAACGGGGCGGGAAAGACGACCGCCATGAGGATCCTCACGACCTATCTTTTTCCTTCCTCCGGCACCGCAAAAGTCGACGGGTTCGACATCCTTGAAAATCCTATGGAGGTCCGCAAACGCATCGGCTATTTGCCCGAGACTGTCCCACTTTACGGCGATATGCGGGTGGACGAATATCTGACGTTCGTCGGCAAAGCGCGCGCGCTTGAAGGGACTAAACTCGCGGAACGGCTCGAATGGGTCAAAAACGCCTGCCATCTCAAGTCTGTCTGGAAACATCTTTTGTGTGAACTTTCCAAGGGCTATGGCCAGAGGGTGGGGCTTGCGCAGGCATTGATCCATGATCCTAAAGTTCTGATCCTGGACGAACCCACTTCGGGTCTGGACCCGATCCAGATCATTGGGATCCGTTCCCTCGTGAAAAGTCTCGCCAGGGGAAAAACCATTGTTTTTTCCACACATATCCTGCAGGAGGTCGAAGCCCTGGCCGACCGCATTGTGATCCTCAATGAAGGAAAGCTTGTGGCGCAGGGAACGAAGCAGGAACTGGCGGAGAAAGTCCAAAACTCCGGGAAAGCGGCGCGGGATCTGAGCCTGGAAGAGATCTTTATCCAGTTGCTCATGCCCTCGCAGGGGATGGACACATGAAAAAGTGCTCCAGTCTTTTTATTATTTTAAACAGAGAGCTAGTGGCTTATTTCAATTCCCCCATCGCTTACATCTTCATGATCATTTTCACGCTTCTGAACGGCGGACTCTTCATGACGCAATTCTTTCTGGTCGGCCGCGTGGACATGCGGGCTTTCTTCTACACGCTCCCGTTCTTTCTTTCGGTCTTTTTGCCGGCGGTTTCCATGCGCCTTTGGGCCGAAGAGAAACGCGGGAATACACAAGAGTTGCTTTTAACCTTCCCCATGCAGCCGCATGAGCTGGTGCTCGGGAAATTTTTCGCAAGCTTCCTTTTCTACCTTATTACGCTCGCCTGCACGTTCCCGATTCCGGTGATGCTTGCAGCGCTCGGGCGGCCGGATACCGGCGCGATCCTGAGCGGTTATATCGGCGCGGCATTTCTGGGCGGGTTCTTTCTCGCGATCGGAACGCTTGTGTCGGGTTTTTATCGTGACCAGATCGTCGCGTTCATCCTT
>JBAZJC010000111.1:0-5216 GCA_041651495.1 Candidatus Omnitrophota bacterium | reverse complement strand
GAATACTATCGGGTTATTTACGGGAAATAAACATATACCAGGAAAGGAGATATACCGATGCAAATTATATTTGAAAGCCCCTTTGAATTTACTGCAAACCAGCGCGAAAAAATCAAGGCCGCGCTTCACAGCCCCTCCTTGATAGATGCCGCAAATATAATTCGCAAAACTCGCGGAATCGCTCCATATATCGGTGGGCATCATATTGCTATCCATCCGGGGAACCGGGGTATTATAGTACACGGATCGGATAGAATAGCGATCATTGTCGAAACCCGACATGGTGGAACAAATGGAGATGGGAAAGAATAAGTACCGGTCACAATTTTTGCTGCCCCCGGCTGCTTTAGCGGGGGTTTTCTTTTGCCCTGACCCCCCCGAACAGATCCTTGAGAAATTCGGGCATATCTTCCATGGCGTCGGTCTTCGGCGTGACGAGTTTGGCCCAACAGACATTACACAGCACCCGCATACCGTGCCGGAGTGAGGCGTCGCGGATCTCGCCCATATCAATCTCGCATATGTCGCAGATAATTTGGCGGCTCATTTTAGCCTCGCTTCTTTCTCCAATCCGGCATCTTCAATTCAACTATTTTCATATCCGCCAGCCGTGACGCAATCCGCGCTCCGTACTGGCCCTCGATCTCTGGCAGGCTAAGATTTGTAGTGACAAATGTTGCCTTGAGGTCTTTGTTTCGGCGGTCGAGGATGAGGTAGAGTGTGGTGATTGCCCATTCTGTCGCCTTGTCGGCGCCGAGGTCATCCAGAATCAATATTTCCGGCGTGCTGTATTTCTCGACCAGCGCCTTCTCATCGTCGTTGCTGCTGTAGCACGACCTAATATCGAGCAATAATTCCGGCGCCGTGGTAAATATGGCGTCTCCCTTAATCACATCATCCTTGATCATTTCCCGCAGCGTCGCTACAGATAGATGGGTTTTCCCGCAGCCCGTCTTTCCCGAGAGTAAAATACTGACACCAGGGAACATGCGGCAGATTTTCTTCACTTGCTCCCCACCGGAAAAATTATCAAATGAAGCCTCACGAAATTTGGCTGGTATGTTATAATTTGCCAGCCACCTTTCCGGGTGTTCGCGTCTTTCTTTCGCCGTTGCTTCTTCTCTTTCACGTTTTGCTTTCTCTTGGGACTCTTTCCATTCTCGATATTCCCGTTCTTCTTTTTCGCGTGCAGCTTCTTGGCACTCTTCACAAGCCCCGTGTTCATTTCCGTGCCGGCACGAGGGGGGCCTAAACTCGACAACGCTATCCGGTAACAACGAGGTCAACGGGGTAAGGCTCCCCATCGCTTTGCGCTCTTCCCGCTTTTGGAGTAGACGCTCCTGCGCTGCCTGTAATTCCTGGTCTGTTCCCATTTTCCCTCACTCTCTCAATCACCCAATTCAAAATCGTGTGATAATCTGAATCGTATTTTTTGCCGTGTGATTGCTTGTAGTTATTCAGGTATTCGATAGCCCTTTGGGTATCGGCCTCACCGAACTTTTGGAACAGCGCGGCGTGCTGTTTGTCCGTCAAGCGGACATCGTCGAGAAACAATGCTTTCTCTAACGCGGGTACACGTGTCTTTTTATCTTTTAATCTTTTATCTTTTATAGAAGTAGAAGATGAAGACTGAAGAAGAAGACTGGCACTTTTGCTTTCATTTTGGTTATCCAAATTTTCACGGATTTTTTTCAATCCGGGATTACCGCCTAACTTCCCAACCTCCTGTCTTATCTTCGATATTTCAAAATCACGAACCATACGCCTTGAGATTATGGTTATATTTTGGTTATCCAAATACTGCCCGTCAGCGATGTGGTTTTTGAAAAAATATTGAAGAATTTTTTCTGTTTTTTTATTTTTTTCTCTCAAAATTCTTGCCCATTGATCGAGGGTTTTGGTCATCTGACCGCGTGTTTCAGACCACCATAATTTACAAAGTATACGAATCCACGCTCCCTCAATTTCAAGCGGATGCTCTTCAAGATCTCTCGACCAATCATTAGGGTAGAATTGAAAGGCAGGACTCTTACCCACTACGCAACCTCTTTCGGATAGACAACCTTCCCCATTTTCATTACCCTGACCGCGCATTGTCTCGACGTATGCAGCACATCGGCGTTATGGCGTGCCCATATCTCGTTATTGTGCGATGATATTTTCTGCCATTCACCGTTTTCCATGATTTCCACTCGGTACTTGCGCTTGGTCATACCTTCCTGCTTCCCCGCCTAATCTTTATGTAATGTCGCCCACATACCCTACATACCCATTCCGGCCCCTTACTGAGGGGATTACCCGCGCCACATTCCGGGCAATCCGGGCGATTAACGGCGAAATCATCCGGGCTACAGACTAAAATACTTCTGCCCGTGCTCTCTGGGTTTCCCCATGTATTTTCTCGACTTGCCACTTAATACCCCCTTCGCATACGTCAAATATGAGTGCGCCTATATCTACTGTGCCGCTGCATTCCCGTGATCCGTATTTGGAGCCAAACCCCTGAAGGGCAGGAGTAATAAAGCCCAAGCAGTCGTCATGGTCAACATGCTCGTAGTAGTGAGCATGGCTGCGGATCAACACCCTTGCTTTCGGCTGTTGTCCACGCGCCCACCAAAGCCTATTCCACAGTATTTCTCGCGCCAGTGGGGTAAGGCGTCCGTGCGGTATCGATGACGAGCCGATCTTGTGCTTGCAATCAAAAATCACGCCCTCAATCTCGTACCACTCATGGCTGCCGATCTTGGCGCCAATCTCGACGGCTAACACCGTTTCCCAATCTTCCTCCCGCCCCACATGTGCGGGTGTACCGTGAACGAGGCGCACCGTCTTGGCGCCGATGAAATCAATCACCTCGGCGGCGATCTGCACCTGTACGTCACGCGCCGCTGTGATAAGTTCCGTACTGCCGCTACGCTCTCCCTTGCCCTCTATCGCATCCCCATTGACCACCAGGACATCAATCGGGCTGTACTGCTTAACGATGACTGCGAAGTAGTTCCACACCTCTTGTCTAACGGCTGCATATTTTTCTTGTCGGGGATCGTTTATCGGCGCATGGAATCCCGGAGGAGTTAGGCCGACTTGATGACCACAATGCAGATCGGCGATTACCATAACGCGCTTCCCCTGGCGAGGCTTGCGCGTCATCACTCTTTCCCCGCCGCTTTGAGTAATTGCAGATAATGGATCATTTTTTCGGTATCGGTCTCCAGGTAGCCCCGCGTTAGTTGCCGATGTGCATACTTGATGCAATCTGAGAGAGCTTTAACGGCAAATACAGACAAAGACTCATGTGGTACGGTATCCCGATAGAGGTCAATCGGTTGTACTCCGGCAGTACGGTAATGCTCCGATCCATGTTGTTTGAGCCTTTCCCACTCGGCCTCTTTAATCTCCACATCTCCCTCCGCATTAAGTGCGGCTATTGCGTTTCCCTTGGGTATCTTCTTCATTCCCCCTCCATTCTTTTTGCAAAAAGCACCGTTCAGTGGCCCCTTATGTCGATGATTTGGCGACATACTGTACTCATGTTGTGACGTTTTGCGCCAACACACGTAAGAAAACCACCTGTTATGCCCGATCCTGTCATTTTCCCCCTTCACGGCACATTTGCACGGTAATTATGCCCGGTCGTTGCAATGTGTCCCCATAGTGCACGTACATCCTATGCACCGTCACTCCCTTGATAGGGGAGTTGCTACGCTTGGAGTGTATCAATCCATTTTCTCGTGACATTCTCGACATAAGGTCTCCATATTGTCTGGCGACGATAGAAGGTGATCATAAACGGCGTCAAATAATGCCTGCCAATTAGTAACGCCTGTCTTGTGATGCACCTCAACATAGACCTCTTTGCCCTTCGCCCTGCTTTGTTTCACACCGCACCGCTGACAGGTGTAATTGTCGCGCTTCAAGACTTGGCTGTGTTCGCGTGATCTCAAAAAGAGATTGCGGAGAGCGTTTCTAATCTTACTCTTAGGGGTGTTCTCGCTGCGTTTACCCATCTATCTCATCGCCCCATTGTTTCGTATTTTTTCACGCCTTCAAGGAGATGTGACCCGTTGTAAGTATCCTCCATGCGCCTTTGATTCTGTCTCGGATTCGTTGATACCAATAATCCGACCGCCAGGGGATGGGGCTGTAAACCTCGAAGAATGATGAATGGGAAAGGCAGGCAATAGAGAGAATGGTCACACAGAAATAATCGTCATATTCTATGACGACGGTCATGCAGTGGTCGTTGTCCATGCAGTCACAATTCGTCTTATAGAAAGTAGCACGGTCGTATTCGTGACATGTCTCGATATTCATCTCATCACCCCCCTAATCTTCTTTCTTCCCCACCACAGGCTCCGTCTGCGAAATCGCGTAATCCATCGGAGCAATCTCAGGACGCGGCGGGGAGTCATACAAACTCCTCATATCGATCAACTGGTATCCCCAATGTGACAGCCCTTTCGATTTCCCTCTTCACTCCGTGGCTTTTTTCCGATCCCGGTAACACAACTACAACGTCGCACACCTCGACCCATGCCATTGAATTGCGCTGGTAGTCTTCTTTTTCCAACTCTTCGCCATAGGTCGTCAGGGCTATTTGAAAATCTAAGAATGGGCAAAAGACCGCATAGCCTTTTGAAATCAAGTAGGCCGCTGCACGTATTCCCCGCCTGATATTGGCGAGTACATCAATCACGTTGTCCGCTGAGTATGGGCCTGCCAGGTACAAACGTTTCATGCTATCGCCCCGTATCCATACCCATCGGTATTGTCGGCATACGTCCGGCAGGAGAGGCATAGCCGATAATCCTGATCCGTCTGAAACTCGTCGTCACACTTCAGGCATGTACGGGTAACGGCTTCATGTCCAAATGCAGGCTTTAGCTCTGCTGGGCGCGCCCTTAGATTTCGATAGTGGATTGCCCTGCATGGTTTCGGCGGCGGGCACGTCTTTTGGTTTGTCGATCCCGTCCCGGTAGCCGTAAAGGCGCCGCCACAGATAACGCAGATGCCGGTGATGTGCATCAAGGTCTTATCGATCTTATGCGCTTCCCTCCATGCCGCTTTTAATCGGTTGGTGCGGATCGTCCTGCATGGCTCGCCGCACGTCTTCGCGTTTCGCCTGCCCTCCTCGATATGCTTGGTGCAGATTACGCAGGTCGTCGTCATATCAACCTCGTCACGGCCCACCACGCCAGGGCGATAATCAGGGCAAG
>JBAZJC010000110.1:0-5241 GCA_041651495.1 Candidatus Omnitrophota bacterium | reverse complement strand
CGCCTCCGAAATCGGAGCGCCCTGGACCATCGCGTACGTCGAATCCAGTACTTCACGGCAAACGAGCACGGACAAGGCCCGGATCTCGGAGATGATGCGCTTTGCAGAAAAACTTGGCGCCGAAACCGTTACTTTGAGCGGCCAGGACGCCAGTGATGAACTGATCGCATACGCCAGGTCAAATAACATCACGAAACTTATTATCGGAAAACCCAAAAGAACGCGGTGGCAGGAATGGGTGTCCGGTTCGATCGTCAATGATCTTGCGCGCAAATGCGGAGAGATCGATCTTTATGTCATCAGCGGAGAAAAACAACCAGCTCCCGTTTCCCTGAAATCTGACGCGCCCTTGAAAACATTCTCCTGGAAAAACGCTTTTCTGGCCCTTTGTGTCGTCACCCTCTGCACGGCGGTCAATATCCCGCTGTCCCTTCACCTGCGACCCGTCAATCTGGTTTTGATCTATTTGTTGGGAGTTGTTTGGATCGCTTTTCGTTATGGAAAACGCATTTCATTCATTGCGTCCCTGTTAAGCGTGCTTTTGTTCGATTTTTTATTCACGCGGCCTTACTTTTCTTTCACGATAGCCGACAGCCAGGACGTCTTCACCTTCGCTGCCATGGCTGTCGTAAGTTTTTTAATCAGCAGCTTGACAGACCGCCTGCGGCAGCAAACAATCGCCACCCGCATCCGCGAGGAACGTCACCGCATTCTCTACGAACTGACCCAGGACCTCGCCAAGACATCGACCCCGAACGGACTTTTCCAAGCCTTTGTTCATCATGCCCGGAATTACTTTAAACTACCTTTGGCCATTTTTACCCTGGATCCACACAAAACCCTGGCCGTACGAATTGACAAATTGGAAGAACTCCGCCTGAACCCCAATGAAAAGGCCGTGGCTCAATGGGTTTATGAACATAAAAAAATGGCCGGTAAAGACACGGACACTTTACCCGCTTCACAAGGAGTTTATTTTCCTTTTGTCGGCGTGGAAAGAATCATCGGGGTACTGGGAATATTTCCGAAAAACGAGAATCCTTTCACGAACCCTGACCAGTTACATCTTCTTGAAATGTTCGTGAATCAAACCGCCCTGGCTGTGGAGGGAGCGGAATTCGCCATGGCAACATTCAAGGCGGAGAGTGAGATCGAAAAGGAGCGTCTCCACAACTTGCTTTTAAGTACTTTTTCGTATGAACTTCCCGGTCCGCTCTCTGAAATTTCCAGCGCCGCTTCCGAACTGCTCAAACCCGAAGTGTTTAACAATGAACCAAAAAGGAACGCCCTCATAAAACAGATCCGCGAAAAAGCCCAGGGACTCAACAAACTGAGCGCCGAACTTCCCAAAATCATCGAGTCTGAAAATCTGTAATCGTTCTTCAGATCAAAAATTTTTTTGAAAAACACTTTAAAGATCCCCAAATTTTAACACACGCTTCTCGCCGCCCAGGATACGGGAAAGCAACATGGAGACGACTGTATCGCCGGTAGAATTGACCATCGTGGCAGGCGGATCCACCAAAGTACCGACCATGGAGATGAGAGGCAAGGCCTCCGGAGGAAATCCATAAAGGGTGACAATCAGAAGCTCTCCTAAAAATCCGCCGCCCGGAATACCACTCATCACCATGCCGCTCAGAATCGCGATACCTATGGCTGTCACGATCGTCCCCACACCGGCGAACGGCATCCCGAAGAAGGCAAAAAGAAGCGCAATCTTCAAAATGGCGGACATACAGGTGCCATCCATGTGGATCGTCGCGCCGATCGGGATCACGATGCGGCTGATGTCTTTGGGAACACCGATCTTGTCCGCGGCCTCAAGATTCGCGGGGACGGTCGCGAGACTGCTCCCTGTGCCCCATGCCGTAAGCGCAGGCGTGAGGATATTTCCCCAGAACCGTTTGAACCCTTCGCTGCCGCCGGCAAGAAACACGTAGATCGAAAATCCGATGAAAAAGTAAAGGATCGCGAGCGGATAATAAACCGCCACTACGCGCAGGTACGAACCCAAAAGCTCCGGCCCTAAAGTTCCGACCAGATATGCGAAGTACGCGCCGAGACCGACCGGCGCGCAGAACATGATGAGATGGATCACTTTCATCATGACTTTATTCGCGGACGCGAGAAAGTTCACGAACGGTTTTCCGTCTGCCTTGGCGAGCGATGCCGCGAGCCCTACAAGAACGGCGAAAACGATCAGGGCCAGCATATTTTGTTTTGAAAGGAGATGGACGAAATCCGGCACGGTAAAGGCTTTGAGAATATCACCAAAATTTTTTGTCGTCGCGATCTCGGCTGGCATGCTTAAAGCGGGATGATTTGCCATGACCGGCGGAAAAGACATGACGCCCAGGACCATGAGCAGTGAGGAGACAATGCCGGTCGCGATAAAAATGAGGACCATCCAGCCCATGATCCTTCCGAGTCGATGGAGATCGGACATTTCAGCGATCGCGGAAGAAATGGAGAAGAAGACAAGCGGCACCACAGCCGTGAAAAGCAGATTGAGGAAAATATCACCGAGCGGTTTTATGACCGCGATCTTTTCCTTAAAGACGATCCCCAGCCCTGCACCAAGGGCGATGGAGGCAAGCAGGATGATCGAAAAGGAATAATTTTTAAGAAATCTATTTTTATTCATTATTGATTTTCATGCTAACTTTGGTAAGGCGCAAGATGTACGGAATCCCGCGCCCATTTTTTCTCTGTACGCCTTACACCGTACGCACGACGCGATATTGTATTTGATTTCTCGTTGAAAATCAGTAGTCTTTCCGTTCATGGAACAGAATAAAAGAAAAGCTGTGCAGCTCATTCTTCTCTTTGGCCTCGTAAGTCTTTTTGGAGACATCATTTACGAAGGGGCGAGGAGCGTCAATGGTCCGTACCTCAAGGTCCTTGGGGCGAACGCCCTCGCGGTTGGATTTATTGCAGGCCTTGGAGAATTCCTCGGCTATGGTGTACGGCTCTTGTCGGGATATTTTTCGGACAAGACCAAGTCCTACTGGTTCTTTACGATCGTGGGTTATACCATGCTCATCAGTGTCCCGCTCCTGGCTCTCACAGGTTTTTGGAAGATTGCGGCGCTTCTGATCGTCATGGAACGGATCGGTAAGGCCCTTCGGAGTCCTGCTAAAGACACGATCCTCTCTCAGGCTACCAAGCAAGTCGGCACAGGATTCGGTTTCGGCCTCAATGAGGCCATGGACCAGATCGGGGCGATTATTGGCCCGCTTCTTTTCACCGTTGCTTTTATGGGAACCACCCAGGCTGAAAAAGGTCTCCGGGATTATCAGGCGGGCTATCACCTGCTCTGGCTCCCCTTCTTTTTTCTAATGGCATGCGTTCTTTTCGCTTACTGGAAAACCCCGAACCCTGAAATGCTCGAAACCTCGGTCATGAAAAACGAATCCGAAAAACTCCCAAAGATCTTCTGGCTCTACACCGCATTCAGTTTCTTTGCAACGGCGGGCTTCGTCAGCTTTGTCCTGATGGCTTATCATTTCAAGGCTCAACACGTGCTTTCTGACGCGCAGATCCCTCTTTTCTACGCGGTCGCCATGGGTGTCGACGGCGCCGCGGCGCTCGTGATCGGAAAACTTTACGACCGGATGAAGGAAAAACAAAAACACGAGTGGGCCGGCATCGGCACCTTACTTATGATCCCGATCCTCTCGGCCGTGATCCCGTTCCTTTGTTTCACGACGACCCCCTGGCTCGTCATCGTGAGCATTATTCTCTGGGGCATTGTTATGGCGGGGCATGAAACCATCATGAAGTCCGCGATCGCGGATATTACGCCGCTCAGAAAACGCGGTACCGGCTACGGTATCCTGAATGTTGCCTACGGCCTCGCGATGCTTGCCGGCGGTGTCGCGATGGGATTCCTCTACGACCGTTCGCTCCCCACGCTCATGATCGGCGTCGCGGTACTGGAACTCGTTTCGCTCCCATTTTTTTTGGCAATGAAAAAAGAAGTGGTAAACACCGCGAACAATTAATAATTTTCCTCAGGATGTCTTTCCGCAAACAACAGGCACCCTGAGCAACTCTTTCCAGTTTTCGGCCCACCCATTCACGTGATCCGCGTTGCTCACTTTAATAATACGCACACAAGTCTCGTTAGCTGATCTTTCCTTGAAATGTTCGGCAATGAACGCCGGAACAATGGGATCATTCGCCCCGATGAAATGATACTGAGGAATGGCACTAAGCCTTCCGGCAGCATCCATCGGATTAAGTGAGGCCTCGTCGAGCTGGCTCACTTCATGGTATTCATTCAGGCCGTTCGGATCGAGATTCCCCGCGACTGTCCGCAGACTTTTGACATCCTGACGCCGTACCGCAACAAGCACCGCCACCGCGCCGCCACCGGAATAACCGATCAGATGAACCCCGGAACTTTGAGCATCTTTCGCAAATTTGTCGATCGCCTGGTTCATGGAGCCAATAACTTCTTCCGAGAACCTTTTGTCTGTCCAATAAGTTTCTTCACAGATCGGATTCATTTCCATGGGCGTGTACTGACAGGGCCGGGCGAGATAAACCACGTTCGGCGCCGGGTCCTGGGCCGCGAGCTCAAGTGCCACGGGACGGCGCGGCGTCGGGTCTCCTGAAACACGGTTGCGCGTCACCCAGGCATAACCGTCGCCTTCGATGTAGACGTGAAGATCCTTGCCGGGCTCGAGGATTTTTGAATAAGCCGTCAATAAAAACGACGCGGACGAGAATTTCGGATTCTCGCCGACGTCGTGCCAGGACATTGGGTCTTGGCGCGGTGCGGTGTGAACTCTGACTCTATGAAATCCTGCATCTTGGGCAAGAGTATCTGCCGTAGAAAGACGTTCGCCAGACGACGGCACGGTCAGACAGCCTGTAAGGGGGGCAAAAATCAATATCAAAAAAAGAAGCTTGAGAGTTTTCATGAAAGGCATCTTAAAACAAAAAGACCCGCGTCGCAAGGCTGCGGGATTGGCGGAGGATTCCCAGTTCTCTGATTTTAAAATCAGAAATCGTAGCGGACGGTCCCGTAATAGGTGTTACTTATAAACCGGTCTTTGGCTTCTACGTCCCAGTTACCGGTCACCGTCATGTTCCCCTTGTTCAGAAACGCGAGCTCGACACCGAAAAGCATCCCGTTCTTCGCGGGCTTGGCCCCTTGGGTGTTAAAGGACGCTCCGCCGCCGGCAAAACTTGCTGTCGTTTCGAACTGATCCCCGATATAGTCATAGAGCC
>JBAZJC010000109.1:0-5275 GCA_041651495.1 Candidatus Omnitrophota bacterium | reverse complement strand
AAGCGCGTTGATCTATTATTCTGATACCGCAAAGCGTTATCCGAATACGAATTGGGGTCAAAAAGCCGCGGAAAAACTTCATTCGTTGCAAGAACCTGTCAAGTATCTTAATGCCAAGGCAGAGGAGTTACAGAAGGAATTAAGGGCTTTGGAGGCAAAATATCAGGTGCTCGGGCCGGATCAAAAAGACGGACAGAAGCAGCTAAAAAAAGAAATCGCCGAGATGAAAAAACGTATTAAAGCAATCGATAAGGACAAAACCGAAAGTCTGAAGCGCCGCAAACAGGATCTGAAGCGCCGCGAACGTGAACTGAATGAGAGATTTAAAGAACTCGAGCGAAAAATGAAACGCTTCAAAAATAACACATCCCCCGAATTCCAAAAAGCCATTGACCGCTGGCAAGGATCCCTTGAGGCCGAGCGTGATGCCCTTGCAGAAGAGAAGGGCCGTCTTGAATCCTGGCACTCTGAACTCGGAATTTCGGATGAAAAGTTCTATGAAAATCTGATCCCGTTTAAGGGACAAGCCGAGTCTCCGCTTCAAAAGATCCAGCAAATGAATGAGAAGGAGCTCTACAAGCTCTCCCGGAAGAAAAAAGAACTCCTTGAGAAGAAAGAGAAGCTCTACAAACGTTACAGTGAGCTTCAGCCATTGCTGATCCCCGAACGTTCCCCAAGCGGATTGAAACAAAAGCGTCTGCGCAGTGTCGCGAGAAAAGATCCTGGCAAGCTTGCCACACCCAAACTTCTGGCGCGTGAAAAAAGCATAGAAGCTCTTGAAGCCCAGTTGGATGCGAAAATGGCGCTCTATGAAAAGTATTTTGGCAAATCTGCCGAGCAGGAACTTGAGGCAATGATCGAAAATCGATCGGCCCCAAAACCAGTTTTTAATCCGTTCACAGTCGAGACCAGCAATCTTCAAAAAAAGAGTATCGAAGAATTACTCGAACTTAAAATGCATCTCAGTGAGCAAATCAAGGCTCAGCAGGAAATCGTCGGAACTCTTGCCACCGCCTTTGACAAGGAACTGGCCTTGAGGGAACAGCAAGCTATGATAAAGTTCCTCGACGACAGCAAGAAGGTGGACGCGCGTAAACTCCGCAAAAAGATCAAAGGCGTGGAAAAAAATCTTCGCAAATGCTATCAGGACATTCAAGATCGTCAAAAGAACAAAAAAAAGCTTCTTGATGAATTGAATAAGGCGCTAAATCCTCAAGAAGGAAAAAAGAAAGTTCTGAGTACTCTCGCTAAACCGATCACGGGGCCAACTTATCTTGCCAAGGCGTTCATTTTTGGTCTTCCGAACGAGGATGTTACTTTAACGAAGGCCGCGAAGAAGCCGGGCTCCGACGAAGAAGCCAAAAAACTTCGGGAAAGGATCGAGCTTGAAAGTCTTATGATTCAGGCGCAAGCTGAGGAAATCAACAAACTCGAAAAGGAACTTGAGATTCTGAACGCAAAGGCCTCGCTTGCCGGAGGCATGAAATTCCGCACTTCGTTTGTCAAAGTTCCGTACACTTTTATTGAAGAAGCGATCCAGAGTGCGCGTCGTGTTGTTCCCAGGAAGAACCGAAAGGATGTGCTTCTGAATCGTTTGGACAATCAGACCAAAGAGCTCGAACGGTTCAAAGCCGAGTTAAAGGCTACAGAGATTGTGATCAAGGAAAAGACCCCTGCAACTTCACCGAGCAACGCAATAGTCGAAAAAACGGATGCAGAAAAAAAGGAAAAAGTTGAACCAGCCCCGAATGAAAAACAGCTTCGGGAAGATGCTATGAACTTGCGGGAGCAACTTGAGATCTCCTACAGTATTTACGCCCAGGAACAAGGAATTGTGCTTGGAGACGCGGGGAAGAAAGAAGCTCCTAAAGACGCCGAAGGCGCCAAAAGATATAAAGAATACAAAAAAGTAAAGAAGGATCTCATCGGCGTGATTGATGAAGAGCTTGTAGTCGAACAGCAGGAGAGATCAATCCTTGAAGAAAGGATCGTGGAAGCTGACAAAATGATGTCCGCCGTGACTTCCAAGGTGATACAGCAGGATCTCGAGACCGAAAAAGACCGCATCGGGCAACGTCTTTCAGATTTGGCTATGCGGCGTGATTTTCTTTCCAAGGAAAAGGAACGATTTAGCATCAAGTGATCAGCGGGGACTTATTATGAATAACATGCGATTGGTAGGGGTTTGGTGTTTGGTGGTGGTTATGGCATTGGGTGGCTGCGGGTATACCCGTAAAACGGTATTGCCGAGGAATGTTAAAACGATCTATATTGAAACCGTGAAGAACAAACTCAATGCTGACAAGCTCTATGCGTACCAGCCGGGGCTCGAAATGGATATCACCAACGCGGTGATCCAGCGGCTCCAACAGGATGGTACTTTGAAGGTTGTGGAGCAGAAGAAAGCCGACGCAATTCTGAAAACAGATCTGGTGTCCCTGGACCAGGAGGGGCTTCGGTTCAATTCGCTGGAAGGTGTGGCGCAATACCGTCTTTTTATCGTCGTCAGACTCAAACTTGTGGAAGCAAAAACGGGAGATCTTATCTGGGAAGAGCCGAATTTCTCGGGAGATACCGAGTATTACGTGACCAATGTTACATCAATCGGCGAGCAAAAGGCGGCCGTGGATGCCGTTCATCATCTCGCATATAACATTGCGGATCGCATTGTCGAAGACTGGTGATCCCTTTCCCTTGCCACTTCTTGTGAATCCCATACCGCTTTAAAATAATTCGAGTTTATCCTTCAAGCCTATTTTGAATAAAGCATTTTTATGAGGATTTTTCAATGAGTCTTATTTTTATTAAAGTTTTATTTAAGTGATACGGAATGAATACCGACGTATTCCTCATTTCCGGCGACCCGTTTCTCAGGACCCAAAAAGCCAAGGCCCTTACCACAGAGATCGAGAAAGAAGCCGGTAAGCCTCCCGCGTGTCAGACTTTCAACCTAGACGAAACGCCTTTTGAAACTGTTCTTACTGCCGCAAGGACCCTCCCGTTCTTTTCATCGAGGCAGGTAATTTATGCTCAGGGTGCGGGGTCATTGAAGGAGCCCGATATTGCAGTTTTGGCCGCTTACCTCACAAATCCAGCGCCGGGGACCACGTTGATCCTGGAAGCGGACGATCTTAAGGGCGCTTCGGAGCTTCAAAAACTCATTAAGACCAAGGGGCAACTAATCCTTTTGTCCAAGGACGAAGCTCGCGGGGCAGGCGCGATATTTATCCAGCAAAAACTCATCCAATATCGTAAAACCATGACTCTCGGCGCCAAGGCCCGGATTCTCGCCATGTGCGGGGATGCGGTGATGTTCCTGGATACCATGCTTGAACGGCTCGTACAGTTTGCGGGCGATTCGCGAGAGATCGATGAAGACATGGTCAACCGGTTCGAAGAGAACTGGACGGAGATGGATGTTTTTAAGCTCACGAACGCTTTGGTGGACCGTGATCCGGCGAGAGCTCTTAAGGTTTTTCGTGACTTAATGGAGTTTTACGAAACAGATCTTTTTTCTCTGATTGGGATCTTGCACTGGCAACTTCGTCAGTTATGGCAGGCGGCCATGCTTTTGACATCGGGAGTTCCCGAACGGGGGATTGGCTCCAAACTTCGGATGTCTCCGAGTCGCTTGAGTACGTTGAGGCGGTTTCCCGTCGAGCGATTAGAATCAGCCGTGGAAGCACTCTATCAGATCGATCGGAAATCAAAAACCGGACAAGTCGAAGGCATTTCAGGACTAGAAGCCTGGCTTTTGGAGTATACGGCTTCGTGATATCCGATCCACAGCCGGATTGGGGACGGAAGTAAAACCCGGCTCAGGATGGGGAAATTTCGGAAGTCTTATTTTTTCTTGATCTTGGCGAGGAAAAGCGCGATACGGGATTTTCTCCGGTCAGCACGGCCGTGCGGGATCACACCTTTGGTGACCGCGTGGTCGTAACGGGCAATCAGAGTAGAAGCGAGTGTCTGAGCCTTTTCGGGCTCTGAGGCGAACTGGGCCAGTTTTTTGCTGAGGGATTTTAGTTCAGAGAGAACGGCCATGTTCTTCGTGCGTTTTTTAGCATCGCTTCGAATACGTTTTGCAGCAGAACGAATATTGGGCATTTCGATGACTCCTTTAGGTGAAAAAAGTGGCAGCAATGTAACACGGGACCCCGGTTCTGTCAATCTGCATCCCCGCGGGCAGAAGAGCGGAAAACACCACCTTATGAAAGCAGCCGCTGTGGTGGCGATCATGACCCTGATCGGTCGTATTTTGGGTCTTATCCGCGATATCGTAAGCGCCAAAAGCTTCGGAACGAACTGGCACTATGACGCCTTTCTTTACGCTTTTATGCTTCCCAATCTTTTTCGCCGCATTGTGGGTGAGGGTGGACTGACGAGCGCTTTTATTCCGGTCTATAACGAAATCGGGGAAAGACAGGGGCATGCAGAGGCATTCCGCTTTGCGAATATCACAATCAGTTTTCTAAGTCTTGCGCTCTTTGCTTTTATTTTATTTGTTGAAGGCATTCTGGTTTTTCTTTTAAAGATCGGTTTCCATTCCCAGACGGTAATGTTGACCCTGGAGCTTTCACGCATTCTTTTTCCTTATCTCTGGTTCCTGTCGCTTTACGCGCTCGGGATGGGGATTCTGAACAGCCACCGGCATTTTCTTGCGCCGGCTATGGGACCCGCGATCCTCGACCTTGTGTGGATCGGTGCGGTGCTTTGGGTACCATCTTGGATGGGGCATGATTATCTTGCAAAAATAAGCTGGCTTTCCTACATAATTCTTTTTGGTGGGTTTCTGCACGTGGCGGTTGAGTTACCGTCGCTTCGCAAGATCGGTTTCAAATTCCGGTGGATCTGGAACACTGGTTATAAAGGTCTTAAGAAGACATGGATGCTTTTGCTACCGGTAGTTTTGAGTTTTGCGGTTGTTCAGATTAACATTACCGTGGATATGACGCTTGGGATGGCCCTCGGCCCCGGCGCGAACTCGAGTCTTTGGTACGGAAATCGGCTCATGCAATTTCCGCTGGGTGTGTTCGCGTTGGCGATGGGAACCGCTCTTTTACCCATGCTCGCACAGCAGATCGCGCGGGGCGAGAAAGAGGCGTCTCGAAAGACGCTTTCGTTTGCCCTCCGGAGCATTTTCTTTATCATCATTCCGTCCTCGGTTGGGTTGATCGTGCTTCGTGAGCCGATCATCCGGATGCTTTTTGAGCGCGGCCAGTTTGATGTGGTTTCGACCGCGCGAAGTTCTGCCGTTCTTTTAGGGTATACGATC
>JBAZJC010000108.1:0-5297 GCA_041651495.1 Candidatus Omnitrophota bacterium | reverse complement strand
AACCCACGGCAAGCGCCAAAAGTTCCAGGGCGGTCGCGGTCTTTTTCACGGCATCAAACACGCCGGGCTTGTCTTCCTGAAGATCGCGGTTGTACGAAAGCGGCAGACCTTTTTGCACGGTCAGAATGGCCTGCAAGTGTCCGAAGATCACACCGGCCCTGCCGCGGACCAGTTCAAACACGTCCGGATTTTTCTTCTGCGGCATGAGACTCGACCCTGTCGCGAATGCGTCATCGAGCTCCACGAAACCGAACGCCTCCGAATTCCAGAGAATGAAATCTTCCGAAAGCCGCGAGAGATGGGCCCAAAGAATGGACAGTACGCTCAAAAATTCAGCGAGGGATCCCCGGTCGCTTACCGCGGCCATGCTGTTCCTGGCGATCCCGGCGAAACCAAGTTCCTTCGCAAGGAATTTCTGGTCGAGCGCAAGCGCCGAACCCGCGAGCGCGGCGGATCCGAGCGGCAGGATATTCACGCGCTTTGCCGAATCCTGAAGTCTTGACTTATCCTCTTCGAGCATTTCGATATAAGCCAGTAAATGATGTGCGAGCAGGACAGGCTGTGCCTTCCTCAGATGCGTCATGCCCGGGATGATCATTTCGCCTGCCCTTTCAGCGGCGACGACGAGACTCTTCTGAAGTTTCCGGATGCCGTCCTCGATCAGAACGATCTTCTCCCGGAGATAAATGCGGGTCGAGGTGATGACCAGGTCGTTCCGGCTCCGGCCTGTGTGGATTTTCCTGGCCACTGCGCCCGCCTTTTTTTCAAGCTCCATCTGAATGAGCGTGTGAACATCTTCATACCGGTCGACGTAAGCCGCGAGGTCCCGGCCCTTCAAAGCTTTGGAGACAGACTTGAGACCGCGAAGGATCGCTTTGGATTCCGCGACCGAAATAAGACCGATCCGGGCAAGCATTTTCGCGTAGGCCTCATTGACACGGATCTCAGCATCAAAAAGTTCCTTATCGGTCTCAAGCGAATAGCTGAAACACTTGAGTACCGGATGCATGTCTTTCTTAAATCTTCCGCCCCACAGTTGTTTTTTCATTTTTTCATCCCTCTCTCACACATTGACCGTAAAGGAACTATCCCATTGAGATAGCCGATCGTACGGTATAAGGTGTTCGGCGTAACGCGAATTCTTTTCGCCGTATTCCGTACGCCTTTACGCCTTACGCTTATACATTCCCTCGTACGGGAGTCCCCAGATCTTCATAAAACCCACGGAGGCCTTCCGGTCAAAAATATCGCCCTTGGAATACGTCGCGAGCTTTTCCTTGTATAAGGCATATTTCGATTCACGGCCCACACATACCGCGTGGCCCCGGTCGAGCTTGATCCTCACTTTCCCCGTCACGCGGTCCTGATTGGATGCAAAGAAAGCATCCAGTGAACGCTTGAGGGGCGAAAACCAGAGCCCGAAATACACAAGCTCCGAGTATTTCTCGGAAAGAAGTCTCTTGTAATGGAGAAACTCGCGGTCCATGACGAATCCTTCGAGCTCTTCGTGCGCCTTGAGGAGCACGTCCGCGGCCGGCGCTTCGTAAACCTCGCGGCTTTTGATCCCCACGAGCCGGTTCTCGATCATGTCAAACCGTCCGACCCCGTACTGGCCCGCGATCGTGTTCAGATGCTCGATCAACGTGACAAGCGGCATCCGCCTGCCGTTCAGTTCCACCGGTACGCCTTTTTCAAAAGAGATCTCGATATACCGCGGTTTCTTCGGCGTCTTGCCGAAGGCCTTCGTCATCACATACGCATCCTCAGGCGGCTCAACCATCGGGTCTTCGAGGATCCCGGCTTCGATCGCAATGCCCCAGATGTTCTTATCAATGGAATAGGGACTTTTTTTGGTCACATCGATCGGGATCTTGTGTTCTTTGGCATATTCGATTTCTTCTTCGCGCGTCTTGAATTCCCAGTCACGAAGCGGGGCGATGATCTTGAGGTCCGGGTCGAGCGTCCGCACACCCACCTCGAGCCGTACCTGATCGTTGCCCTTGCCCGTACAACCATGCGCTACAAATTCCGCGCCCTCTTTTTGCGCAACAGCCACAAGGTGTTTCGCAATGAGGGGACGGCCGAGCGCCGTAGCGAGCGGGTATTGGCCTTCATAACGGGCGTGCGCCCAAAGCGCGGGCATAATGTAGTCCCTCGCGAACTCTTCCTTGAGATCCACGATAAAGGTCTTGACCGCGCCCGCGGCCCGGGCCCGTTCAATCAATTTGGCCTTGTTTTTTACTTCGCCGATAAAAGCGGAGAAACAGATCACATCCAACCCGTGGTTTTCACCAAGCCATTTCACCGCGCAGGAGGTATCAAGCCCTCCGGAATAGGCCAACACGACTTTCTTCATTGGATCGCCCCCTGGTTAAAAAGATAAAGCAAAATAGCTTTCTGAATATGAAGTCTGTTCTCGGCCTCGTCGAACACAACGCAGTTCTTGCTTTCCATCACGTCGTTGGTGATCTCTTCGCCCCGGTGCGCGGGCAGGCAGTGCATCACAAGCGCGTCCTTCTTTGCGTTTTCTAAAAGTTCCTTATTGATCTGCATGCCTTTGAAATCCTTGAGCTTCTTCTGTCGTATGGCCTCTTCGCCCATGCTCACCCACACATCTGTGTAGATCGCGTCCGCGTCCTTCACGGCTTCCATCGGGTCCGAGAATCCTTCGATCACAGCACCCGTCTTTTTCGCGATTTGCCGGGCAAGCGCAAGTAACTTGGGCTTGGGCTGGTACTTTTTGGGTGTCGCATACCGGATCTTCGCGCCAAGTTTTGCGGCGACAAGCATCAGGGAATGCAGCACATTGTTCCCGTCCCCCACGAACGCGAGCACAGGGTTCTTTTCCGCGGGGATTTTTTCATAAAGCGTCATGTAATCGGCAAGTGCCTGGCACGGATGCTCAAGATCGCTCAGCCCGTTGATCACGGGCTTTTCGAAATAATCCTGGAATTCGGTGATGGTCCAGTGCGAGAAGGTCCGCATGACGACTCCCGAAAGATAACGCGACAGCACGCGCGCCACGTCGCGCACTTCTTCCCGGATGCCGAGTTTGATGTCCTCGGGCCCGAGATAGATCACACCGCCGCCCATGGAATAAATACCCGCCTGGAACGACACCCAGGTCCGGGTGGAGGGTTTCTCGAAAATAAAACCGAAGATGTGGCCTTCGAGCGCATCCCGGACTTCCTGAGGACGTGCCTTCACCTTGGCCGCAAGTTCCATGATCTTTCGTATCTCTTCGGTGCTGAGATCGTTAATCGAGATCAGTGATTTGAACATGCGCAACCCTCTTTTTCCCGGGTCTGGAGTTTACGAAAAACCTTGTCCAGGATCTTCATGCCGAGCTTTATCTCTTTTGCCGTGACCGTCATCGGAGGCATGATCCTCAGAATGTCGCCTTGCGTCGCATTGACAAGAAGCCCCTGTTCACGGGCCTCGTTCGCATACGGTGCAGACGGCTCCTTGAGCTTCAGCCCCCGCATGAGACCTATGCCCCGTGTGCTTTCGATCACGGGATATTTAGTTTTAAGTTTCCCGAATTCCTGTTCCAGAAGTTCTCCCATGCGAACCGTGTTTGTGAGCAGTTTTTCTTTTTTGATTGCCTTAAAAACCGCAAGGCCTGCCGCACAGACAAGCGGATTTCCGCCAAAGGTCGACCCGTGCATCCCGGCCGTGAGCACTTCCTTTTTGATCTTCCGGTTCACGACAAAAGCCCCGATCGGAGCACCGCCACCCAGGGTCTTCGCGAGCGTCATGAGGTCCGGCTCAAGATCATAATGCTGGTACGCGAACATTTTCCCCGTACGCCCCACGCCGGTCTGCACTTCATCCAGGATGAGCAGCATATCTTTTTCGTCGCAAAGTTTCCGGAGGCCCTGGAGAAAATCCCGGCTCGCCACATTAACACCTCCTTCGCCCTGGATCGGTTCTAGCATGATGGCGATCGTCTTGTCGCTTACAAGTTTTTTGACGGACTCCAGATCGTTGAAATCCGCATAACAGAATTTCTCCATGAGCGGCTGAAAATCCTTGTGGAATTTGTCCTGCCCCGTCGCCGTCATCGCCGCGAGCGTCCTTCCATGAAAAGAATTTTTCATGGTGATGATCTCGAAGCGGCCCGTCCCGCTGCCGTATTTTTTGGCGAACTTGATAGCGCCCTCGTTCGCCTCGGCGCCGCTGTTACAAAAAAAGATCCGCGATGGGAACGAGGCTTCGGAAATAGTTCTCGCCAGTTCGGCCTGTTTGATGCTCAAGAAGTTGTTCGCGATATGGAGAATTTTCCGTGCCTGTTCTTTGATCGCGTTTACCACGATGGGGTGACAATGTCCTAATCCCGAAACCGCCCAACCCGGGAAAAAATCCAGATACTCTTTCCCCTCAAGATCCCAGACGCGCGAGCCCTTTCCCTTGACCAGGCACACCGGCAGCCGGGTGTAGGTCGGCATTACGTATTCGTCGTATAATTTTTGAACGTCGGCTGTTTTCATAAAGTGATTTCCGTTCCGATACCTTGATCGGTAAAAATTTCAAGCAAGAGGGCATGCGTGATACGCCCGTCGATAATGTGGGCCTTCTGGACGCCGCCTTCGAGTGCGTCGATACAGGCCTTGACCTTGGGGATCATGCCCCCGGAAATGATTTTCTGGTCGATCAACTGTTGAGTCTCGCTTACGTGAAGCGAAGGGATAAGCGTCTCTTCGCTTGCCGCGTCGCGAAGAATGCCTTTCACGTTCGTCAGCACCATGAATTTCGGAACATGCATGGCCGCCGCGATATTGGCCGCCGCCTCGTCTGCATTCACATTGTACATCTCGCCATCCGGTCCTTTTCCCACCGGAAAGATCACGGGGATCCTCCCGAATTCCGTCAGTTCCTTGAGAAGCACCGTATTCACCGAAGAGACGTCGCCGACAAAACCCACGTCGCCGTTCTCGGTGTGCTTCACCACGTTCAGGATCTCGGCATCATATCCGGAAAGCCCGACCGCAGAACCGCCGAGACGTTCGATGTCATGGACAATACTGCGGTTGAGTCCGGCCAGTGTTTCATTGACGACTTCGATCGTCGCCTTGTCCGTCACGCGCAGTCCGTTCACGAACTGACTCTGCACACCCTTTTTCTTCATGGCATCGGTGATGAACTTCCCTCCGCCGTGGATCAAAATTGGCCGGATCCCCACATAGCTCATGAACACGAGGTCCTGAAGCACCATGTCGCGTACCTCCTGGTAGGTCAGGGCCGCGCCGCCGTACTTGATCAGAACTTCTTTACCGCGGAATTTCTGGATATAGGGA
>JBAZJC010000107.1:0-5400 GCA_041651495.1 Candidatus Omnitrophota bacterium | reverse complement strand
GGTATAGCGACGCGGAAATGACCGCGGTTCCCGAAGGCGCTAATCTTGGTCTTGGCTGTGGTAATCCTGTGGCTATTGCATCGCTCAAAGAAGGCGAAACAGTCCTCGACCTCGGTTCGGGAGCCGGGTTTGACGCTTTTCTCGCAGCTCAAAAAGTCGGCGAGACCGGTCGTGTTATCGGCGTCGATATGACGCCTGAAATGCTCAAGCGTGCGCGTGCGAATGCAGCCAAGGGACATTATTATAATGTGGAATTCCGGCAGGGAGAAATAGAATATCTTCCTGTAGAAAACAACTCGGTGGATGTGATCATTTCAAATTGCGTCATCAATCTTTCTACCGACAAGCAACGCGTATTCAAAGAAGCATTTCGTGTTTTGAGACAAGGCGGAAGGCTGATGATATCCGATCTTGTTCTTGTCAAGGACCTGCCGGAGGTTATTAAGGAATCGGTTGAGGCCTATGTGGGATGTCTGGCTGGCGCTGTCAGAAAAGAAGATTATCTGACATTGATCAGAGAAGCGGGTTTTCAAGGGATAAAAATTGTTAGTGAAGCAAATTATCCGGTGGAGGCGATGGCAAATGACGCGACGGCTCAGGCTGTGATGAAAGACTCCTTCGAAAAAAAGATCGACTTGGGGGATGTAGAGAATTCCGTTGTGAGCGTAAAAATTCAGGCGGTAAAGCCATAAAGAACAAAGGAGAAAATCATTATGAAAATAGAAATTCTCGGGATTGGATGTCCGAAGTGCAAACAGCTTACCGCGAATGCAGAGGCGGCGGTCAAGGAGTTGAACGTCGACGCGGAGATCGCGAAGATCACGGATATTGACAAGATCACGGAGTACGGCGTTATGATGACACCGGCTCTTGTGGTCGATGGCGCAGTGGTCTCTTCCGGAAAATTATTGAACAAGGACGAGATCAAGAAAATCCTCACGAAATAACCCGGAGAAACAATGAAAAAATGTCTTCGCGCTTTTCTGGTAATTGCTGTCCTGACAAGCTGCCCTTTCTCTGAAGCCTCTACCGCCCCGGCCGAGGGCGCCTCCACAAACAGCGCCGTCACCGTTTATTATTTTCACGGAGCTTTTCGCTGTCCCACTTGCCATAAACTGGAGCAGTATGCCAAGGAAGCCATTGAAACAAATTTCAAGGATGACTTGGCTTCGGGGAAGCTCTCATTCCAGGTCGTGAATATTGAGAATAAGGGCAATGAGCACTATACGAAAGATTATCAACTCTATACCAAATCTGTTGTTCTTTCTCTCTTAAAGGATGGTAAGGAAATCCGTTTCAAGAATCTGGACAAGATATGGCAATTGGTCAGAAACAAGCAACAGTATGAGAGCTATGTGCGGGACGAAGTTGCGGCGTTCCTGAAAGAGGTGTGATGGATTCATTCTGGGTCGGTTGGTTTTCTGCGCTTTGGCTCGGCATTCTGACTTCGATCAGTCCCTGTCCTCTAGCCTCGAATATCGCGGCGGTCTCGTTTCTTTCGAAAAAGATCGCACATCCAACTGCTGTTTTCATATCGGGTGTGGCTTATACATTGGGGAGAATGGTCTCCTACGCCTTGATCGGTTGGATCATTATTTATTCGCTTGTAGGCATCCCCCAAATTGCCGTGTTTCTCCAGAAATATATGGGTAAGGCATTGGGCCCGGTTTTGATCGTGACTGGATCGACTCTTCTAGAGATCATCTCTATTCATTATCCAGGGCTTTCTCTTTCCCATAAACACCATAATAAACTTGCGGAGTCCGGTGCTCCCGGAGCCTTTCTACTGGGTGTTATTTTCGCACTGGCATTTTGTCCTGTGTCCGCAGCTCTTTTTTTCGGGAGCCTTATCCCGTTGGCGTTAAATCACCCCGCAGGAGGAGCTCTTCCGTTTATTTATGGAGTAGGTACCGGTTTACCGGTGCTTGCATTTGCTTTGGCTATCGCCCTTGGCGTGAAATCGCTAAGTCATTGGTTTCATAAATTGACCGTCATCGAGCTTTATACTCGCAGGATCACAGGTGTTATTTTTATCGCGGCAGGTATCTACTATGTCTGGGCGTATTGGCTCCAGGGAGGTGGCTCGTGAAGGAACGGGTTTTGATATTGTGTACTGGCAACTCTTGCCGGTCTCAGATGGCGGAAGGTTTTTTGCGGCATTACGGGGCCAATCGCTTTGAGGTTTTTAGTGCCGGAACAAAACCGTCTTCTGTGAATCCGATAGCCATTCAGGTCATGAAAGAGATGGGAATCGATATTTCGAAGCATCGTTCCAAACATGCAGACGAGTTCAAAGGACAAAGTTTCGACTATGTCATTACGGTTTGCGATAACGCGAAGGAGTTATGTCCATTTTTTCCGGGGAATATAAAGCGTTTGCACTGGGAGTTTCCCGATCCGCCGCATAGTGAGACCGTTACAGAAGCTGTGGTGAATGAGTTCCGAAAAGTCAGGGACATGATTCATGAAAAGTTCAAACTCGCGGCAGAGAAAGGGTTTAATTCACCCGGGAGGAATCAATGAGCGAATGTTCTAAAAAGCAACTGTCGTTTCTGGACCGGTTTTTGACACTTTGGATCTTCCTCGGCATGGGTGTCGGCATTGCGGCAGGGTATTTCTATCCGCCGGTTGTTAATTTTTGGAACAAGTTTCAGACGGGAACAACAAACATTCCCATTGCCGTCGGTCTCATTCTCATGATGTATCCTCCTCTCGCCAAGGTGAAATACGAGGAACTCGGCGATGTGTTCAGGAACACCAAGGTCCTGCTCTTGTCTCTCGTCCAGAATTGGGTTATTGGCCCCATCCTGATGTTCGTGCTGGCGATCACGTTCCTGCGCGGTTATCCGGAGTATATGATCGGACTTATCATGATCGGACTCGCGCGCTGCATCGCCATGGTCATTGTCTGGAACGAACTGGCCGAAGGCGACACGGAATATTGCGCGGGGCTTGTGGCATTCAATTCGATCTTCCAGGTGCTTTTTTTCTCGCTCTACGCCTGGGTTTTTATCACGGTCTTGCCGCGCTGGTTTGGATTACAGGGTACGGTTGTTGATATTACGATCGGACAGATTGCGAAAAGTGTTTTTATTTATCTCGGCATTCCCTTCCTCGCGGGCATCCTGACGCGCTTTGTCCTGCTCAAAATCAGGGACAAGACCTGGTACGAGACCCGCTTCATTCCGGCGATCAGCCCCATCACGCTCATCGCTTTACTCTTCACAATCGTTGTCATGTTCTCCCTGAAAGGGGAAACCATCGTCAGGATCCCGGTGGATGTCGTGCGGATCGCAGTGCCGCTGCTCATTTATTTCGTCGTCATGTTCCTGATCTCTTTTTTTCTGAGTAAAAAGATCGGCGCTCCCTATGGCCAATCTGCCACGCTTTCTTTTACCGCGGCAAGCAATAATTTTGAACTCGCGATCGCGGTCTCGGTGGCGGTATTCGGCATTCATTCCGGAGTTGCGTTTACGGCCGTGATCGGCCCACTCGTAGAAGTCCCGGTCTTGATCAGCCTCGTGGCCGTCGCGCTCTGGATCAGGAAGAAATATTTCGCGCATTAAATAAAGGCTTCTCAAGGACGGGAAAAATGCCATAATAATCCCCGGAAAAACAGGGGGCAGCATGTTCCTTTTCTTGAAACTTATCCTGGCGCACCTCATCGCGGACTTCATCCTCCAGCCCGAGGAACTTTATCAGCTAAAAATCCGGAGCTTCCTGGGACAACTCTTCCATGTCCTGATCCACGGCCTCGTCTCGCTCATGCTTCTTTATCCTTATCTAAACACGCCTCAGATCTGGCTCTTCGTGGCCGGACTCGTCCTTGTCCATCTGGTGCAAGACCTTATCAAATACTCTGTTACCAAGAAAAACCCGGCAAACACTTTCGTCTATTTCATGACCGATCAGCTCTGTCATGTCCTTGTGATCAGTACGATCTTTTTTCTTCCGGTCAGCCACGAGGTTCGCGGGTTCCCGGACTCTCCTCGCCTGGATATGCTTTACCGGATGGATATTTGGACGCTCGACGCAATCTTTTTTATCATTCTTACGTTCGCGGGCAGCTACATTCTGAACGCCTTCACCAAAAGTTACTTGAAAGAGCACTCGCCTCTTTATCTGATCAGCTCTCTGGAGATAGTCCACGCGATTCTCGAAAGATCGCTTATCGCCTGGATCCTGCTCTCAAGTACCCCGCCCTGGATGCTTCTCCTGATTCCCTGCGCGGGCGTGCTTCGCTTGCCTTTTAAACCCTTGAGAGACCTGACGGCTTTTCTCCTCAGCTTGAGCTATGCCGTTTTGATTACGCTGTTTTTTCAAAAGATATTGTAAAATCTTCTATGAATATGAAAAAATATCAAAAGCCCGCCGCCATGAATGTCCGAAAAACCTCCAATCCAAAGATTTCCGGGGATCGTACCGTCGCAAATCTCCGCAAAGTCCTGGCCCTGACGAGTGTCCTTAATTCCACACTCAAACTGAATGAGCTCCTCGTGCTCATCATGAAAACGTCCTCCGAGGTCATGTGTTCCGAGGTCGCCTCACTACTTTTGATCGATGAAATCTCCGATGAATTGGTATTCCGTGTGGCACTTGGCGGGAAAGGCACCGAACTGGAGGAAAAATTTCGCGTGAAAATGGGAGAAGGCATTGCCGGCTCCGTGGCAGCATCCGGAAAACCCGAGATTGTTAATAGTCCTCACGAAGATCCGCGCTTTGCCAAGCGTTTCGACGATTCTACGGGTTTCGTCACGAGAGCGATCCTTTGTGTTCCCATGAAAGCCAGGGGGAAAGTCATCGGCGTCCTCCAGGCCATTAATCCTCTGCGCCGCAAGAGCTTCGACCAGGAAGATCTGGAACTTTTTGAAACCTTCGCAGACCAAGCAGCCATCGCGATCGAGAACGCTCAACTTCACGGCGAGATCGTCAAACAGGAAAAAGCCAAACAAGCTTTGAAGATTGCCCACGAGATCCAGCAGAATTTCCTCCCGGACCTCACGGACCGCCGGTACGGGGTTGATCTTTGCGCTCTCACACTTCCTGCATTTGACGTGGGAGGTGATCTTTACGATGTGATTGCGCTCGATGGGGACCGGATCGGTGTCATCCTGGGCGATGTGTCCGGCAAGGGTGTCCCGGCCGCGCTTTACATGGTCCGCGCGATGTCTGAATACCGGTTTCTTGCACCCCAGGCCAAGGACCCGGCAGAACTTCTAACCGCCCTCAACCAGCGCCTTTCGGTAAACAGTTCGTTCGGGATGTTCCTCACGATGGTCTGCCTCCTGATCGACGGACACACGAACACGGTCCAGTATTCTTCCGCCGGTCACCTTCCGATTCTTTTAAGAAAAGCCGCGAAGGGTACCACTGAAATCCTCAAGGGTGCGCAAAGCCCGC
>JBAZJC010000106.1:0-5407 GCA_041651495.1 Candidatus Omnitrophota bacterium | reverse complement strand
GCAGTCCGGAGGAAAAGCGGAATGATCTGGTCATTGCCATGGCGAAAGATCGTCACAATGGCACGATCATGAAAATAATCCCCCGCGAGGACTGCAGCCTGGGGTCCCGATTTGATGTGAAGGGCCGAAACGCCCCGTCTCAGGGGAGCAGAATCGATGATGTCGTCATGAATGAGTGTTGCGGCGTGAAAGATCTCGGTGGCCGCGGCAAGGTAAAGTTCCGCGGTCTCGTTGCGCTCCGACGGGATCCCGTGTCCGGGCCGCAGGGACCTCGACAGACCAGCTCCTAAAAGGATCAACGCAGGTCGCAGGAGTTTCCCGTTCTTCGAAAAAAAATGGTCGACCATCTCAAGCATCTTGGGGACAGGTGTGTCGAGTGTCTCCCGGATGAGCGATGGAACCCGGCTGAGACCAGCCTGAACGGGAGCGTAGATGCCTTCCAGAGTCAGCGTAGTTTTCATAAGAGACTGCATTATACAACAAACAGAGGACCTCGGGAAACGGGGAAGCTTTTTCTGGCAATTCCCATTTTTTCTATAGCAAAGCCCGAAAAATTTCTCAGAGATTCCTCGCCGGCGTTCATCCCGCCGCCAGCGAGGCGGGATTCACTCGCGCGCTCGGCTTCGCTCGCCCATGAGGCCTTGGCGGAGGCAGCTGTCGGAGTCCCGCAAAGCACGGTTTCCCCTGATCTTGAGGGGAATTTGCGGGACGAGACCGCAGACGGGCGAGAGTCGCTGGACTCGAGCACCGTCGGTGCCGGGCCAAGGCCTCATGGGCACCATGCCCGCTTCGCCTCACGAGCGCGTCTCAGAATCTTGAGAAATTTTACTTTGTTTTCTCTACAAATACCGGGAATTGTCAGGGGAAGCTTTTTCCGTTCTAGGTTATCCGTTGGCAGTTTTCCGATCCGCTTTTAAGGCCTCCGAAAGAAGAACGAATTGCTCGAGGGAAAGGGTCTCGCCGCGAACTTTGGGAGAAAAACCGAGCTTTTTAAAGAGACACTCAAGATCTTCGCGCCCCGGTTCCGGCTTGAGATGATGGGCCAGTAACGACAAGAGGGTTTTACGCCGCTGGCCGAACGCGACACGGATGATCTCAAGAAGGAATTTCTCGTGACTTGGCCTAGGATTATTCCGGTCCCAATACTGATCAATTACCGTTCTTGGGTAATTGGGGCCGTCCAAACTATCTTGATGGAAAGGAAATGAAAAGTTTGGACGGAAAGTATACCGCACAACCCGCGATGTTACCTCGGGAGGCGGAAGAAAACACTTTGGTGAAACATCAAAAAGGAATTCCGTTTCCCCGTAGAGCCGGCTTGTGACACTCAAACGCCCATAATCCCCGTCCCCGGCTTGCGCAGTGAGCCGCGCGGCCACCTCTTTTTGGAGCATGAGCACGGCACCGGAAAAAACTTCCGCGTGCTCGATCAAATGGAAAAGAATGGGCGTGCTGATGTAGTAAGGAAGATTTCCGATCACCTTCACCCCGGCGCCGGGACCGGCCCATTTCCGGATTATTTTTGCGGGGTCGCTTTTCAGAATATCGTCATGGATCAGTTTGAAATGACCGGGGTACTCCGGCAAAAGTTCCTGGGTCAGGATCTCGACGAACTTCTTGTCCGTCTCCACCGCAAGCAAGGGGAAGCCTCGCCGTAAAACCTCCTGCGTCACCGCCCCCAACCCCGGGCCGATCTCAAAAACATGTTCGCCGGGTTGAAGGTCCAGCGCGTCCACGATCTTTCGGATCGTGTTCGGGTCCATCAAAAGGTGCTGGCCTAAATGGCCGCGGATCCGGAGATTGTATTTTTTAAGCAATTCTATCTGCGTAAGCATTTCGCAAGGACGGCTTTTTGGGCAAGGCGGAGCGCCGCAAGCATGGAGGAAGGGTCTGCTTTACCCTGGTAGGCGATATCAAAGGCCGTACCGTGGTCCGGCGAGGTACGGATATAAGGAAGCCCGAGCGTTACGTTCACACCATCGTGGAACGCAACTAGTTTGAAAGCCGTGAGTGCCTGATCGTGGTACATGCCGATCACCGCATCGTATTTTCCGTGATAAGCAGCATGAAAAAGAAGGTCGGCCGAGAACGGCCCGGAGGCATTGATCCCCTTGCGGCACGCCGCACGGACCGCGGGTGCGATCACTTTTATTTCTTCATTCCCAAATTCCTTGCCGTGCGGGTTCAAAGCGCATACTGCGATCCTTGGTTTTTTTATGGCGAGCCCGCGCTTGAGCATTTCATCCGTCAAAAGGATCTTTTCAAGAATGGACTTCTTCGTAAGCAGCCCGCTCACTTTTTTGAGCGGCACATGAATGGTCGCAAGCGTCACGTTAAGACGAGGGCTCACGAACATCATAGCAAATCGCCGGGTTCCGGCCTTCCTGGCGAGGAATTCCGTGTGACCAATAAATTTTTTGTCGACAAGACGGATCGCGGTCTTGTTTACCGGCGCAGTCACGACCGCGTCCACAATCCCCTGTTTTGCCAGAAATGCCGCTTTTTCGATCGCCGAGAAGGCGAGTCTTCCGTTCTCGCGGCACAACTCCCCTATTTTAAAAGCCCCCCCGCCAGGAAGTTTTTGTGAGATATCGAGAAAATAAATATTTCCGGCGCGAAGTACCCCCCGGGAAACAATTTGAACGGTTTTAAACGGGAGCCAGAGACCTGTCTTTTGGCACAGTGTTTTAAACGTTTGCCGGGATCCTATCAGGAGATAGGCCAAACGTCTGGAAGGTTTCTCCTTTTGAAGGGCCTTCACGAGAATCTCGGGGCCGATGCCGCCCGGGTCACCCATCGTGAGAGCAATAACAGGACTATGGGACATATTCTACCTTACCACGTACTCAAGAGCGTCGTTAGACGTACTCACTTGATTGAAATATAAGCCGCTTTTTTGATCTCTTCCATCCAGTCACGGAATCTCGCGTTACTTTTCTCCTGGAAGAGATACCCCGAAATCTGGTCTTTCACCTCGTCGAAGGTGTGGACTTTTTCCGGTTCTTTTGCTTCGACGCGGAAGATGTGGTACCCGATGGGTGTCTCCACAACCTCGGTACCCCCCCCCAGGGGGACTTTGAAGATTACCTCATCCAAGGATTCAATCATGGCACCGCGTTCGATCCACTCCCCCGGGCCTTCTTGCTTGGCGTGACTATCCTCCGAAAAATCCTTCACGATCTGGCCAAAATTGTGATTGTCCCGGATCTTTTGCGCCAAAAGCTTGATCCGCTGTTTTGCTTTTTCGTCCGTCAAACCTTTTCTGCGCGCTTCTTCGCTTTTCTTGATCGTAAGCGACCTGACCCGAACACGTTCTTTGGCTTTGAACCGGTCGGGATTGTTTTTGAAGAAAGCTTCCACCTCAGCCGGAGACACAACCACCTTAGAACGGATCTCACGGTCCTGAAGCTGACGGACCATCGCCTGCTTTTTGAGCCGTTCGCGCAGAGCTTTCATCGTGAGACCCTCCCTCTCGAGCATCTCATCCAGGGCCCCGGGATTTTCCATCTTGGATTTGAATTCCTGAAACGCCTTCTCCACCTCTTCGTCCTTGACCTCGATCCCCATTTGGACCGCTTCCTGGTACACAAGCTTGTCCTCGATCATCTGGCTCAGGATCTTTTGGCGGACCTCGTTGATCGCCTTCATCAACTCACTGCCGTTATACTCCTTGCTGTATTGCGCATAGACCGGCCGTAGGAAAACATCCAGTTCGGCCTGGGTGATAACCTCGTCATTGACCACAGCTACTACGCGATCCAGCAATTCCTCTTCCGCGGCGCGGGCAAGCGGCATGAATAACGGTAATGCTAAAAGAAGGAGAAAAATGAGTTTTTTCATAAGGTGGGTATTATACAACAAACAGAAGGCCCCGGGAAACGGGGAACGGAAAACGTTAAAGATTTTTTCGTTCATCGTTCCCCGTTCATCGTTTGTCATTCCCCGGCTTTCGTTTCCTCCACCGCTTTCTTGAGCATGCGACAATAGAGATCAAAACCCACCGCTTGTATGAAACCACTCTGCTCATGTCCCAGGAGGTTCCCGGCGCCGCGGATCTCAAGGTCCTCCATCGCGATCTTGAAACCGGACCCCAGCTGGGTGAATTTCTCGATGGCGTGGAGCCTCTTCTGGGCGTCTTGCGTCATCACCCAGTTCTTCGGGATCAGGAAATACGCGTACGCCTGTCGTTTTTCTTTGAAGCGGCCCACGCGTCCCCGCAGTTGATAAAGATCCGCAAGCCCAAAACAATCAGCCCGGTCCACGATGAGCGTATTCACGTTCGGAATGTCGATCCCGGATTCCACAATGTTGGTCGAAATAAGACAATCAATCTCCCCTTTGAGGAATTCCTTCATCACGGTTTCGAGACCCTCGACGTGCATCTGCCCGTGCATGACCCCGAACCGCACACCGGGTAAAAGTTTTTGCATTCGTTCATGGACCCGTTCGATCGATTGCACGCGGTTATGCACGAAATAGACCTGTCCTTTTCGCGCAAGTTCCCTCTCGATCGCCTGTTTGATGATATTTTCGTGATATTCCAGGATGAAGGTCTCGACCGGCATCCGGTTCCTGGGCGGTGTATCGATCACGGACATATCGCGCACGCCGAGAAGTGCCATGTGGAGCGTCCTCGGAATGGGAGTGGCCGTAAGCGTCAGCACGTCCACCTGCGTACGCATCTGTTTAAGCTTTTCTTTGTGCCGCACGCCGAAGCGCTGTTCTTCATCAATAATAACAAGGCCGAGGTCCTTGAACCGGATGTCCCCGGAAAGCAGGCGGTGCGTGCCGATCACGACGTCCGTCGCGCCTTCCTGCAAGGACCGGGCAACGGTTTTTTGTTCTTTCGGCGATTGAAACCGGGAGAGAAGTTCGGTTGTCACCGGAAAATTTTTCGCGCGGTCTTTCAGTAAAACATAATGCTGTTCGGCGAGGATCGTGGTCGGTACCAGAAACGCCACTTGCTTGCCTCCCATCACGGCCTTGAACGCCGCACGCATCGCGACCTCTGTCTTGCCGTAGCCGACGTCCCCGCACAGCAGGCGATCCATCGGCCCCGTGGATTCCATGTCCCGTTTTACTTCCTCAATCGCGCGCTTTTGCCCGGGTGTTTCTTCAAAAGGAAATTCCGCTTCGAATTGTTTCTGCCACGGCACGTCCTTGGGGAAAGCCGACCCCTGCAGGAGACTGCGTTTGGCCTGGATCTCGAGAAGGTCTTTTGCGACTTTGTGGAGCGCCGTCCGCGTCCGGTGCTTGATCCGCTCCCATTCCTGGGTGTTGAGCCGGGTAAGCTTCGGCGCGACGCCGGAGCCGCCAATGTAACGTTCCACAGGCTCTTCGACGGAAAGGTAAAGGATCTCACGCTCGGCGTATTCGATCGCCATGCAACGGGTGCGCACTCCTTGCA
>JBAZJC010000105.1:0-5516 GCA_041651495.1 Candidatus Omnitrophota bacterium | reverse complement strand
CAGGATCTTCGAGTTCCTGAAAGCCATTGGCACTTACACGATGCCGCATCCAGTCGGCATCTGGGACAAATCTGGAAGAACGCATTACGGCCGTTTCAATTAGCGTTCGAAGCTTACCGCCGTCGACATAATTCATAATACCCTCTTGTAGCGATGCAGAACTTTTTAGGGAAAAAGCCATTTCAATTAGGACAAGATCGGCCAATCTTGCGATTCCAATTTTTGCCTCGCGGGAAAGATCAGGTGTATTCCGTAACTCCGAGCGGACACGGATTTTGGAGCGGGCTGATAACACAAGTGTGTAAAACCCATCATCGCCCGGCGGCCCATCAACAATATCAACCACCAGCCCTCTTTCCCTCAATGCGGCAATGATTTCATCATTACGCGGAATCCAGTTTGGGAAATTCTGTTCTTGTTTTCCATCTTGTTTTTCGCTTAGTTCCATGGCTCTTGTCTCGAGAGCCTTCGTTAGATCGAGTCTCTCCGCCAATCTAAAAACCCGCTGTTTGAAATCCTTCTGCGACCTGACCCAGTTGACCAATTGAACGAGATAATTTTTTCCAGGATCCTCACCAACCTTAGGTAGAAGGAACGAAGTCACATCTTTGTACTCAGGCATCATATCAACTATCGGATCTGAGTTTTCCCGCAGCACCCGCTCGCCAGTCCACTCGGGTGAGTAGTCAGGGCGATACAATACTGTTGTCCGCACCCCCTGGATCACATTTGTCAGGTAACCTGCAAACAGATCTTTTCTGACTTTGCCCGTTGCTATTAATCCAGCCCACAATGCTTTGTACAATTCTTGTCCCACACCTGCCGAAAGCGCAGCATGAAGTTCTTCCTTGTAGGCCTCTTGCAAAGCTACTAACCTCACCTCGGATCGGGTTTTTTCGCGGGTTTCCTGGCGGGATCCAGATTGTGTGGCAGGTATTACGAGCGCAGCAGGCGCGCCTATTGCTTCAGCGATAGTTCTTCGTAGTTCCATATCTTTGATGAAGGTTATAGACAACCCATATCGGCCAACATTTCCGGAAAGCATTCCAAGAAGATCTTTCCGCCGGCTTTCATATTGAGATTTAGTGGCTTCGCCGGAGATGCCTTCCATAAGAAATTGACCTGCGAGAAATTCCTCCACAACTTCTTTGGCGGCAATATCATTAGTCAATACCGCTTCGGCTGTGGCATTAAGATCACTCCAATCTACGCTCTTCACATCATCCTGTTTGAATTTCTCTCTATACACTGGATTCAGCAGAAGAGATTTGACCATTTCGACAAGCAGAGCCCTGTCCGGCGAACCATCTTTAAATAGTATTCCGCGTACTTTATCGAGCCCGACCGCATCTCCAGAGAGTATTTTGTGTATCTGTTCATGAGCGCTGACAAAAACAAGCTGCTCTGTCAAAGCAACAAGCGCTTTCTGTGCTTTAACATCGCCTCCAACCGCGCGGATTGTGAGAACATTGAGCGCTTTAAGCGCAGCTCTTTCGTATCTGATTTTTCCTGTGGTTGTATCGGTCTCGGCACGAAACCCGAAGCCAGATCCCTGCAAAAGACGGTCGATGGTTTCCTTCTCGGACTGCAGATCCACTGCGCCGCCGTTCTTTTGCATCTCAAACAGTATCTCTTCGGCTGAACCAGCTATCGAAGATTTCCCGGAATCCTTCAATTGATTCACTGTAGCTATAACGACTTCAGGCGTTATATAGTTGCTGGCTGGTTCCGTACTCCTTATGCTTTCATAACGATCCTTTATACTATTGAATAATTTAAAAGCTTGTTCGTAAGTCATATCCTTGCCACCTACAACTTTTTCCGCTTCGCCAAGCGCATTCCATAATCCATGAAGCTCTCTTCCTAATTCTTTAAGATCGCTAGAAGTTTTAACTTTGTTTGCCTCGACCATTGTCTGCTCAAGAACTTTCCTCACCCGCTCAGCCTCGCTCATAACCATATTCGTAGATACAACCGAGGAAGGAGTGGAGAGCGGTTTTGCGTTTGCAGAACGTTCTGCGGCAGTCGCTCCAGAAGAGAGCAGTAACGCAGCCGCCAGCCCAAGGGATTTCATCCAAGGCAGAAGTCTGATTTCCGCTCTTGTTTTTACCCCTAAAACATTCGATGTTACAAGCTCCGCGGTAGTGATGGTTTTGATAAGTTGTAGAATGCTGGATTCGCTAAGGTTGCCATCGGCCTGAAGTTTCTTGAGGCCTTCTCCGAAGCGGTCGATGTTGGCGAGCCATTTTTCTCGCAAGGTCTGAACGCGGGGTGACGATGGCTGAGTTGTTTCGTCGATGAATCGAGTGTATTCGCCTGCCTGAGTTATCCGGCCTTCAGCTGCAAGATCTCGAATGATCTGATCACGCCACTCTTTTCCGCTGAAAGAGGAGGCGTTCTTATCCCCTAAAAGGTTGTCTCTCGTTGCCCTCACAAACGCATCGTAAAGATTTACTTTGCCGTTTTTGACTTCAAAATAATTGCTCCAGGAAACCTGTCCCTGCATGTGCTCCCGGTAAAGCGGTTTTTCGGGAATAGACCCGATCTTTGGCATGACGAGAACATAGGAAATTCCTTTTGTCTTGAAAGTCTGCGTGAGCCCTCCGGTGTGGAATCCTCCGGCCACAAGCAGAGAACTTGCTTTGTCTTGTTTTCCCATCATGGACTGAATGTTTTTAAAAAATACCTGATCACGCTGCTCAGCAACCCGGTAAAAAGCCAGATGAGGCTCCATTTTTTTGAGGAGTGCCGAAACTTCATCGCGGCTGACCACGCCATCCCGAGTTACAGTCCACTGATCCAGTTGAAGCATCAGCTTCTGGACCTTTTCCCAATCCTCAAAGCTGAGCTCGAGACGTGTGAGACGCTTGATTAGTTCAAGCCCTCGGGTCTGAGTATCCAGGACCTTTTGTTGGTCATTCTGGAAAAGGGATTCTTTGATTGAATCTGCATAACGTTTGAACTCCTCAAAGAGGCGTGTACCTTCAATATCCTTGAGCTTCTTCTGATTTTCTACCAAATAGGCAAGCTTGCGGGAGACTTTAACCCTGATCCTGTGTTTTTTCACCAGACCTTTAAGGTATAAGGCAAAAGCCTGCGGGGTCATCCTGGCAGTCCGGAACTCCTGGAATTTCCAATTGAACTCCTGAATCTCCTGACGAATCTCGGGAGATAGGGGTTGGCTCTTGAGAACGGACACCACTTGCTCGGTGATCTTTTTGATCTCGATCTCAATAGGTGCATCGGTGATCTGATCTCTCTGAATCTCTTCAAGCAATAGTGCAAGTTCGGAACCTTTAGGAGGCACTTGGTATTTGCTAAGCTGATTCAAGACTTGCACAAGGTCTGTCTTATTTTCGCCAAAATTTGCCAGCATATGATCGATTTCAAGAAGTTCCTTGGAGTAGACGGTTTTCTTCTCACGGTTTAACGCGGCCACCATCGGATTAAGTAATGACATGATCTCTTTTTCCATCTCCATTGCCTTGAGGAAATACAAAACGCCTTCTTCGTAGAGAGACCAATCCTCAATGCCATGATAGGTGCCCGAAGATGCATTGAACAATGCCGCGGCCGTGCCACCAGTGAGCTCACCTCTTTGGGCATAAGCATCAAATATCTTGCGGAGCAGGTCCTTATCCGGGAAACTTCTGAAGATCTGCGGGTCCAGTTTTTCTGAAGCCCCTTCGAGTCCAACCAGAGAAACCCCGTATCGAGTCTGAAAATGATCAATGATGGATCGAATACTGCGCTGCGCGTCAGGAATGGAGTGAGCGTCCTGGATCAGGACCACAATCTTATCGCTCGTGCCGCGATAGGTTTCCCGGATATTTCCGATCTCTTTAGGCAATGCGATCGCGATCAGGTCGTCTGCCAGGGAACGGTATGCCATAACTGACATAGAGGAAACTTCGGATTTTGCTTGTGGCAAAGAGACAGATGTTGCAAGAAACGCCGCGCACACGAATACAGTAGTCCCTTTTTTCAGTATCGGCTGCACTGCTTTTTTGAAAATTTTTTTCATCTTTTATTATCCTTGATAACGATATTCGCAGTGTAAGTTTATCATCTTATTTCTAAACAACATTCATATGCTATATAAAGCTACTTTATACTATAAATGATGACTCAAAAAACACTTTTCCAGAGATGAACTAAAAGCAGATATAAACAATCAGGCTACCTTCCTTTTCTCCGGAACAAAGCCATTCTAATCGTCCGGTGGCCTAGTGAAGGCTTCTGTCGAGGCGGGCTTTCGTCGTCGAATACCATACATCCCCTCCGAATGTAGCATCCCTTCAAATAAAAAAAACGGGAACTCCCGAACGGAAGTTATCACTTCTAACCTAAATGGATCCTCGACCCCGCGGAAGAGTCTTTCCCATTGCCAGGGTATCGTATAGAATGACGCCGTTTTCAAAATGCGTGTTCTCATCTTTCGGAAAGGATTTTTTATGTCTGAAATTTCGGCCGGTGAACTGGAAAAGAAACTCTATATCAAAGTGGACGACCAGCCGTATTTCGTGCTCGATGTCAAATTCGCGACGCCCACCGCGCGAGGGGCTTCAACTATGGTCAAGGCCAGGGTACGCAATCTCCTGAACGGCGCGGTGCAGGACAAGACTTTCAAGACCAGCGAAAAATTCGAGATCCCGGACGTGGAAAAAGTACCGGCAGTCTTTCAATACATCACCGGCTCGGAATATCATTTCATGGATAACGTGGCCTACGAGGAATTTATGCTTACCGCGGAAAAACTCGGAGAGCAGAAATTCTTTCTTAAAGAAAATCAGGAAATGCTGGCCCTGAAACTGAATGGCGCGGTGGTTTCGCTGGAACTTCCGGTATATGTCGAACTGGCCATTACGGAGACCGACCCCTCCATCAAGGGAGCTTCTATTTCAGGCCGTTCTACTAAAAAAGCGAAACTCGAAACAGGACTGGAAGTCCAGGCCCCCCTTTACGCGGAAGCAGGGACGGTTTTGCGTGTAAACACGGAAACCGGCGAAGTCTCCGGCCGGGCCTAGTACGGAGTATCCTTTTCTACTCAATCCCCATTCCGGCAACGACTGGCGCATCATCCATCGGTAAGTTTTCGGGAGCCCTTTCACCGGGCATGGAATCCGTATCGCCTTCAAAAGCCGAAGGATCCGAGCCTTCCTCTCCTGCCTGGTTATTGACTTCTACAAAGTCTTCTTCAGCATACAGCGCCGGTGCTCCCGCAAAAGCGACGAGAGAAAAAACCAAAAATCCATAAATCATTTTCTGATTCACAATTTCCTCCTTTTAAAAACGCATTTTGCCTGGTTAGGCATACTTGTTGAATGAACTGATTTCCGCCAAGGTTTTTCTTGTTTTGGGAACAGCTTTGTCTTCCTCGGGAAACCCAAGAGCGATCACAATGTCGATCTTTTTATCCCGGGGGAGCTTTAATTCCTGTTTCAAAGCCTTTTCATCGAACCAACCGATCCAGCAGCTCCCGATCCCGAGTTCCTGGGCCTGCAGGATCAAATGCT
>JBAZJC010000104.1:0-5578 GCA_041651495.1 Candidatus Omnitrophota bacterium | reverse complement strand
CGGGACACGGGCGAATTGATTCCGATCGCGGTAATACCCAGCGGCTCAAGCGCCCAAAGTTTTTCAGATATTTCCTCCGATGGGACCCTCGTTGTCTACGGGATCGGGAACAATGGTTACGTGCAAAAGCTCAGGACCTCTTCAAGCCGGGTGGCATTTATCGGAAATATCCAGTCTGATAGTTTCAGTGAACAAACTGTGGCTGTCATGGCCCTGCATCACAACAGGTATCCGAAGACCGTGACGGTGGATCGTAGCACGATGACGATCAACTCAGAGGTTTTTGATGATCTTCTCGACGGTTTGACGGTGAAAGGGATGAGTTACTTTACGCTCGGTGTCGGGAAAGATCCGGTAAGTCATTATGCTTATGATCATGTGCGTGCCAATGGAAACTACAAGTCGCCTTATTCTCAGCTTACGCTTATCGGATTCGATTTGCAAATACACGGGGATGTGATCCTTGGTGAGCTTAGTAACGGAATGACCCAGACTGAGGCTCTCACTGAGATTGATATGATTTTAACAAATTTACTCCACGATCAAGCAACGCTCGGATGGAATGGGCTTTTGCCGTCATTTCTCGGTCTAACTTCATCGGGAAGAACAAGTGACGGACTGATCGGGTGCGGAGACAATTTGAACCTGAGCCAAAGCATGGAGGTGTTGATCGGGGCGCTTGAAAGTGCCGGCGATCTTGGCGCGAAAGGGGCCTCTGTTCTTACGAAGGCTGCGGCTTTTCTTGCTGCACAAGAGGACGGATATGCGTTGTTCGTGGATCCTGTGACCGGACTTTTTTTCGGGATTTATGATAAAATGGGAAAAACCTTCTCTCCCTCTGATGCGAGATTAAATGCCCTTTCTCCGAATAGAGCAAAGAGTCTTTTGAGGGGGCTCTCCGGTGTAAGGCGCTTTTCAAACAGCAAAACAGCCAATGGTGGTTTCTCGACCACCTATTACCTTGACCGGAAGCTGAATGAATTCGCTGGGGGTGTTGCGGCGACAAGAGTTCGATTCCCTGCCAAGGTTCCGAGTTCTGTTTGGGATAATTTGCTGCTTGTTACCGATTCTACTTACATTGATCGGAATGGACAAATAGTTACAAATGGGAAACCGTGGGGGGGAGCCTTTTTTCAGATGTTTTGGCGGCAATTGCGAAACGATGAAAGCCGTTATCCTCGATTAAACATCCTGCTTTATAATTTTTTGGCGAGTTCTCTGGACTTTGCCTATAGAAACAATCTCCTTAGCCCTCCCAATGCGGTTTGGATGCCTGAAGATTTTTACATGGGTGATAGTGGGAATCCATGGCTTGCTGAGCAAAATTCGAGCGCTGTAGACAACAGGCTCATCTTTGATGTTGGGGCGCTTCGTGTATTAGCGACAGCAAAATTTCTAGCGCCTGCCGCGGTTTCAAACTGGATGAAAAAAGCGAGCAGTGTATTCGGAACGAACGATCCTTATGGCGTTCCCGATTCCGCTCGATCAAGCATAGTGTACAGCAAGATTGATTGCGGCATTGATGTCGGAGCGATGGTCCTGGGGTTCGGAGGTAATGGCCCAGCGAATTATGATGTTTACCTGAGAAATCGCGGACTTACAGCGGCTTTCGATCAACTTTATAAAGATTTGGATGCATTGCTTGATGGTATTTCACGCACCACAACACCGCTTGCGGCTCCTCCGGATTCTCCGGACCGTTCGCTTGCGGTTTTTGCCAAGAAAACAAGCGAAGGCGATATTGCGGGGTTTTCGTCCGCTTTGACGGCCGCTTACGGTATAAAATTCCAGACTATGACTACCAAGGCAGGCGGACATTTCTGGAAATTCAGCAGGTATAATGCCCGGGCGAACCGACTCGCCATTTCTTACTCGACCGTTTCTTTGCCAGCTCCTTTCCGGATTGAGTTCAAAAAAAATGGCAGTGTTGTCTATCGTGTAGACGATATAATTCCCACAACGGCGGTCGATTATGGACGTATCGTGATCAATCTTCCCGATGATGCAGTGCTTGATGGTATTGATGAGATGAATATTATTATGGAAGGATCCGGCGTTGTTAATTGCGCCTTCCATTCGATCAGTTTCCAGCATTTTTCTTCCGAATCAATCGAAACCAAGATGAAAGCGCTAGATCAAAAGCTGAATGCTAAGCCGTGGCCAGGGTCTTCTGCCTCAAAAAAAGCGAAAAACAGACTTCCCAAAATCATGGTTCCGACGATGAGTGTTCGCTCTAATCAGCCTTGGCTTAGGCGACATGTCCGATCTGAAATAAGGGCGGATGTGCAAACAGCTCAGGATAGCGTTGGGGAATCTGTCATAAAATTGATGGAGAACATCCTTCCCATCAATTTAGAGCCGGAAGCATGTGCAGCGGAATTGTTGCTGCTTTTCCCCAGACATTCTGACACGTTAAGCGCCTTGTCGAGTGTTAATGTTGCGGCGGCGCAGCAAATTTTCGGAATCCAGGTTCCAGCCACAGAAAACGGACACGTTCTCGTCGTGACGCCGGGTGTGATAGAGATGGGACTTCTTCCGGCTCTTCGCACGGTCTATCAAAGCTCTGGCATCTTTGTGTTGGGGGCAGACAGTGTCCAGGAGCGGTTGATCGAACAGATGAACGCAAAAATGTCTGCATGGATGTTTGATGCAGTTGAACCGGTTAAAAACCCGCGAGCGCTGCAGGAAGCCATTGCAAAAAGAAAATCAAAAATAGGCGTTTCCGAGATGGTGGTTTCCGGATTTTCTACGACAAATGATCTGAGTTTTGTAGAGGCTTTAAAAAAACAGGTTCCCGACATTATCTTTATCACGGATTCGACATTCGGAAGATTTTTTCCTCATGCTAATGAATTTATCCAGGGCCTTATGACAGAATTCCAAGCCGCGCTTCGTCGCGCAAGATCGGCATAATCCAGATTCACCGGTTTCAACATCTAAGTCGGTTCTTATTTCCTGTCGTTTATTTACGGGAATAATGAAAATCTCCAGCGCACCACTGATCAAAGTTCTTGAGCGTCTTGGAAAATAGGGAGACAAAGAGAACCGTGCACTGGTTTGCCCCTCTTTCCGGAGGTCTCTCGATCCGGTGTGTTTGAGCCCTTCGGTGGCGTTTTAAATTGTTTTCGGTCCAATGGGAGCTCGGTTTTGGGTTGCTTGGGAAAACCAGCCCTTACTTATCGCGCAATCGCCATTTTCGCTTAAGATTCACTGGAATTTTCTTCAAAAAAAGCCATAATGACATACTATGTCTTATCGGTTTATCTGCAATCATTGTGGAAAAAAATTTGAACTGGAGGTTCCCCAAGCCAAAGAATGTCCTTTCTGTTTTTGGAGCTCGTCCGTTAAGCGAGAGGATGAGTGGATTCCTGGGAAAAAGGGTGTTTCTCATCTCTCCAAGGAAACGGCGTCAAAGTTAGGTCGTAAAGATTCCTCCGGAAATTTGAAATATTTTTTTCAGGCATTATTCTTCCTTGCCATTCTCGCCGCGATCGGTTTTTTGGTTTTTAAAGCCTATAGAATATTCACTTCATCTTCTCCTCACAGTTGCCCCCCCCTTTCGATTAAACCGCGAAGTGATAACAAGCAAATCGAGGAAGCGAAAACGGATCCGTTGGCATTACTTCCAGTACAAGAAAAAGAGATTCTCTTCCGTGAGGTGACGATTCCTGCGAACCGGGTCCCGGATCCGAACGAACAAGAAATCCTTGGCCGGTCCGTTTCATTCCAAACAGGATGGACCGAAAAACTGCCTTCTCCAGTGTGGACATTCGAGCAATACCAAAAAATGATCGCAGACCAGGAAGCCTTCTATAAAATGCCTTTCGCGAGAAGCTATAAGAAAAAACTTGTGGAGTTATTTAAGACCAAGTACCTTGCGGCCGCGGACGCATTCGCGAAAGGGGATATATTAACGGCTCGAAATCTTTGGGTGGAATCTCTAGCATTTCCTCTCTATTCCAAGGATTTAAAAAAACACCGCGCGGTTGCGCTGACCATGCTCCGGGCTTTCATCAATGACACTCTTTCAAAAGTAAGTGCCATGAACCAGAGTCTTTTGGACAGGGGAAGGAAGTTCAGGGAACAAACCTTGAGCGTGGAATACCAGAAGCTCACGGGTCTGATCGTCCAAAAGAAATGGCAGGAGGCTCTGACGGTAACCGGTCAAATGATCTCGGGGGTTGAACAACTGCGCAAGAACGCAGTACCCCAGGAAGTGCCGCCGCCATATCCGGCTTCTTTCGGAACAATTGATTTGGATCTCCAACGGCCGCTGATGGATTTGATGTCGCCGAGCCCTTCCTCTACGGCCGATCTTCAACCACTACAGCAGGATTTGGTCGAGAAGAAAGAAGTGATCGAGACATTCACGGAAACCTATTTAAAAAATGTCACGGCAATCTACCAGTCGGCTTTGGAACTGATCCATGACAAGAAGTGGCAGGAAGCAGCTCAGACATTGGGATCCCTTCAGGGGCCGCAAGCACTTCAGCAAGACGCAGCTGAAAAGATAGCGATCCTTGGGAAAATGGCGGGGCGAACACTTGATTCATCCGGGAAAACCGGCTAGGCTCTGGGAGTGAAGCTATGAGTCGCGACACGCTGGGTTTGGGTGTTGTAAAGACGCGGCGAAGTGTTTTTGCTCTTGTGGCAGATATAGCCGCGGCAACCAGGATCGCCAAATGTGCGGCCGGGCTTCATATCGGAGCAAAGAATTTTGATAATACGGAGAGGCTGGTTACGCAGGCTGCAATCGAACGGCCTTTTCTTGTGATCCTCGACTTTGAAAAACGTGAGGCTGAGGCGTTTCGGGCACTCAACGAATTACATAAAAATGCCGATCTACAGAGTACCCCTGTGGTGGGATTTGTGACGCAGGCGAAGGTGATGGTAAAGCCTGAGGCCGAGAAGGCCGGTTGTTTCCGGGTCTATATGAAAACAGAATTTGGTAGAGAACTACCGGATCTGATTGCGAGGTATGCAGTATGATCCTGCATTTTGGCCACGATCTTCCCGTAGAAGAGATAAAAGCATTGGACTGCGAGTCTCCGGCCTTCACGTCGGAAGAAATGCGCATTGTCAAAAGCCAGATTCGCAAGAATATGGCGGTAATCGATGATCACATTCGTCGGATCGACCTTTTTGTAAACCACGAACATCACGCGTCGCGTACAGGATTGATCGAGCAATTGCATGAACGTCTTTGGGTTCTGATGGAAGAGAATGACACTTTTCGCAAAGTTTTATGGAGACAATACCAACGCCTAGGAGCAAGCCCGACATGAGCCAGCGCGTCACGACCCTGATCCTTGGCGGCGGACAGGGAAAGAGGTTGTTTCCGCTCACGAGTTACCGTTCCAAGCCCGCCGTCCCGATCGGCGGTAAATACCGTCTGGTCGACATTCCGATCTCGAATGCCATCAATTCAGCTCTCCGGCGTATCTTCGTCCTGACACAATTTAATTCTGCTTCGCTACACCGGCATATCCACCGGACCTATCCGTATGAGGCATTCACAAAAACGAGTGTGGAACTTCTCGCAGCCGAGCAAACGACTGAGAACACAGACTGGTTCCAA
>JBAZJC010000103.1:0-5589 GCA_041651495.1 Candidatus Omnitrophota bacterium | reverse complement strand
GGCTGTTTGAGGATCAAAAAAAGAGGGACTGCCAGAAGCAAAAGAGCGATGCTCACCGTCTTCGTCTGTCCTTCCCAGGGATGATGCGACCCCAGAAAATTGACACCGGCCAGGAGCGCTCCCACCTTCGCGAATTCCGAAGGCTGGATCGCGACCGGACCCAACGTCAGCCACCTCTGAGCACCCGAAACCTTGCTGCCAAAAAAATCGACCAGCACAAGTAAAATGAGTGTCAGGATATAGAAAGGAAACGAAACGCTTAAAAAGGGACGATATCCGATGAAGGGCACGCCGATCAGCACTACCAAACCCACAAGGATCCAGAAAACCTGCTTGGCCTCATAGTTCCCGGGATCGCGATAGGATGCGCTGTAAATGAAAAGAATCCCGATCGCCGCTAAGGCTACGACCGAAAAAATGAGCGGAAAATGGATCCCGTTAAGCAATCGGCGCAGCATTAAGGTCCTTCCACGTCTCGAGCATCTGCTTCACTAAACGCGCACTCGTGATGCCGCCAGATCCACCGTGCTCCACGAATACGACGAACGCGATCTTCGGGTTTTTGTAGGGGAAAAATCCGGTCATCCAGCTGTGCGACTTTTGGGGCGGTGCCTGCGCGGTCCCCGTCTTACCGGCCAGTTTATCAAAATCCACGCGCGCCAGTTGCCCAGTCCCGTAGTCTGACTCCACGACCTGAAGCATGGCTCTTTTGATCACATCGAGATTCTCCTCATGAATAGCCACGCGAGGAATTTCAGGCATTATCGTGCGGTCCTCAACAACCAGATGGGGCTCCACAACCTTGCCGTTCTTCGCAATGATCGAGGTGAGACGAAGAATCTCGAACGGAGTCACGAGCATATAGCCCTGCCCGATCGCCATATTAAGAGTTTCGCCCTGGTACCAGGGCTGATTGAAATGCGCTTTTTTCCACGCGGAATCCGGGATGAGACCGGGGGCCATGCGTGAGATTTCGATCTTCAGGGGCTCACCAAGACCGAGTTCATGGGCGTAATGTGCGATCTCGTCCGGAGTCAGTCTTTTGGCCACATTAAAAAAATAGATGTTACAGGAACGCTCGAGAGCTTCATAAAGATTGAGGCTCCCATGCCCTTCATGAAACCAGCAGTGCGCGGGCTTCGACTTGGGACTCAATTGAAAAGAGCCGGTGCACTTGAACCGTGTTTGCGGAGTGATCCTTCCGAGATCGAGTCCCGCAAGCGCGGTTACCAGCTTGAAGATCGAACCGGGAGGATAAGCGGCATTGATCCCGCGGTCCAGCATCGGAGAGTTCTCGTCTTTCAGCACATGAAGACGCTGTTCACTGGATGCCGGGGAAACAAAGATATTCGGATCATAGGCCGGCGCGCTGGCCATTGCCAAAAGCCCGTCCGTCTCAAGGTCCAGCACGGCAATGCTTGCGTGCAGACCCTTGATCATGTCCATGATCTTTTTTTGGAATTCAAGATCCAACGTGAGCGTGATATCGGACCCCGGCTCAGGCTCGCGGTCTGAAAGAACCCTGACCATTTGACCTCGCGCGTCCACTTCGATCTGCTGCCCGCCCCGCCACCCGCGCAAAGACTCGTCAAAGGCCCTTTCAATACCGGCACGCCCGATCTTGGAATTCGGTCCGAACCGGTCGTGATCCATCACATCGCATTCGCGGCGATTGATCGTCCCAATGTAGCCGATGACATGCGATGCAGTTTCGCCATAAGGGTAATAACGGATGCCCTCAACACGAACGCTCACGCCCGAAAGTTCCGGTCGCCGTTCTTCGATAAGGAACGCGAGTTCTTGGGGAATGTCTTCCATGATCACCGCCGGTGCAAACGGATACTCACGGCCCGCACTCATGCGCCTACGGACTTCTTTTTCCGGAATCCTCAGCAACCTTGCAAGTCTCGGATAGACTTCGGGAGTAATATCTTCCGGGATCGCAATAACGTTGTACGAAGGACGATTCGCAGCAAGCAGTCGTTCTTTCTGATCGAATACACGGCCGCGCGGAGCCTCGAGAGGAATAAGGCGAACGCGGTTACGTTTGCTGAGTTCGTAGTAATAAGGCCCGCGCACAACCTGGGTTTGGAAGAGTCCCAACCCCAGAAGGATCATGAAAACAAAAACAAATACCTGAAAGAAATGGAACCGTGTAAACATCAGTACTGTTCTCTATTTGATTTTAAGGTTAACAGCACTTGTTCTCAAACAAAAATTTGAAGGACAACAAGTGCAGCCCAAGTCACCGTTCACAAAATGAAATCAAAACTTGGACAGTGCCATACCGTCCAAACTTTCTGTTTATTTTCCAAAACGGTAGTTTGGACGGCCCCAATCTCAGCTCCGCTTCAATTGATTGGTATTAGGACCGCATACCCCTAAAAATTTAAATGTCATGCGGTATCAGTGAAAAAGCTCGTATTGTTTGGCGGAGGAATGACCGAACCACAGGTTCGTTAGAAAATTAAATAGGGGCAAGAGAGCGCTTGTGTAAAGCGCCGTCATCGCGATCATTCCCAAATATCCCCAAACGAGGGACGGCGGCAGTTCGCCTGCGTAGCTCACCAAAAGTCTTAAAGCTCCCGCGCAAAAGACAAAAAGGAACGTAATGATGAAATAGATCCACGGCAATTGGCGTTCCATTTTTCGGACTAAAAAATCAAGCGCCAGGGCTAAAGTAACCAGGAGGGTCGCTTCGAGTCCGATCAAACCACCCCCCAGAAGATCCCGCAAAAGCCCAGCCCAGAACGCGACATAAACGGTCTTGGACGACCCCCATTCAAAAGCAGCGTAGCAAATAAAGAGATCGAGAAAACTCGGATACACGGAATAAATCTGAAAGACCGGCATCACAGACCCGTCCAGGACCGCAAGCAAAAGAAAATAAAGAATTACTTTTGCGGAGACGAGACGAGGCATAGCACTTCCTCAAGCTTGGAGAATGGCACGGAAGGTTTTACGAAAGCGAGAAGATGCAGTCCATCGCTGTCACGCTCAATGGATTCGATCTTTCCGATCTGGAGGCCTTTTTGAAAAATACTCCCGACGCCGGACGTGGTCACATCCTCCCCGATCGCAACCTCGGCATCCAGGGCCAGATATTTCATTTGTAGTCTGCCCGTACCGATCCCGGCAATGATCCCCTGAGCACGGCTTGTCGCGGTCAGTGCGCTTACGCGGGAATCTGAGTCCGGCAAAAGGATCGCGTGAGCCGTGTAGGGCTCGACTTCCAGTATCCGTCCCGCCAACCCTTCCGGCACAACCACCGTCATGTCTTTTTTGAGATTATGGCGGCTTCCTTTATCCAACAGGACAACTCTTTTCCAAGGCGTCACATCCTCCCCGATCACCCGGGCACCAATGGTACGCGTGGCAAGCGGCAGGCTGAAATTGAGAAGCTTCTTAAGCCGCTGGTTCTCCCGATCCATTTCACGAAAACGGATCAGTTGACCCTCAAGTTCCTGTATGCGCGCGCGGTATTCTTTCTGTTTTCCGACTGCGTTCAAAAAATTACCCGATTGATAGCGAAGCGTATAAAGGCCTTCCCGAAGACTGCTTCCGAGCATAAATGCGGGCCGGGCAAGGGTGGAGAAAACAGAATGGACGGACTCATTCAAACGGGGATACCGGAAGAAAACAATGAGAGCAATGACGGGAACCGCAAGAAAGTAATACGAACGCCAGCGCCGCATGAGGCAAAATCTCCGATAAACGAAAAGAAAAAAACCTGAAAAAACAACTGCTTCAGCTGACAGGAGGCCGCTTCCGGAGGGGCGCTAAAACGGAGGAAATTCTCTAGTCCTTGTTCCGCTCTTCAAGAAAAAAAACGAAGCCAAGAACAGCACTGCGAACCCATAAAATCAATAGAAACGCAGTGTTAGTATTCCCGGGTAGCGTTGCTATTCACCGACAAACGCTTCAGAAGATGGAAATCACTCAAATAACGACCCGTACCAAGCGCTACGGCGGTGAGAGGATCATCAGCGATGTGAACAGGAAGTCCTGTTTCTTCGCTGATCAACTTATCAAATCCCCTTAAAAGCGATCCCCCTCCTGCTAAGACCAAACCCCGATCAATCAGATCTGCAGACAGTTCCGGCGGTGTCCGCTCCAGCGCGATACGAACGGCTTCGAGAATCGCAGAAAGCGGCTCGGAGAGAGCTTCGCGGATCTCTTCACTGGTCACACTGATCGTTTTCGGCAATCCAGCGAGAACGTCGCGTCCTTTGACGTCCAGTGTCGTTTCTTCTTCGAGAGGATATGCAGAACCGATACGGATCTTGATCTCTTCTGCCGTGCGCTCCCCGATCATCAAATTATAGGCTTTCTTCAGATGCGACGTGATCGATTCATCGAACTCATCGCCCCCAATGCGAATGCTTTTGGCGAACACGATACCCGAAAGAGAGATCACGGCGATCTCGGTCGTCCCGCCGCCGATATCGATGATCATGTTCCCGGCCGGTTCATGGATCGGAAGTCCGACACCAATCGCCGCGGCAATGGGCTCCTCCACAAGATAAACAGGCGTGCGGGCCCCGGCCCTTTCTGCAGAATCTTTCACAGCACGTTTTTCGACTTCGGTGATGCCGCTCGGAACCGCAATCACGACACGCGGACTAATACCGGTCTTGCGACGATGGACTTTGCGGATAAAATAGCGAAGCATGGCTTCAGTGATATCAAAGTCCGCAATAACGCCGTCTTTCATGGGACGAATGGCGGTGATGTTGCCCGGCGTACGGCCAAGCATGCGTTTGGCCTCTTCCCCAACGGCAAGAACTTGATGGGTCGAACGATCAATGGCGACCACGGAAGGTTCACATAACACAACCCCTTGGCCTTTGACGTAAACAAGAGTATTTGCGGTACCAAGGTCGATACCGATATCGCTTGAAAAGAATCCTAATAATCTATCGATCAAAAACATGAGCTTTGCCTTTTCGTATCTATTGCGCAGGCTGGTATTTATAGAGGCCGTAGTATATCGAAAGCTTTTTTCACTGTCAAACCAAAACCATTGAATGATTCAGGACTTGAGAAGCCGGAGAAAATGATCCATGAAAGCGGGGTAAGAGGTCGCGATACATGCCGTGTCTGTAACCGTGATCGTTCCCTTCGCGGCAAGGCTTGCGACGCCCATACTCATCGCCGTCCGGTGATCTCCGAAACTCTCGACGGTCGCACCATGGAATTCCTCCACACCCCGGATCAGAGATCCGTCCGGCAGTTCTTCAATCGACGCCCCAATAGCTTTGAGATTCCGGACCATGGACTGAATGCGGTCGGTCTCCTTGACGCGTAGTTCCGCAGCTCCTGAAATAAGGCTTTCCCCGTCTGCAAGCGCCATCGCAACCATCAGGACCGGCAGTTCGTCGATTAGGGACGGTATTTCCCTGTGGGTGATCCCCGTACCTTTCAGTTTCGCACCACACACATGAATGGTCCCCATCGGCTCCGGGACCGTTTTTATCACGTGTGTTTCAATCCTCGCGCCCATGCGCTTCAGAACTTCAAGAAGTCCGGTACGTGTGGGATTCAATCCGACATTTTGAACGGTCACTTCGGACCCCGGGATCATCGCAG
>JBAZJC010000102.1:0-5610 GCA_041651495.1 Candidatus Omnitrophota bacterium | reverse complement strand
AGCCTTCGAAGAGATCTTCGAGATCCCCAACGCCTGGGGCGACCTTGATCCCCATGGCAAGACAGATCCGGCCATTTTTGATGAAGTGGCCCAACAAAAGCTTGGGCGCCTGCTTTCTCCAGGAGAATTCGAGCTTTTAATGGAACGTTACGAGGAGCTTTTTGAGGATCGCATCATAAATGCGTCACCGAACTTCGAACTCATGCCCGGGGTCACCCAGATACTAGAACATCTTTCCAAAGACCCGGCTATCTTTCTCGCACTCGCCACCGGCAACTTTGAAAGAGCTGGCCGCATGAAACTCAAACGTGGCGGGATCGAACATTACTTTCACACAGGTGGATTCGGGAATGACGCACGTGAACGCGAGAAGATTCTCCTTGCCGCTGTGGCTTTTTCGGAAGAACTCGCCGGAAAACGTTTCGAGAAGAACAGGATCTTTGTGATCGGAGACACCGAATATGACATCGCGGCTGCTAAAAAAGCCGGGATCAGGAACATCGCTGTACTCACCAATGGCAGGACCCGGAAACATTTCGAAAAAGACCCGCCGGATCACACCCTCCAGGATCTGACCGACATTTCCGCTTTTCTCGTTTGCCTAAAATAACGGGGACAGACTGAATATTTTATATATTGTAAAAAAATCGGTGTGACCTCTTTTTATAAGGAATTACGCTCGGAAAAGCTGAAATACTGGTTCTCTCCGATAATGATGTGATCAAGCACCCGGATCGAGACGGTCTGGCAGGCGGCTTTGATTTTCTGCGTGATCTCATAATCTTCGCGGCTTGGCTCGACCTTGCCGGAAGGATGATTGTGCACGAGCACAAGGCTTGAAGCGTGGAACTCCAGTGCGGCCTTGATAATCTCGCGAGGATGGACCGCCGCCTCGTCGATCGTCCCATAGAAAAGATCCCGCTCTCCGATAATACGAAGCACCTTATCCAAAAAAAGAACTTTGAAAATCTCGCGCTTCTGGTCCCGGAGCGCGGCGGTAAGATAATCGGTCACGGCTTGGGGACTTCGAACGAAATTCTGTCCGATCATTTTTTCGCGAAGCTGACGGAGGCCTATCTCCCGGACTGCGAAGATCATGCAGATCTTGGCCAAACCCAATCCCTTTATTTTCTTAAAAGATGACGGTTGTTGGGCCAGGATCCCTCGTAATCCGCCAAATTGAAGGAGCAAACTTCGCGAAAAACTCATCACATCCTGCCCGCGAGTTCCTTGGCCAAAGAGCACGGCCAGAAGTTCGGCGTCTGAGAGAGAATCTGTTCCTTTTTGTAACAGTTTTTCCCTCGGTCTTTCACCCTCGGGCCATTCTCGAATGCTTTTGCCCATGGCCCCATCTTAGCTTGGTACTTTTTCCTGTCAATGATTTTTTTATATATTTCATTGATTTATAAACATATTTCAAAACACTTCCCAAGAAGTTCTTGATTAAACGGAGTTAGCGATCACGTCTTGGAGCGAAAGATTTGGTTCAAATCCCTGGAGAAGAAAGGTTTTCCTCAGAAATTCCAAAACTGGATATCTTGTCTACTGTTTTGAACGCAATATCTGCTCTTTGGTGTCCGCGATGGCTTTTTCTATGAAAGAATACTCTTTGGGCGATAATTTTTTAGCTTCCTCTAACGCAACCAAGGCGGCATCAGGATGGTTGAAACCCTTGTATGTATCTGCCAAAGTCAAATAAGCCTTTGAATCACCCGGGTTCACAAAGAGCGCTTCATCGATAAGTTTTTTCGCTTTATCATATTCCTTAATTTCGTTATAGGCGTGCGCGAGCTCGATAAGAAGAAGAGGGTCCCGGAAACTCTGCGAGAGTCTTTTTTGGCCGTACTCGATACTGGCCTGATATTCCTTGAACGCCTCCTGGTTCCGCCCTTGTTTCTTATAGATATCTCCGAGGTCATTGTGAACATCCGGGTAACCGGGTTCTATTTGAATGATGCTGATAAACCCCTCTACTGCTTTATCCAGCATTCCGTAATCTCTATATGTAGCTGCCAGGTTATGACGAATCCCTATGTTGACAGGGGCCAAGGTCGAAGCCTTTTCTAGCTGCAAAATAGCCGCATCATACTTCTCAAGATTCATATAAGCCAATCCCATGTTGTTAAGAATGGAAGGATTGTCGTGCCTGATAGTTAAAGAAAGTTGGTACTGCTCAATCGCCGCCTCAAAATCACCTTTTCCAAAATAAACATCCCCAAGAAAACTGTGGGCTAAATAAAATTTAGGATCCAAGTCGATCGCTTCCTTCAGATAATCCTCCACCCGGTAAAAATCCTGCCGTTCATCAAAAGATAAAGCGAGAAGATAATGAATGAGGGCAGAATTCGGATTTGCCTCTAGTGCGTTATTCAGCAATTCACGAGCTTTCAACCGGTCTCCCCTCTCAAATGCCTTCACTCCGGTGTTACTGAAATATTCAAAAGAAGCCCGCTTCTCCAGATCCTTGATGTCGTGATTGTCGGGAATTACGCCCTCGGCTTTTTGCAGCAACTCCATTGCTTCCTTTAAAAATCCCCTCTGGAGATAGATATTCGCCAAAGCTAAATATGCCGGAGCACGACGCTCATCCATCTGCAACGTTTTGTTATATTCCTCTACGGCTTGGTCTTCCAATCCCTCATCAAGATATGAATCAGCCAAGACATGATGTGCGGCCGCAAAAGGAAGTACCTTGAGTAGTTTCCGAAAATAATCTGTGGCTTGTTTATATGATTGATAGCTGTAACGCTCGCTGGCCGTTTTTTCACGAAATTTGATCCATTCGCTTTTTCCCATCAAAAGAACTATCGCCATGAGACCTACGAGGAGCAACGGCCTAACAGTTTTTTCCATAAAAAAATACATCTTTCTTTTCAGAAGAGTTTGATTTTATAAACCGATGATTGACGAACATCAAAAACAACAAACAGCCAAAAACATACGGCCTCCCATGACACCGGCACACCTGCCCCATTGTGACACGCCCTTTTAAAATCAACCTGCACACTTAATGATCACTGTGCCCCGTGTTGCTAGAAAATGGTAATGCGCCGTTTGGAGACATCGAGAATCTCAAAGTGAATATGTCCGACAGTCGCAGGCAAGAGCTTTACCGCTTTTTCGGCCCATTCGACACACGAGATGGCCCCCGGATCGTTCACGAAATCCTGAAAACCGATATTTTCCAACTCCTCCAGGGAATTCAGACGATAACAATCAAAATGGTAAAGTGGCGTTTTGGCTTTGTAGATGTGCATCAGGACAAATGTCGGGCTTTTCACCTGTTCCGGGTGTTTGAGCCCCAGACCTTCCGCGAGACCCTTGATGAAAGTGGTCTTCCCGCTTCCGAGCTGCCCTTCCAGACAAAGAACGCTCCCGGGCTTAAGGCCCTTGGCAAACCTCTTCGCAAATTCAATCGTCTCTTGCGCTGATGATGTGGTGACAGTTTTTTTTGTTTTCATGTATATAAGCTCCCACCCTGTCCCTTGGATATTTCACGTCACTGCGACCTTGCTGCTGTCTTGCGACAGCAAGACGCAAGGGAAGCAATCTCGCTTTAGATTGCCACGCACTTGTCCTTGTTTTTTATTGAATGGTGGACAAGTACAGCACTGGCTTCTAATTTGGGGTTTAATGAAAGCCAGGCGTCGCCCCAAAAAAGGCTCCTCGCAATGACGAGAAGAAGGATCAGAAATGCGCAAAACCTTGTTTGAAAATCTTCGGCATCGCCACAACCTTCTCGTTACGGAGCCAGCGAATAACCGGTTTCTCCCCCTCGATCTTCCCGATCCATTTCAAGGACACTTTGGAAAATTCCTTCTTCCAGATCTTTCCGAGCATTTTCTTCTGCCGCGGCGACACTGTAAACAAAAGCTCAAAATCCTCGCCGTCGCTTAAGGCACTTGTGAGCGCTTTTTTTTCATTTCCCCGACTTATTTTTCTCGCGTCACGGGAAACCGGGATTTCATCAAGATCAAGTGCCGCCCCTACTCCGGAAACCTTCAAAATATGCGACAAGTCCTGAACGAGCCCATCCGAAATATCGATCATGGCCGTTGGCTTGATGTGTTTTACGAGAAAAAGTCCTTCCAGGACACGAGGCATAAAATCATGATGATGTCGCAAAAACGAGCCGCCCAAAGCGCCCGTCACGGCAATCCAATCTCCGGGCCTGGCGCCGGACCTTTTGACAATTTGATGCGGCGAAGCTTCCCCGAAAATCGTAATACTCGCAAAGAACTCTTTGGCCTTTGAAAAGTCGCCGCCGATACACGCAATGTTATATTGTTTCGCCAAAGCCAAAAGGCCTTTGTAAAAACGCTTTAACCACGACGTCGTGATATAAGGAGGTTTTCCGATACTGATTACAAACGCCGCAGGTGACGCTCCCATCGCGGCAATATCGCTAAGATTTACGGCCAACGTCTTACGACCTATCTTCTCAGGACTCAAGGCTCTAATCTTGAAATCCACGTTCTCCACGATCACGTCCGTGGAAACGACAAGTTTCTTGTTTTTATCGACACTCATTACAGCAGCGTCATCCCCGATCCCGACCGAGACCCGTCCGGACTTCGGGATTTTCTTTTTCAGATATTCGATAAACGAAAATTCGTTCATGGACCTCACGAAAAGGACGGATTACTTTTTCCTAAAATTGAGTCTAATTCTTTTTTCATTTTCCGAGAAGTGCCCGGATCTTTTTGATCGACCGGGTAAAAGGCCTTCTTAAAACGCCGGCCTCGGTGATGATACCGGAGATATATTCGTGCGGCGTCACATCAAACGAAGGATTAAAGATCTTCATGCCCTTCGGTGCGAGTTGCTTTCCGTTCATTTCGGACACCTCACGGTGTGGACGCTCCTCGATCGGAATATCCTTCCCCGTTTTCGCCTTCAGGTCAAACGTCGTGCTCGGCGCTGCGATATAAAACGGGATCTTGTGAACGCGGGCCAGTACGGCCACGCCATAAGTGCCGATCTTGTTGGCAGTATCGCCGTTCATGGCGATGCGGTCAGCGCCCACCACCACGCCATCTATTTTTCCGGCCCACATAAGGCTCGCGGCCATATTGTCACAGATTAGGGTCGAGGGGATCTTACTCTTATGGAGTTCCCACGCCGTAAGACGCGCGCCCTGAAGTAACGGCCGCGTTTCATCCACAAAAACCGAGAACGGCATTTTCTTCTCTTTCATTGCGTAAAAAACCGCAAGCGCCGTACCGTATCCCGAAGTCGCAAGCCCTCCGGCATTGCAATGTGTGAGGATCGCATCGCCTTTTTTAAAAAGCGCGGAACCGAACTTGCCGATCTTACGGCAAAGAAGGACATCGTCGGCATGGATACCCTTCGCCTCTTCAAGAACGAGATTCTTAAGTTTTGCAACATTCTGCTCTTTACTGAGACTGACCCTGTTCAGGATCCTCTCAAGCGCGTAGGCAAGATTACGTGCGGTCGGCCGGGAAGAATCAAGATAACGGCTTTGTTCAAAAAGTTTTTTCAGGAATAAATGACGGTTCCCCTTAAAATCCTTGATCCCAAGATAAAGACCATAACCGGCCGTGACACCGATCGCGGGCGCCCCCCGCACCACCATCGTACGTATCGCTT
>JBAZJC010000101.1:0-5618 GCA_041651495.1 Candidatus Omnitrophota bacterium | reverse complement strand
TTGATATCACAATTTGCCCCGGTCTGCGAAGACGAAACCCACAAGGTTTCGCAAGCGTGCCGGGATCACAAGATCCCGGCCTGAATGAAAACCGGTGCTCCAGCGCAAAACTTGCAAAATCCTGAGGCTTCATGGCCAGTAGTACAACATCTGTTTTTTCCAATAATTCCGCGACCGAAGACGCCTTATGCACATGATGCCGTCGGACGAAAGATCGTGCTTTGTTCACAGCCTTATCATAAACCCATACGCAGGAAGGGGTTGCAAGACGCCTGGTGAGCACGCCTTCCAGGATTGAAGCTCCCATGTTTCCCACACCCACAACGCCGATTTTTTTATTCCCCAATGTCTTCATTTTTTTACATCCCTCGGAAAGACTAAAGAACCAATTCTAAGCATATTTGCGCCTTCTTCAATGGCAATTTTATAGTCTGCCGACATTCCCATGGAAAGGGTGTCCCAGTCATATTGAGGGAATTTTTTTTCCAGGTCCTCCTGAAGCGCTCGCGTCTTTTGAAAACACTCACGGATCTTCTCCTCATTTTCCGTCAGCGGCCCAATGCACATAAGTCCCCGGATCCTGATCGAGGACCTTAGAGGCATTTGCCTTACAAAATCCACGATTTTAGAGGGGTCAAGACCAAACTTGCTTTCTTCTCCGGACATATTCACCTGCACAAGGCACGGCACTTCGGCAATCCTTTTGGCTTTTGCCTGTTTTTCGATCGCGTCCGCAAGCTCGAGCCGGTCCAGCGAATGGATGAGTGCGATCCGGCCGATCACATATTTCACTTTGTTAGTTTGCAAATGCCCGATCAGATGCCATCGAATATCCTGCGGGAGCGTATCCTTTTTTTCCTGCCACTCCTGGACACGGTTCTCCCCGAAGTCCCTCTCGCCTGTCTGATAGGCCTCCAGGACGAGCTGCGGCTCGACGGTCTTTGTCACGAGAACAAGCCGGACACTTTCCGGATCACGGCCGGCATGCAACGCCGTTTTGTAAATGGAGTCCCGGAGATCTTTTATAGTTTGAGGAATATTCATGTTTTTTGTTTTAAGTCCTTGGTCTTCGGTCCCAGATCTTTGATCTCAGGTTCCGGATCTTCTGCCTGGATCTTCCGCATAAGGTCAAAAAACCCGATTACTTTTGCGCGGTCCACGAAGAAGATAATATCCTCATCTTCGAGAAATCCGTAATAGGCATTTTGTTCCGGAACCTCATTCCCAAAATAAAATATTTCTTTCTTTCCGTCCTCGGACTCGATCCAGATACGGTCATGAATCATGAAGAACCCAAGTTCGGCTTTGGACCTTTTGTTGTCATCCCGAAATTCTCTCACATGAAGACTCTGGAGGCCTTCTAGCACAAGGTCCATGCGCCCGGCCGGAACCTTCTGGCCGAATTTCTCCACGGGCTCAAACCAATACCATTTCCCGCTATCTTTTTTCCATTGATAACTGTGCTTCCCCATTTCTACATAAATCTTCCGGATCATATCGGCCGGAGTCCGGAACAACCGCTTTTGACGAAGCTCATAGACACTTTGGCGGAACATATTTTTCATCTCTGCAGGCAGAAGAAAAAACCCGCGCTCCTCCGCCCACCGGGCAAAAACCGTCTTGCCGAGAGGCGCCTGGGCGCCTATCTGAAGTGTCACCACCCTCTTTCCCGGAAGACCGAACAGGATCTCAACCTCCGGTTTTGCAAGCCCGTATTCTTTCCATTCTTTTTCAGCCTGCAAACGCGGCTGTCGGGATGCCATCCGGGCCGCAATCACAAATCCTTCTACGATCTGGCTCTCTGCCGGATAGCGAACGGGCAGCTCGAGCTCCCATGCTCCGTTCTTCTTCCGAAGCACAATCTGTGTCTTTTGGCCAGGGTTGCGTAATTCCACACGATCAATCGGATCGTTTTTTGAGATCACAACAGTTTGGTTTGCCTCGTCCGGGATAATCATGCGAGCCTGTTTGGCGAAGTGTACCTGAAAAAGATAGACCGTCACTGCAATGGCGAAAAGAAGAATAAAAACAACCGTTCGGACGAGCTTCATGACGTCCTGAAACGAATCACAAGATAAGCCCCACCGAGAACGAAGAACGCCGATGGATAGATCCCGAGCAAAAGGATCATCAGTTGGGTCCGATGCGGCGCATCGAGCAAAAGCGGTTTAAAACGAAGCTCCGGACGTCTCACATCCATAAAACGATCATCGCCGGCAAGCCATCGGACCATATTCATTCCCAGTTCCCTGTTCCCGGAAAGGTCCAGGTATCCGTTCGTCAAAAAATCCCCGTCCCCCGCGAGGATCATCCGGCCGCCGCTGTTTGAGCGGCGCGGGATTCGTTCCTCGTCCCTTGTCCCTCGTTTGGGTTCCTCGTTTTTTTCGCCAAAGGACGGATCCGTCCTGCGATCTGTGCCGGACGAGTCCGGAGTCCTGAATCCCGAGTCCCCTTTTTTTTCTATGGCAACTGCAACGGATAGAGGCCCCACAACATCTGTTTTCACGTCAAAGACCGCATTTCCGTCCTCCAGGGCTGAAAGGTCCGCCTCGGCCCAGCTCCCCTCACCGGTCATGGCCAGCGGCATCACATCGAGCCCCGGTACCACATCCGTGGAAGGCTGGACCGTACGCACCAGCGGAAAAAAAGTTGCCTGTTTCATGTTTTTCGTAACCGGATGCGTCACCAGATACCGGCTGACCAATGGCATCAAAAAATCCCCGCCTACCATACGACTGGCCTTGTCCACGATCATGTTCTGTCCGAGTACCACACCATATTTTTTTGTGAATTCCGTAAATGCGGTACCGGCACCCGGCTTCATGGGGTCAATCAAAAGCAAAACGCCCTTCCCCCTTTGGAAGGCTTTGTCCAGATCCGCAAATTCTTCGGCCGTCAGATCCCAGCGCGGACCGCCCACAATAACAACCTGACAAGCGCTTGGCACATGACCGCGCGTGAGCACGATTCCGTGGACCTTGGCGTTATATCCTTGAAGCGTGTCCCTGAAACGCAGATACCCGCCCGTCGTATCATCATCAAGTACAACCTCGCCATGTCCCGTCACAAAACAGACGTCAAGATCTTTGGGGTGGAGAAGCCTCAGGAACGCGTTCGTAAAAGCTTCTTCGGTCGGTCCGGCCAGGCGCTCTTCGCGGTTTCCGGAACGGAAAATTACCGTTCGTGCGACCGAAACATTGGACTTGCGCGCAAGCTGAGGTTGCCGGTTTGGATCATAGAAATCGTAATGGAAATCCGGATGATGCCGGCTGCATTCCTTAAGGAAGACCTCCAGTCCACGCCGCGCGGGATCATCCTGCGGAAAAAAGAGAAGCAGATCGATCCTGCGGTCTTTTAGGTCGCGTAAAACCCCGGTGGTCGCCCGCGGAAGCGAATAGACTTTGTCACGGGTCATGTCCCACCGCTCATGGAACGGCTGGATCACGACATAGACCAGCATGAACGTTGCCAAAAGAATCACCGCTTCGAACAGGAGTTGGAACTTCAGGAAGAATTGCTTCATATGGGTTCAGCTTTTCCAGTTTCTTGTTTCGATCGAGCGGAGCGTCAGGAAAAGGAAGTAAAGGAAAAAAAAGAAGAAAAAAACCATGTCCTGGGCATCCAGGATCCCGAGCGTGAAATTTTTGTAATGAGCAAGGGGTGAAAGCTCGGAAAAGACACGTACCCAGGACCCCGTCGCGACATTATCCACCCAATCAAAGATCCAGAACAGAAGCAGCACACCGAAAGTCCCGAGCGCGCTGACGACCGGGCTTTTGGTCAGGCTTGAAATGAAAACCCCTGCCGCCAGGTACGATATCCCCAAAAGACAGAACCCGAAAAATCCGAGCCATACGGGTCCCCAGTCGAATTCGCCGCCGATCCAGTGGAACACCGCCAAATACCCCGAAAAGGGCAGGAGTAATGCCCCAAAAAGCAGGGAGATCCCCAACTGTTTGCCGGCCACGATTTCAAAATCGGACAAAGGATACGTGAAGAGAAGCTCCAGCGTTTCCTGCCGTTTTTCTTCTGCGAAGGAACGCATGGTCAGGGTCGGCACCAGAAAAAGGAGCATGATGCTCAGGTTTGAAAAAAAAGACCCGAAGATGTATTGCGTTTGATTGAGCCCTGAAAAATTTGAAAGCCCGTACTGCTGCGGGTTCATGGAGATCTTCGAATAGCCCAACACCAGTATCACAAAAAAGATCCCCGATGCCAGAAAGAAAAACGCCGCCATCAATACCCCAAGCCAGGAATGAAAACAGCTGGTGAACTCCTTTTGCGCGATCGTCAGAATCTTTCTCACGGGAACCGCCTTTCTGATTTCCCGTTTTTCAAAAATCCGAGAAAAATGTCCTCAAGCGACAACTGCAGACGCTGGATCTCCGCGAGCGAAATGCCTTGCTCCACAAAAAGTTTCATGATACGGGGCCGCAGGTCCTGCCCCGGTGAAGTTTCGAAAGAAATAAAAGTTTCGCCTCCTGCTTCCCCCGCAACCCTCAGGGCCTCGATTCCCGGGATCGAGGTGAGGATCCTGAGCGCACGGTCTTGATCCCTTCTGTCCTTGATCCGGATGTGGATCGCCTCGCGATCTTTCAGACATGAGGCAAGTTCCGGAAGGGTCCCGCTTGCCAGGATCTGCCCCTGATTGATCATGATAACGCGGCTGCAAAGCATCGCGACCTCGGGAAGGATGTGTGTCGAAAGGATCACGGCGCGATTCTGCCCCAGCGCGCGGATCAACTCGCGGATCTCCTTGATCTGCGTCGGGTCCAACCCTGTCGTCGGCTCATCCAGAACCAGGACCGGCGGATCAGCCACAAGGGCCTGGGCGAGCCCGACACGCTGCCGGTAGCCTTTGGAAAGCCGTCCGATCAAACGATGCCCGGAATTGAGCAGGCCGCAAAACGACATTTTGTTCCGGACATGTCCCTGTAGCTCATGAGCCGGCACGCCCTTGAGTCTCGCGACGAACCGTAAATATTCGATCACCTTCATATCCGGGTAGAGACTCACCATCTCCGGGAGATACCCGATGGCCCGTTTCGCCTTGTGGGGATGCTGGGACATGTCGATGCCGCAAATAAGTACACGGCCGCTTGTGGGAGGAAAAAATCCGGAAAGGATGCGCATGGCCGTCGTCTTGCCGGCACCGTTCGGCCCCAGGAATCCGACGATCTCCCCTTCTTTAACGTCAAAGGAAACATCGCGAAGCGCGCGGAAGCCGCCGTACTCTTTTGAAATATTGTCGAATTTTATCGAGCTGGGAGGATTCGAGACATCCATGGGAATGTCAGGATCAGGCGGGTTCAATGCGGGAAAATTTTCGTTTGCCGCATTGCAGGACAAAGGGCGCTCCGATCGTAATGACCGCCTTCGGATCCGTGATCTTCTCATGGCCGATCTTCACTCCGCCCTGTTCCATAAGGCGGCGGGCTTCGGATTTGCTCGTCACGAGTTTTGCTTCAACCAACAAACTCACGATATCGATCGTCTTTTGGCTCATCCTGACGGTGGGGATCTCATCCGGAATTCCCTTGTTCTTGAAGATCTCATCGAATTCTTTGCGCGCGCTTTTCCCTTCTGCCTCGGAATGAAAAAGAGACACGATCCGTTCC
>JBAZJC010000100.1:0-5664 GCA_041651495.1 Candidatus Omnitrophota bacterium | reverse complement strand
ACACCAGCGCCCGGTCCAGGGTCTTTTGAAACACTTCGTCCGGGAACCGGGACCGGGAGGAAAATTCCTTGTCGAACAATTGGGCAATCCCTTCGCAGTAAAAACCGCTCCGTTTATGGTCGCGAATGGAATAGATTTCAGCACCGAGAGGCGCAAAACCCAGGTGCTTCTGTGCGGCCAGAAGATAAAGCGGCAGCTGGAGTGCGGTCCCGAGTTCGAGGTTCGCAGCCTTGAACTTCGCGGAACGCTTGTAATCGATCACGACTGCGAACTTCTTTTCCGCGTCCGCATCGATCCGGTCCACGCGCCCCCGAAGTTTGATCTTCTTCTCTTTGTCCCCGATTTCAAAAGCCGGTTGATCATTTTTTCCAAAATCCCCGAAGGAATACTCCACATAACACGGCTTAAAAGACGCGCTTTCCAGCCGCTCCGTTTCATAATTTATAAAATCCAAAAGTATTTCAAACAGCTCGCAGCGGTCGAGAGCTTCCTGGTAGGGCTCTGTCCATATCATCGGATGCTGTTTGAGACCTTCTTCCACTTCACGTTCGATGAATTTCTCGAGCGTCTCCTTCGGATCTTTTTTCCCGCAGGGATCAAAATACTTCTGAAGGACATGGTGCAGGATACTCCCCTTTTGCATCACACGGACATCTTTGCCCGTATCTTTCAGCTTCAGGACTTTGTCGGCAAAATAACGGAAAGGGCATTTGGCGTAAGTTTCAAGCCGCGTGGGACTTGTTTCCCGGAGTTCAAAATACCCTCCTTTCAGGATTTTCTCATCCAGGATCTTCGCCTCGACAGGCTTCAAAGCGGAAAGAAGGCGTTCGCGGCTTTGAGGATCTCCGGAAAGCCGGGTCAAGGCCTCGCGCAGGTCAGCCTCTCCAATCTCGGTGTTCCGAAGAGCTCCGACCACCGAAACTTCCAACTCGCGGCGCGTGATCGCCTCGTCGATCGCCGGAAAAGGACGCGAAAGGTCCTGACGTATCACGGGCACACGGCCCTGGAAAAGTTCTTTGACCTCTTCAAGATAGAACGAGGGCAGGGATTCTTTCCCTTCAAAGTCAAGATGCGGGCAGCTTAAAAAGAGCCGTTCCGCCGCACGCGTGACTGCGATATAAAAAAAGAACCTTTCAATATTCTGCCGCGGCAGGCATTCCGCAAGAGGATGTTCCATGCCGCCGTTCATCAATTTCCGTTCCCAGTCCGAGAGCAGAGGATCTTCGCGGACCTGCATGGGAAAAACTTTTTCCAGGAGGCCGGCCACGAACACAACCTTATATTCTTTTTGGCGGGCAAGAGAGACGTCGTAGACCTGCACGCGGTTCTTGTCGCGCTCGTGGAGCGAATAAACATCCAATTCCACAAGGCCGAGGAAGTGATCGGTGAAATTTTCAAAAGAGATTTCCGAAGTCCTGCTTTTCAGAAAATAGCTTTGAATTTCATCGAGCAGGGCCGCAAATCTTCTGACGCAGGCCGCATCCCGCCGCGTGAAAGACGTGTAGCGGTCGCTTATTTCCAGGATCCCGAAAGTGTCATACACCGCCTGTTTGAAGATCCGGATATGATCTCCCGCGGTCTTCGCCGCCCGGAACCGGTCCTCAAGTTCCGCAAGGGCCTTAAGTGTCTCTGCCTTTTTTGGGTTGAATTCAGCGAGGCCCTCAAATCCCCCCCGCTTCCAATCCGCGAGCCAGGCTTCGCGCGTGTCTGCCACACCTTCCAGGAATGACCTCTGTTCGAACTCCGCGAGCCAATCCTCGTCTTTAGCCCTGTTCTTGCCAAGACGACGCGTGTAGCCGGACTTCAGAAAAGCAAAAACGTCCTCTCTCTGCCAGGCATTACGGAAAATGGAAAGAAGTGAGGTGGTCGCGGCGATCCAGGAAGAAAATTTCAACTGGTCGCGTTCATGGATTTCCGCGGGAATCCCGTAACGCGAAAAAACCGAAGCGATGACCGGTGCGTAATGCCGGATCTGACGGAACAGGACCGCGAAATCGCTGTAGCGGTAACCCCCGGTCGCGTAAAGCTGATGTATCTGGCGGGCGATGAGCTCGATCTCGCCCTCGGTCCCGATCGCATCCAACATCACAATATCCCGCCCCGGTTCAGGCATTGTTCCGGAAATTTTTTGAGAAAAAACATTTTCTTGAAGAAAAAGAAGCGCAGGTTTTTCGGTGCGGTGTGATCGCGGCTTTTCCTGCGTGGCCTTGAACCCGAGTTTTTCAAGATCCTGCCGTGTCCGGTCCACGGCCTCAAAAGCCTCTTCCCGGTTTTCTTCCTTTGTCAGCGTGATCGTGATGTTCTCTGTAATGGCAGAAAGCTCCCGGAGGTATTCCAGCTGCAGATTCGAAAAATCGAAGAACCCGTCGATCCAGATCGCCTTGAACCGCGGGACAGAAGACTTCGCTTCCCTTTTTCTTTCCCGGAAGATGCGGAGAGCGTCCTGGCTGTCCCGAAGTCCCTGCATTTTCAGCCGGGCCTCATATTGTTCATAGAAACCGGCGAGCGCTTCGTACTTCGTGGCATAGGCCGGCTCAAAACCCTTGAGCGCGTTCATGCGCTCGCGGAAGACCTCCGGAGAGATGCAGGACTCCTTGAGTTCGGTAATGAACTGCGCCATTAGCCCCAAAAACCCCGGTTGTTCGTTCACTTCGCTGAAATAATCCCACGCGTTCTCGCGAATAAGATCCCGGATGATCATCGTGCGGGTCAGGCTGGAAGCCACGGGGATATCGGTCACACGGAAAATATCGCCCGCAAGCCGGGAAAGCGTGGTCACACGTTTGTAGAAAAATCCTTTGAGACCCCGCTGGATCAAAAGCGAAACCACGCGTTCGGTGTGTTCGGCGGAGGGAACCACGAAAAAAAGATCTGCGGCAAGGGGGTCGGCCGCGCCTGAAAGAGCCTCTCCGAAAGAATCAAGGAGTTCGTGTGTCTTCCCGCAACCCGACGGGCCAACGAGAAGGATCTTTGACATGGGCGTTTTCAGACTTTGAAGACCGCGCAACTATCCTGGTTCTCCCAAAGCGTGACCTTGGAGACCGGAAGTTTCATGCGGAGGGCCTCGCGAAAGATCCACCGGGCGAGCATCTCCGCGGTCGGATTTTCTTTCACGAGTACTACGGGCTCGCCGGCTTTTTTAAGAAGTTTCGCAATGGGGTCTTTACTCCAGAGGATCATCTTGTGATCAAGATTCCGTTCGATCCACTCCCCGATCGTCCGTTTGATGTCAAAAAAATCCACGACCATTCCCTTGGAGTTGAGTTTCAGACTCGCCATCTCGATCTCCACGCGCGCGCTGTGGCCGTGAAGATGCGAACACTTGTGCTGGCATCTATCTTCCTTAAACTGAAGGTTGCCGGCACTAGTCCCATTAACCTTTAAATCTTTTGATGGAGAATGGGGCTTGTCGTGCCCGCCTAAAAGCCGGTGCCCGTAATTAAAATAGATCATTTTCGCAACTTTAAACATAACCTGAATTCCTCGAAAGAGTTTTTGGGGGCGTTACCGTGGGATCATTATGGCCGATTTCCGGGGACAAGTCCAATTCTCCATCAGAAAATGAAAAGGTTAATTGGGCTAGTCCTGATTACTATAAAGGAAAAGAAAATAAAAGTCAGGGCAAGTAAACCCCGGGACGCAATACACGTCCCGACGGCCCTTCAAAAAAAAAGGAGAGCTAAGGTCAAGGTGGATTCCAAACGGCTCCATGCCTAGGAAAACACCCGGCGTTGTTGAGGATAGATCAAAATTATGCAGCTTTGTGAACAGCGACGCGAGCCTGGTATTCGAGCATGATTTGCTGGAGGGCTTCACGATGCACGACCAAATGGCGGCCATTCATAGAAAGGACGCTGTGGCTCGAGCCTACATCGAGTTTGAAGAGGATTTCCATCAATTTGGCGTTGATCTCCCCGGGTTTCAACCCCTTGGTCATAAGGTCTGCCTTCAAAAGCCCGACCGCGATCCGTATCACATTTTCAGCTACCTCAAGGAACGGTTCTCCCTGGATACTTCCCGCATCCAACCCGACGCCAAAAAGCACTCCGTTTGAAAAATAATCCGATTCGAGGTTTTGAGATATAACTGGAACAGCTCCAGCATTCTCGGCCGCGAGAGGCTTATAACTCTTCAAGCTTCCGACCGTCTGGATCGTCACTCCCTCCAGCGCCTTACGATCCAATTTACGTCCTTTATCTTTTGTGAAAACAGCAGTCCCGATACCGTCCTTCAGGGCTTGCAGAGCTTCTATGAAATTCCTGTCCGGAGAAACATCGAATATTATTGTAAGATTCCCCTTGATCCCGTTTGCTTCCAAAGCCGCTATGACCATTTTCACCATCGCGTTAGCCATTTCCTTTGTTACCTTGACGGTCGTCGCAGATGCGTTGACCGATGATTCCGTCTTGGTCATTAGAGCCTCGGCTGTTTTTCGTAACAGGTCAGTCAACCCTTCCAACTTACCCTGAATGACTAAAACCTTGACTTCCCGCAACTCCGCTGAGTTTAATGAGGAGGCGACTTCTTCGCCAGGCTTCAGCACAGTCGCAAGAGTCTCTGCTGTCAGCTGAGAAACCATCCGCTGTTCGAAACGGACTCTTTCTCCTTTGAGGACGGCAAAAGCTGAAAGGTCAATAGGCGGCGAAAAATACTCGAATTCTTTTTCAAATGCTCGGCTTGCGGCCGAAATGATCTGGTCACGATCCTTACCAGCGATAAAATTTAATCGTTCCGCGAGAACATTCGCCCTCAAGCTTAGATCATCGAAAGAGCTCACGATGGAAGGTGTGTCAATTTTCGCACCACTTAAATTTTCATAGACAGCATCTACGGCTTTTGCGACATCGCGAGCATAGTCATCGGGCGCAAACATTATGGAGTTCATCTTGTGCGCAAGGCTCAGGTAGGCCGCCCCGCTATTGATGATTTCCTGAAGGACCGCAGACATTTCTTCTTTGTTTCTCTTCTGATTTTCATCCCGCCGCCCTGTTAAGTCATTCACAGCATGGGCAATCTCATGGACACTAGAAACTCGTTTCTTTTTCAGCAAGACAGCTTCATAGATTTGCTCAGCAGCAGTTGGAAATTCTCTCTTAACCAATTCTGCCTGTGCTTGATCAAGTCTTGCTACGACAGTTCCGTTCTTTGCTTTCAACGCGTTATAAACTGGTTCGATTCGAGAGAAGAATGGAACTTGATCCGTTTGCCCCTGAAGAAATTCCGCCACTAGCTGTGCATCTCCCTCGGCAGTTTCCCCTGGAACAATAGCGATCCCAGTTCCTGCGATATGAACACCGTGAAATTGTTTTAGATCCTGCGTAACTTTTCCGACGACATTCCGATCTGCCGGGGTAAACAATAGAACTTCTACGCCACCAACTTCTGCGACTTTAATATCGCCATCCTTTGCTTTTAGGATCAAGGCTCCGCCCATGGTCCCGTCCGAATATTGTTCGGGAAGAATAAAATATCCCGTTTGCGTAAAAAAGGCTCGAATCAAACGGGCTGCACGAATCTTGTCATTATCAGCAAGAACATCGAAAATTTGCTGAACCGCATATTGATGGCCTTCCTCACCAATTGATCTTGCCACCTGAGAGGCAACACCCCGCCTTTGCATCCTAGCCATTTCTGGCGGCATGTGGGGTTCTCCTAAGTAAGGCG
>JBAZJC010000099.1:0-5819 GCA_041651495.1 Candidatus Omnitrophota bacterium | reverse complement strand
TTACGGAACGCAGCCTCGTGCATGGCCGGAGAAAGAGTGTGCGAAAGAGGGTGACCGAAGATCCCGTAAAGCTTGAAGACCTTGTTCTTTTTCACACCGGGGAGGGCTGGCTTGCGGCCCGCTGAGGGTTCGCCGAAACTTTATTGAGCGCGAAAAGATAGGCGCGAACGCTGGCTTCAATAATGTCGGTGCTTGTGCCGCGGCCGGTCACTTCCTTGCCGCCGATCTCAAGTTTGACCAGCACTTCGCCCAAGGCGTCTTTGCCGCTTGTTACGGATTGCAGACCGTAATGAATAAGTTTCGCCTTGGAATTCACGACCTTCTCGATGGCCTTATAGCAGGCATCCACGGGACCATCCCCATTCGAGACGGCTTGTTCGATCTTACCTTCATAGGAAAGCTTGATCTGCGCGTGAGGCTTCGCGCCGGTCTCGGACACCACCTTCATGGACACCAGTTTCCAGGTCTCTGGGATCTTGGCGATTTCATTTTGTAAAATAGCCTCGAGGTCCTCGTCAAAAATATATTTTTTCTTGTCCGCGAGCGCCTTAAACTGAACGAAGGCCTGATCGAGTTCCTTGGGCGCCAACCGGAACCCGAGTTTCTTCACGCGAACCTCAAAAGCGTGCTTGCCCGAGAGTTTCCCAAGCATCAGCTGGCTGCCGGAAAGCCCGATCTTTTTGGGGTCCATGATCTCATAGGTCTGGCGTTTCTTGAGTATCCCGTCCTGATGGATGCCAGAAGCATGCCAGAAAGCATTGCGTCCCACGATCGCCTTGTTAGGCTGAACGACCATCCCTGTCAAATTCGATACCAGACGCGAGGCTTTGGTGATCTCGGAGAGCTTGATATCCGTGCAACAATTCATGAAATCCGCACGCGTATCAATCGTCATGGTGATCTCTTCCAGCGAAGCATTCCCACCACGCTCGCCGATCCCGTTCACGGTACACTCCACCTGATTGGCTCCAGCTATAACGGCGGCAAGAGAATTCGCCGTCGCGAGCCCGAGGTCATTATGGCAATGGACCGAAAGCACGACTTTTTTCCCGAGCTCGGGATTCTTCTTGATCAACAGACGGATTAGATCGCTGAATTCTTCAGGAATCGCATACCCCACAGTGTCCGGGATATTGATCGAGGTCGCTCCTGCATCGATCGCAGTGCGAACGACCTGCGCCAGAAAATCCCGTTCGGTACGCGACGCATCCTCGGGCGAGAATTCGATCTGCCTGAAATCCCTGGCCGCAGACGTGATCTGCTGCTCCACCATCACAAGGATTTCCTTTTTGTTCTTTTTGAGCTTAAACTCGCGATGGATCTGGGAGGTAGCTAGAAAAAAATGAAGCCGTTTTCTAGCCGCCTTCTCAAGCGCCTTCCGGCAGGCATCGACATCCCTCGGGATCATGCGCGAAAGTCCGCAGATCACAGGCTTACGCACACTTTCCGCGATCAGCGAAACGGCCTTCATCTCCCCCAACGAGGACGCGGGGAATCCCGCTTCGATGACATCCACGTTCAATCGCTCAAGCTGGCGCGCGATCTTCAGCTTCTCGTCCGGCGTGAGCGACGCCCCGGGCGATTGTTCGCCATCCCGGAGTGTGGTGTCGAATATATAAATCTTCCGTTTTTCCGCCATGTCAGTCCTGATAACTTCCTTTCTTATTTCGTTTTATGGATGAATTCCATCATCCCACGCAACTGTGCACCGACTTTTTCGATCAAATGCTTGTCGCAGGTTTCGCGCATTTTTTTGAAATTCGGACGGCCCTTCTTGTTTTCGTCCATCCATTCCTTCGCGAATTTCCCGGACACGATCTCTTCCAGCATTTTCTTCATCTCCTTGCGGGTGGCTTTCGTGATCACACGCGGACCGCGGCTGTAACCACCATACTCCGCGGTATCGGAGACGCGGCGATACATACCGCTGATCCCGTGCACGAACATCGCGTCCACAATAAGTTTCACTTCATGGAGACATTCGAAATACGCCATCTCCGGCTGATACCCGGCTTCGACCAAAGTGTCAAAACCGGCCGTGATCAGGTCGCTCAAGCCACCGCAAAGGACCGCTTGTTCGCCGAAAAGATCGGTTTCGGTCTCTTCCTTGAAAGTTGTCTCGATCACGCCCGCGCGAGTGCCGCCGATCGCTTTTGCATACGCAAGGCCGATCTGGAGCGCCTTGCCGCTTGGATTTTGCTGTACGGCCACGAGACACGGCACGCCGCCGCCTTCCACGAACTGGGAACGTACGAGTGAGCCCGGTCCTTTTGGAGCAACCATGAACACATCGATCTCCTTCGCGGGCTGGATGTAGCCGAAGTGAATGTTAAACCCGTGAGAAAAACAAAGCGATTTGCCTGCCTTCATGTACGGTGCGATATGCTTTTCATAGATATCGGCCTGAAGATGATCCTGCGTCAGGATCTGGATAATGTCCGCCTGCTGAGCTGCTTCGCTCGCGGCCATGGGTTTGAAACCGTCTTTCACCGCCTGTTCATAGTTGGGCGTTCCCGGAATCTCGGAGACGATCACATCCACGCCCGAATCACGGAGGTTCAGCCCCTGGCCGCGGCCCTGGATCCCGTAGCCGATAATGGCGACTTTCTTGCCCTTAAGAAGGTTCAAATCCGCGTTTTTATCATAATAAATTTTAACTGCCATTTTATTTTCCTTTCGTTGATTGCGATGTTGTTGAAATTATTTCTTTTTTGTTTTTTTTGCTGCCTTGCAAACGCTTGTCTTCCCGCCGCACTTGGAGGGAGCTTTCAGTTCGCCCCTGCGAGCCATGGCGATCTGCCCCGTACGGACGACCTCCTTGAGATCAAACGGCCTCAAAAGCTCGAGCATGGCGTCGATCTTGCCTTCGCTTCCCGTAACTTCGATCGTCAGGGATTCCGGGCTTACATCCACGATTTTCGCGCGGAACGTGTTGACGACATGCATAATGTCGTTACGATTGGAGGCATTTGCCGCAATCTTGATCAGCACGAGCTCCCGTGCGATCATGTCCTTGGCCGTAAGATCTTCCACTCGGATCACGTCCACCAGCTTATTCAGCTGTTTCATGATCTGCTCGACCACGCGGTCGTCTCCGTTCGCGATCACGGTCATGCGCGATACTTCCGGGTCCTGGGTCTCCCCGACCGCAAGACTGTCGATGTTGAATCCGCGCGCCGAAAAAAGTCCTGCCACACGCGCTAAAACACCAAAATGGTTTTCTACCAGCACCGAAACCGTATGTTGCATAAGTTTCTCCTTTAATGAGCACGTGACTTACAGAACACAGTGACGTAAGTCACTGTGCGAATCCTCCCCTTCTTGCTTTCGCAAGAAAGCGGCGGGATAAATTCGGTCGACAAGCTTGCATCACTTTGTTCCGCAAACTTGAGCCTTATTTACGCCATATCCATGATCTGGTCCAGGGCATTTCCGGCCGGGACCATCGGATACACGTTCGCTTCTTTGGAAACGAGACACTGTACAACAACGGGTCCCTTGTGGGACAGCGCTTTTTTGATCGCCGGAACCACTTCTTTTTTCTGCCGGACCCGGAGCGCAAGGATCCCGTAAGAACCCACGAGTTTCACGAAATCAGGATTGGTCGGACCGATCACGGAACCGGAATAACGCCTCTTGTAGAAAAGCTCCTGCCACTGGCGAACCATGCCGTAGTAACCATTATCCAGAATGAACGTCTTGACCGGGACCTTGTTGTAGGCCGCGGTCGCGAGTTCGGTCATCGTCATCTGAAAGGAACCATCCCCCTCAATGCAGACGACCGTTTCCCCAGGCTTTCCGAGCTGCGCGCCGATCGCGGCGGGAAAACCATATCCCATGGTCCCAAGCCCGCCGGAAGTAAGCATCGTACGCGGCTGGTCGAATCGATACCATTGCGCCGTCCACATTTGATGCTGTCCTACACCGGTAACCACGATCGCCCGGTGTTTCGTCAGCTCCCCGATCTTTTCGATCACGTACGCGGGGTGGATCTTCTGGCCAGCACTTTCATATCTCATCGGATGCTTTTGTTTCCAGGCCGCAATCTGAGCGAGCCATTCCTTCACATCCAAACGCTTATCCGGAATGAGCCCGTTCAATTTCTCGATCGCCCGTTTCGCGTCACTTACCACAGGCACTTGCACTTGCACCGTTTTGGAGATTGACGACGGATCGATATCAATATGGATAATTTTGGCATGCGGTGCGAACTTCGCCACGTTGCCGGTCACGCGATCGTCAAAACGCGCACCGACCCCGATCAGGACATCGGAATTCTGTACTGCATAATTTGCAAAATGGGTGCCGTGCATGCCGAGCATTCTGAGCGACGACTCGTGTGTTTCCGGAAAAATCCCAAGCCCCAGGATCGTCGTCGTGATGGGGATTCCCGTTTTTTCTACAAACTCACGGATTTCTTTTTCAGCTCCGGAAATGATTGCCCCGCCGCCCACATACAACACGGGGCGCTTGCTTGCACGAATCAGTTCAGCGGCCTTCCGGATCTGCTCGTCCACCCCCTGACATTCAACCTGGGGCTGGTAGCTCCGGATAAAAACATCCTTCGGCCACACAAAATCTGCCTTGGCGCGGCTGATATCCACCGGAAAATCGATCAGCACAGGACCGGGCTTTCCGGTCGTGGCGATATAGAATGCTTCACGTACGATTCGCGCAATGTCCTGGACATCCTTGATCAGGAAATTATGTTTCGTAACAGGTCGTGTGATCCCGACGATGTCTACTTCCTGAAATGCGTCGCTTCCGATCGCGTTCGTCGTCACTTGTCCGGTGATACAGACCAAAGGTACGGAATCCATGTAAGCAGTCGCCAGCCCGGTCACGGTGTTCGTCGCCGCGGGCCCTGAGGTTACCAGGCAGACACCCGGACGTCCCGACGCTCGGGCATACCCATCCGCCATATGCGTTGCGCCTTGTTCGTGTTTGGTCAGGATCAGTTTGATCCTGGAATCATAGAGCGCGTCGTAGGTAGGCAGAATGACCCCGCCCGGAAGCCCGAAAATGTGCTCCACGCCCTCTTTTTCAAGACATTTGATCAGGATTTGAGCACCTGTAAGTTTCATAATATTTTCTATTTTAATCTTACTTTTGATTTCAAGTTTGGTGCTTTTTTGTCATTCCCGCGGACTTCACGGACATCCAGAAAAAGCATGGACCCTCGACCTGCCCTTGGCAGGCATTCGGGGATGACAACTCATTTACTGTCAACGAGTTACGACTGTGATGTCATTAAAAGTGTTAAGCTCGAATTTTAAAAACTACGCGGAGGATCAAACTGCAAAAAAGTCTTTTACGCCTTTTTTAAATTTTCCTTTCCAGGTCTGTTGGCCCTGGACCACTGAGGTTTTCCAACTCTCTCCCGTTGTTTCCATCCAGTCAAAAACAGCTTTTTTAAATTTCAGGTCGTTGAGATCTTCATCGTTTTTGTAATCCACCAAACGAAGCGGATAACCTTTTTTCTGGAACTTGTCGAGCCAGTCACGGTTACGTTCCTTGGCATTTCCGTCCGCCTTAAACGCGATGTAAAAAGGGACCTGGTCTGCCGCATCCGACCGGGGCCGGATCAACTGGAAAAAAGGGCCGTCCCACGCTTCGCCCAACAAGGCGGCGGCCGTGAATTCTTTGGGATATTTGACCGCCATGTATGCCGCGTAATTGGCCCCTGAATCTTTCCCGACAAGATAGACACGTTTTTTGCTGATGGGAAAACGTTCCATCACATCTTTTTTCACGGTGAGAAGCCATGCATCCAGGGTATAAGGCGTGTCCCCTGCCTTTGGCCAGAGAACATAAGGCGC
>JBAZJC010000098.1:0-5901 GCA_041651495.1 Candidatus Omnitrophota bacterium | reverse complement strand
GCACAGGAACGCGCACATCATCACAATCTCAGACCCCATCGAATACATCCACAGGAACAAGCAAAGCTTGATCAGCCAACGCGAGATCGGAATCGATGCGACTTCTTTTGCGAACGCCTTGCGTGTGGTACTCCGGGAAGACCCCAATGTGATCGTAGTCGAAGAGATCCGTGATCTGGAAACTATTGCCATGGCGCTGACGGCGGCTGAGACAGGTAACTTGGTCTTTGCGACACTTCACACCAACGATGCCGTGCAGGCTATCGACCGCATCATTGATGTCTTCCCTCCCCAACAACAGAGCCAAATAAGGGTCCAGCTGGCCATGACGCTTGCGGCGGTCGTCTCCCAAGTCCTGGTGAAGAAAAAAGAAGGTGTCGGACGCATAGCGGTCTTTGAGACCATGCCGGTCACGATTCCGATCCGCTATCTGATCCGCAGTAACCAGACCGTACAGATTTACAACGTCATTTCGACGGGTCGCGATCAGGGAATGATCTTGCTGAAGGACGCCTTGGCGGAATGTGCCCGGCAAGGCCTTATCACGCAGGAAACCGTCGACGCATACACTGTGACTACCGCGGCTTTCGAGGAAAAACGGAAAAATTAACAATAATCCTAAAGCAATCGTTTCAAGCTATAGCAAGATATTGTCAGAAGTCGCGCCACAGTCTTCCTGGAAAGTAGAAAGGTGCCGGGCATCTTGAGGACACGGGCTGGTTTATTTCGTATTGGAATTTTATGATATTCGACAAGAGAATAATTCGAAAGAGAAAAACTGATTTTTAAAAACTGCTTGCCAGACTCGCGCATATAGCCATCTTTTAAAAATGCTACAAAAAAAAGGCGCTCCCATTTTCTGGGTGTACTCCTTCTTTAAAACCCAAAATACTCCAACAAGATTAATCGACTTGCTGGGCTGTAAGAAATACGGACTTTTCCAGCGCTGTAAAAAAATCCTGATAGGTTTTGGGATCTTCCACCGCTTTGATACCGTATTCCACATTTGCACGAACCAGAAGTTGCTTTGCGTTCCGTTCTTTGACCATCACGGACATTTTCACAACGATCATGCCATGGAATTTCTGTCCGGTCACGGTACCGAGATCTAAACTCGAATCCTGGATCAGGAAATCAAGGTCCTGCATGGTATTAATTACACTTCTTAGCATTAATTTTTTATCCGTGGTATCGAACGCCCGGCTCTGGATACTGCGTAAAGCCACTTGGCTTTGATTCGTGGCGAGAATTTGCTTTTGAGATGTGGCACAACCAGCCAATAGCGCGGTTGCCGTTATTAGAAAGATCGTAAAACAAAATCGTCGTTTCTCTCTCATATTTTCTGCTCCTCTAGGAAAATGGCTTTGGAAATCCTTTCAAAAAATCCCTGATAAAGCTCCGGGTTGGTAATCGTTTCAAAACGGGAAACCTGCCCGGACACGTTCCAGACCACGCTTTGGAACTTGACCCGAACGACCGTCGAATCCTTGGCAAGGGCAGAATTGACCATCACAGAAGCTTCGATCTTCTGCGCCTTGTCGGTCTTTCCGTAGAGGTTTGAATAACATCCGAATAGCACGCACGCAACATCCGCCGTGATTGCTGCCGTCACCTGCCCCGCACTAACCGCCGTACGGTTCTTGGAGGAAACGATCATGCCTAGGTCCATTTCGCTCTTATCGATTGTGAAGCCGAGATCCTGCAGCGCCCCCGCGGCCGCTTGGATCACCTTCTTTTCATCCGTTGTGCTGTACTTCCGCATCTGTTGTTCTCGTGCGGAAAGATAATTAGTCGGAAGGACGAGGAGATTCGTCGGCATAGAGGCGCACCCTGCCAAAAAGAGACAAAGGCTTGTCAAAACCAGTTTTTTCGAGCAACGTTTTGAGCGCTTCATATCAGACTGGTTTTAGACTAAAACTTCGAACTGTGGTAAGCAAAATCCCTGACCTTACCTTCCAGATCGAATTTGATGATGATTGTCAAGGTTTTCTGGGTCGAGTTCACAGCCCCAGCATTTTTCCCAAAGCCTCCGACAAGACCTCCAAGAATTAATGACGAACCTGGTACCCCGCCAGCGCCGACACCACCACCATAACTGGAACCACTAGTAGAATAGGCAGCTTCAGTCGCGATTTTGTCGTAGACCCACACCTCGCGGCGTTGTTCATCAGTGGTAACCATATTGGGCGAACCAAGAGTTTCTGCAACTTGAGCTGAAGGCATTCCAATCTTAATCTCCCGTTGAACTTTCCCAACCGTCAAACTATTCGGACCGTTGTCTTGAACATCCTGCCGATGCGCGCTTGCCGAGACACAACCTGACAGGAACAATGCTGTAAAAAGAACCGAAAAAGTTTTTTTCATAAAACCTCCATTTTGGAAAAGTGTAGCTGAATTATATAGCCGATTTTACTCAATAACGAATATTTTATTTGCTGTTCTCAAAAAAACACTTTCCTGTCTTTTATCTCGATCTCGTCTTTTGAATCCAACTTGAGATGAACATAGCGGAAGCGGCGAGGGAATGGGAAAGAAACTTCGGAAGTCTTCGGAAAAAATCGCTCAAAAACAGATAAAAATCTATTGCAGAAAGACATAAAAAGGCACTGCTTTGCAACGCTGGGACTTGGGCTTTGACATCTCCTTCTGGACGACGGCTGGTTTATGCGCTTTACAGCGTCCAGTTTACACATATCACACCTTGGCGAGGGCAATGGAAAACTGTTTTTGAATAAAAAAGTTTATCTCCTGCCGAAGTCCGGCATCCGGAAGAGAACCAACCAAGGGCGCTTCGGCTTCCACCGTAATAGGCCTCGCAACTGAGATCGAAGCTGGTTTGGATGGGGTCGAAAAAGAGGAAAATGCAGAAAGTTCCTGGAGTTTTTTCCCGACTTCCGAGAAGCGAACGATCCCGGGATCTGCCTCGACTGCGCGTTGCCAGAGAATATCGGCCATTTTTGTCTCATTGCGTTCAAGATGAATTTCAGCTGCTTCCGCGTACGCGCAGCTCAAATGAAGTGTGGCAGTCGCTGTCTTCTCGTAATAGCCAAGCGCTTCTTCCACCTTCCCCATTGACCTCAGCAGACGGGCCAGATACAGATATTGTAGCGGGTGTACCTCCGGCGCTTTCAAGGACCGGAACAGACACTCAAGGGCCCGGTCTTTCTCTCCTTTTTCAAGGAACTGCTTGCTTCGAATAAACCAGTAGAGATTCTGGTACCAAGGCTCAGAGGGCCTGCGCTCAAAAGCTTTTGCAAATTCCCTTTCGATCGCACCAATCGCCTTTTCAAAGTAGTGATCGTAATTCAGGCCAGATTCTTTTTCCAAGAGCAGTTCATAATACGCGGTCAGGAATTTGCCCTCCCCAATATGTTCAAGGCTTAAAAGCAGAAAAAAACCCGGCGCATTCGGAAAACGCCTTTTGGCCTTCGCGAAGGTCTTAAAAAAACGCTCACTGTAGCGAATTTGGATATAGCCAGCCGCCAGTAAAAAATAATCTGCCCATTCGAACTCCCTGTCGGAAGCGGCCTGCGCCCGCTGGTACTGATCAATCATGTTTCCAAGTTTCCCCTGGAATGCCGCGACCCGCGCGAGCGTCAGCCAGATCGTGGAGTCATTCGCATATTTTTCCAGCACCACCTTTTCAAAGGATGCGGACTTCTCTTTCTGCCCAGCCGCAGCGTAGAACTGCGCCGCAAGAAGCAGGTAATTTCTTTCGTTGCGTGCCAGAAAAGTGCTGAAATATTTCATCCTTTGAAGTTCATCAAACATGCGAGCCGCGCCCTGGTAATCCTTTAAGCGGTAAAAAACGATCCCAAGCTGGGCAACAAAGGTCGGATCCTGGGGAAACTTCTGACGAGCGAATTCAAGAAAACGCCGGCATTGTTCGAACCGCTTCGCTTCCAGGCAGCGTCCTGCGAACTTCTCGTAAATAAGGTTCATTCCCGGGACCACCATTGTCAGGAAGCTCAGAAGTCTGTCAGGAACCGCCCGCAAAAATGTCTCGGAAGCATCAAGGTCGCCTTGTGTTGCGGCGCGGACAATGGCCATGTATTTCGAATACACAATGTAACCGCCACCGCCTCCGCCGCCAAGCAAGGTCAGGACAAGAATCACCGCAATGATCTTACGCCATTCACCAGACTTTGTTTCAGAAAGGTTCATTAGAATGATACCATTCTATGTTTTTGAAAAAATTTGCAACCATTTTCTAACGAACCCATGCCTGTTGTTGCGACAACAGACAATGCGCTTGTGATCGGAGGCGCAAGACCGATATTGACCGCCATCTCGGACACACCCTGCATCATCGCCATTTGAACGCCCGAGCGGAAGAAAGTCGTTCCCGCTTCCCCGATCCCCAGAAATCCACCGCCCACAAAAGCGCCCGCAAGCTGGCTCAACTGAGGATCAAGACCCAGACCCGAGAGCCCCATGGATACTCCCATGTTCAACCCTGCCGCGATCAGCTGGCGCGCGGCAACCTGGGCATGAGTAAAAGCATGGCCTATCACCTGCCCCTGGGTGTCCTTGATGACCTCCCCGGCTCCTTCAAGAAGAAAACTTCCCATATTCGAGATCCCGGCACCCAAACTCCCGAACCCTCCGGTGTATTTACACATTTTGACATCTATTGCCATGGGGGTTCTATCACCAAGAACAGGAACGACAGGAGCTGTAACAGGACATGCCGAAGCAACCGGCTGGAAGGAAACAAAAAAGCAGAGGAAGAGAGCAAAAAAACGACGGGAAATAGATTTCACCAGGGAAATTCGCTGGATTGGATGAGGGCTTTGGTGGCATCACCAATGCAATATTCGCCTTCAGATAATATCTTGCTACGGCAAGTAGGGCCGCCCGCTTTCTTTTCAGCTCCAAATGCTTCGCGAACACGTAAAAACTCCCGTATTAATTTACAAGCATGCCAGTTAGGATTTTGGGAAGGCCCTGTTTCCATACATTCCGTTGCCTGTGTAACTGTTTTCACCTTGTCATAAATAGCAAAATCTTCCTCCCGGTTTTTCTTTTGTCCTTTGAAAAAAGTTAGAATTTCATCAATAAACTTAATCCCGGCATCGTAGTCGCCAATCGTGTCGTAGAGGCGGAGAATGTCGGAGATAGCTCCACTACTTATAACCACATCATATCCTATTGGAGGTAATTCCTTTTTATAAAATTCTTTTACCCGCTGAATATATTGATAAATAACACTCGGATCGGCTGACGAAGCATACTTCATTAATGTTTCAATCTCTTTTTTTTCCTCCAATGCAAATTTTGTCGGCTTCCCAGTTGCGCTGTTTTCCAAAAACCAACGGTTCATTTCCAAAGCTTTATCATATTTTTTTTGTCTTTTGTAAATTTCACACATCATGCCCATTGCTGTTGATTTTTCATAGTCTTCATTAATCAACTCGGGTTTAATGGCCTGGCGATAAAGTGCTATGGCTTTATCAAATTCACCCGCTTTTAAAAAGCGCCTTGCACTCGATTCAAAACTGTTTCGGTTCATAACATTAGCGATCTTGTCATTTTTCGCATCAAAAACTTGGTTAGTGGGATTTAGTATTGTTGAAAAATATTTTGATGAGAACAACAATACCCCGATGATAATCACCCCGGTACACACCAAAAACAGTGTTTTAATTCCCTTGCCCATAATCCGGGTCCCTTTCTTGCCAACCGTCTAATTTGATAATCCACTTATTACCTTCTTTGGAGGCAACTCCTTGATTTTTCATTAAAAGCAAAAACGCATTTAATTTATCTTTATCTCCCGCATTTGCTGCCAAATCCGTCACAAACGCACTGACTCTTTCATTCCACTGCTTTTCTGCCGGATTGATGGTACCCATGATATTTGAAAGTAAATCATCCCTGCGCATGTAATCAAAGTGAGTG
>JBAZJC010000097.1:0-5919 GCA_041651495.1 Candidatus Omnitrophota bacterium | reverse complement strand
TTCATTGCCGGCAAATCGAGGCTCCCGGCCATAAATCGAAACAGCGGAGATTTCAGGCAACCGATCCGCTTTTACCAGACCCAGCTTTGCGGATTGCTTCTCAATTTCCATTTGAAGGGTTGCAATGTCGGGATGACGAATCAAGGCTTCTTCTTTTTGAGTCTCAAATTCATTCTCGGATAAAGGACGGGAAGGGTCCGGAATACCGCTCGCCAGTGATATTTGAGAGCCAGAGTTTGCGAGATAAGCGATTTCCTCATCCAGAACCGCCAGTTTTGCCTTTGTGTTCTGAATGGTCTGGTCCAGCAAAACCCATCTCCGATACACGTCATCCATCTGATCCAGAGACTTTACCTTATCAATCACCATTCCGCTCTGACGCTCCATAAGCTTCGAAAGAAGATCGCGCTCGACGAGAAGTTTCGGAAGTTTTTTGTGACAGCTTTGGGCCTCGTAATTGGCCGTTCGGAAACGAAAGATTCTCTCGATTTGATTCTTGATACGGGTTGTCTTGTATGACCGTCTTTCAATTTTCGCGATTTTCCACGCGTAATAAGGCTTGGCCTTTTGAAAAAGAGGGACCTCGACGCGGGCATTACTCAAGAATCCGGAGTCGGTGCTGCTCTGCACAAAATACTCCTGAAATGAGGTGCGGATCTGCGGCAGCATTTGTGCCCGTGATGAAAGCTCGGCTTCTTTTAAAGCCAATTCATGAGCCAGCTCTTCTTGGATATCCGGGGAGTAGATGTGGATGGTTTGCGCTAATTCTCTTACCGGAGCGAGCATTGATATGACGGACTCCTGGGAAATGAGCAGAAAAAGCAATGCCCCGCCCAGAATCTTCATTCCGGTAGATCTGATCCGAAATATGCCAATTTTCTGTTTCGCGACATCCATTAACTCCACCGCCCCCCTGCTTTACGTTTTAAGGAACCCATACTTCTTTTCGCTGAAGTTTTACTCGCACCGGTTGCAGGATCAATTGCAGGCGTTTCACTTCCATATTCAGCTGTTCAATAGATGCATAAACAATTGATTTCACGGAATGAGTCGCCCCGAAATCTTGACACGCCGCTTTCACAGAAAACAATCGCTGAGCCGAATCAATTGTGTTTTTAATACAAGGACGATCGCTCCTTGCAGTTTCCGTCATAAACAGAGACACCCCATCCATTCTCATACTTTTGCCTATTCTTTAAATGATCGGTTGCCTTCGCAGAAATTCCTTGATTCTCCGTCTCTGAGGTCCGGACAGATCAAGCAAGCCAAGTTCCACCTTGGCAATGTGCTCTTGGCTGATTCCCGTACGTTCGGAAAGCTCACAAAGAGTGACGCCGCGGTCCTTTCGCCGTCTCTTGAGAACTTGCCCGTATTCCTTCGCTGTTACGCCTTCCTTTTGATTGACTTCCATAATCACTTTCTCCCCTCCTTTTATTGTTTTGCAATGTTATTTTCATCACGCCGTACTCGCGCGCAATTTATTGGCACGGTCGGTACAGAACAGGAATTCGGGTTCTTAAAAATGCGGTAGACAACTAGAGATCCAGCTTTAAAGTCTTGGGAAGAGATTTTCTCGATCCGGCCAAAACCAGAAAATGAAGGGCAAGCGGAGTGCTCTACCGCCGAACCAAAAGAAGTAGGGTTGGCCCAGAGAAAATCGGAAGAAAGCATGTAAACGATCAAAACGAAGGAGAGAAAACGAAAGCGTGATCTCACCCAGCCAAAAGTCATCACGACACACCAAAAAAAACAGAAGTTTGAATTGACCGCTAAGATTTTGGTCTTAAGCGGACGCTTCCATTCTGGCTAAGTATTCTTTTGGCTAAGCACATTCACTGCGTACTGCGGCTAAGTCTATTTGAATCTGTTTTTCAGAATTATTCAGTTCATATTTTTTTCTGAAAGAACGCTCGAATGATAACCGTCCATTTTCATGCTGTCAAGATGTTGATGCCGAAAAAGTGTTTTTTCTACTAATTAAATCTCAGCATTATCAAAGTAAAAAAGTTTTTAAAGCTGCACATCATCCTAAACCAATCAATGCGCCTTCTTTTTTCGATTTATAGCGATTTTGTGGTCCCCGTGGTCCCCGGCATTTTACAAGCGTCCGATGATCAGGTATGCTTTGAGTAGGAAAAGAAACCGGCTAGATAGCACGGACTTAGCCAGAACGTGGATTACCAGGGCCTCCTGGCCGGGAGGCCTTTTCACCGATTTCTCTCCATATCATTTCAAAAAACAAAATCGATATATCTATGAATAAAAGAGTTCGCTTCTTAAAAAGATTCTGACCCCATCAAATAATCGGCTGCCGTCTGAGGAATGTTTTTATTCGCTGCTTCTCTTCATCGGAAAGGCGAATCAAACCGCGTTCAGCAAGCTCAATATCATCACGACTGACTTTCGCTTTCCCTGCAAGCTCGGTCAGGGTAACGCCGCGTATTTTTCGGCGCTCATGCAAGATCGCGCCATATTCTTTCAGCAAATTCCTGCGCATTCTCCGCTGCTCCGTTTTTGAAAGTAGTTCGCTTAGTCCCACCCCAATCCCCTTTGCGAAGTCTTGATCGCAATGTAGGATGGGCCTTCGCGGCGCTTTCAGCTCAACAAGCATGGAGCTCTCCGCCAAGTTCCGATTCCACCATGTTAATCCGTTTGCGGTACTGAACGAACAGGCGGTAAAGTGCGACGCAGCGTCTTGTGATTCTCTTGAACGTTTTCTTCTGGATTTTCATGTTAGGTCTCCTGTGATTTCTGATTGTAGATTGATGCCAAAAACCCCGTAAAGATCCCGAACAAAATCGAGAGCTCGGCCCCTTTGCGAAGTCTTCACATTGGGAAGCTTCTGAACGAATTTCTTGAGCCAAATAAAGACCCAGTGATACCGTTTCTGATTTGAATCCGCAAGCATGTGACGATAAAGGTCATCCAAGAAACAGCACACCCCATTTATGCCCCTCGCTTCGGGCTTATGCTGTTTGACCTGGATGAGAAAGATAAGAACCGTCATCTTGTTGTTGAAGTAACCTTTGAACAGCTGACCAAGTAACCGTTCTCCGGTGGCAAGATTCCGGTCCCGCAGACCTTGGATTGCCGTCCCTGCTACATTCGCTAATCCGACCGGAATCTTCATTGGCAATAAGCCATCAAAAACGGATTGTTTCCTATAACATTCAGCCAACCTCAGGATGCTTGCCTGATTACATACCAGCCACAGGCTAATAGTCTCCGCAGACTGTTCGGCTTCCTTGGGAAATTTTTCGTATTGAATATGAATGCTCTTAATCATTGACTTAACCAATACGTTTAGCTCAGGATCCTCGATAAATTCTTGAAGTGCTTTAAGGTGGTGGATTACGCGCTCTAGCAGATGCTGTCTGACGCCTTTCCCTTTGACAACGTTATAGGCCATATAGCTAAAGAACGTTAAAACGTGGCTGGCATGGTGCCCCTCGGTCCCCTTAGACAGAGCTTCGGTAGACAAGACCTCCATGGCTTTGTCCAATTTTCCCTTAGGAGAGTCAGAAAAAGCACAATTAGATTTTTTTATTGCTATTTTATCGTATTTTAGAAGTCCGCTATATTCTGTTTCCATTTCGTTTTACTCCTTTCATTCCCTGCTCTCAACAGGAACATACACGCACTTTTAAAGTGGGTCAAGTATGCCTAAATATGTTTTTTTATGATTATTTTAGAGTACTATTGAAATCTATTCTAACCTGTGGTATATTCAATTGTTAGATAGACCATTGCGGCAAAACGTATGGAGAAAAAATTTTTATGTATGAGCAATTAGTGGCCAAGCTCAGAAGCGTCATTCCGGAGTTTCCGAATGAGCCCAATCTCGACCTGGGGCTTGGTATCAAGCAAATTCGCCTCCGAATGGGAATGACCCAGTCTGAGCTTGCCAAGGACGCGGGAATGAAACCTGCGGCACTAAAAACCCTTGAAAACGGCTACGCCAAGTTCACTACCATAAAAAATCTGGAAGCTCTCGCCCAAGCATTAAGGACGCCTCTCAAAGATATCCTTCTTGAATCTAGGGAATGGTTCCCCGGGAATTTCTTTGTAACAAAGTTGACCGAGACCCCGCGAGAAAACCGGAAACGCCACAGCAAACACCGCGAAGATATTTGGTTCAAACAAAAGCCACTAAGACTCGACGGCTCGCAGATCGCGTCAATAACTCCTCCGTTTGCGGCACCCTCCCACTTTTCCTTTATGCTTATCAATATCGAAGCTGGAAAAGAATTGCGCAATCTCAAGCTCCCTTATCCCAATCAAATCACAGGCTTTGTCCAAAGAGGATCACTCCAGATAATTTATAACAACTCGCAGGAGTTCAAATTATTCGGCAACCAAGGATTCAGTTTTCGGGGTGACAAACTGCACCACCTCATCAATCAGGACACGGACAATCCCCTCCAACTATGTCTTGCCTTCTCACTAAATCCGGAAGAATACATCCGAGGCGCAGAAGCTCTGAAAAGCCAGCCGTCATTCTCCATTGGTCGCGCCATCAAACAAATCCGTAGTCTTTATTCACATTCGGAGAAACTTCCTCTGCAATTTTCGGAGTTAGCCCAATTAACCGGAATCGATGAACAAGCACTTCAGTATCTAGAAAATACAACCCAAAAGGATCAAGTCATTTACTGGGATAAAATCGAGAAAATTTCGCAGTGTCTCAAAATGCCATTCTCCCGCTTTCTGGAGCTCGCTGAGGGAAAAGATGAAGGGTACTTCTATCACGCAACAGCACATGACAGGGCACTGATTGATTACCGCCACTTTCTTGGCGTTAGGATTAAATCTTCCCTTTTCCCAGGGCCTCAAAACCGATTTCAGATCGCAGAAATGTATATCGATCCAAAAGGCGGCATCCGACGCGCGAGTTGGCAGCGGAAAGATGATGCGAAAATAGCTGCTTATGTCGAAGACGGCGAGTTACTGGTCGAGGTAGGAAAAAACAGAAAAACAAGTATTCGGGAAGGCGAAAGCATTTATTTTGACGGGAGCTTAGGCTATATTTTCACCAACACTGGAACGAAACCGGCAAAACTTCTTTTCGCCAGCTACCCTCCAATCATTTTTTAACCCAGCAATTTCTTTTCGAGAGCTATCGTCTTTACAAGCTCAATCAATTCAACGATATCAAATGGCTTTGCAATAAAATGCTTGCAGCCAATGGCTTTCAACCTATCCAACATCCCATCCGCCATAGGATCAGCAGAAACCGGTATCATAAAAGGCGGGGCCGGCAGCTTGCTTAATTCCTCCATCAGACAGTCCCCTTGCATCCCCGGAAGCTTAATGTCAACAAACAGTATATCGACTTTTTCTTTTTTTAATGATTCGAAGGCCTTAGTGCCGTTATTAAAACAAAGCACATTATATTTTCTTTCTTTAAAAAATTCGGAAAAATGCTCCAGAACATCTTCCTCGTCCTCGACAAAGCCAAGACGGCACCTATTTTTTTTATAAATAACGTCTTCATATTCGCTGCCGACCTCTGCGGACACTATCTGGCTGCCGAGCTTTCTATTGATGCATTGTTCCATCGCTTCGAAATTAAACGGTTTTGTAACCACATCCTGCTCATCGATCCCATAATCCTTTAGCTGTCCTATATACTTAGGCAGCTGCCCTGTGATTATGATTGTTGGGGGAAGAGAGATCCCGGCTTTTTTGATCTTATCCAACACCTCGAAACCATTCAACTTCTGCATTTTGAGATCAAGGAGCATCAGCTTGATAGAAAAATTCTTGAGTTTATCCACAACGGTAAGTGGATCTGAGCTTACCCCTTTTTTACTACCGGCATGAATTAGAGTTTTCCGGGGCTGCGGTTAACAGCTTTGCTTTCTGATAAAACTCTTCAGGGGTCATCCGCCCTAATGAACTGTGCGTTCGTTCTTGATT
>JBAZJC010000096.1:0-5927 GCA_041651495.1 Candidatus Omnitrophota bacterium | reverse complement strand
GCGCAGATAACACGTCCGGTAATTGATCTTTTCGATCAAAAGTTTTCCTTCTTTCGGGAATGCGCGCATCACGCGCCCTTTTTTTCCGGCGTCCTTGCCCTTGGTTACGATTACTTCATCGCCTTTACGAATCTTCATAACTTAAACGACCTCCGGCGCGAGCGAGATGATCTTGGAAAAATCACAATCACGAAGCTCACGGGCCACAGGGCCAAAAATGCGTGTCCCGCGCGGGTTCTTTTGATTATCGATCAACACAATGGCATTCGACGAGAATTTCACAGAAGAGCCGTCCTTGCGTCGAATCGGGGACTTTGTCCTCACGACCACCGCCTTTACGACTTCTCCTTTTTTGACCGCGCCGCTCGGAAGAGCTTCCTTCACAGACGCGGTGATGATATCGCCTACTTCGGCAGAACGTTTACTGTGACGGCCGATCACACCGATCATAGCCGCTTTTTTTGCGCCGCTGTTATCGGCGATCTCGAGAACGCTTCGCATCTGGATCATGACGGCAGCACCTTCACGAGACGCCAACGTTTGGTCTTGGAAAGCGGCCGGGTCTCAACGATCTGAACGCGGTTTCCTTCCTTAGCTTCGTTTTTCTCATCATGCGCGGAATATTTGATATGCCGCTTGATGATTTTGTTGAATTTGGAATGCTTCAACAGGCGGGTCACGAGCACGGTGATGGTCTTGTTCATTTTTGAACTGACGACCACACCCTCACGAACTCGCTTACCTTGAGCTTCAGGGCCGTTCTCGGTCATGACTTTTTCTCGCCTTTCTTCTTTTCGGTGATCACGGTCTTGACGCGCGCGATGTCCCGCCTGGCTTCCTTCAGCGCGGACTGGCGCTCGAGCTTGCCGGTCTTATGCTGAAACCGGAGCTGCATCAAGCCCTTCTTCAAAACATTGACCTTCTCGTTTAATTCTTCGATGCTGAGTTCTTTTAACTCCGTGACTTTCAACATATTAAACCGCAACCTCGCGTTTCACGAATTTAGTACGGAACGGGATCTTATGAGCGCAAAGCCTCATGGCGGAACGGGCCATCTCTTCCGGAATACCGCCCATTTCAAAAAGAATCTTGCCGGGTTTAACAACAGCGACATAATGCGACGGAGCAGCTTTCCCTTTGCCCATACGGGTCTCGGCCGGCTTTTTGGAAACTGACTTGTCCGGAAAAACACGCAACCAAATCTTGCCGCCGCGCTTGACGTGACGCGTCAGAGCTACACGAGCCGCTTCGATCTGGACCCCCGTCAGCCAATGGCATGCAAGGGCCTTCAAACCGAACTCTCCGAACGCTAAATCGCTGCCGCGCGTGGAAACCCCGCGCATCCAACCGCGCTGCTGCTTACGAAATTTAACCCTTTTAGGCTGTAGGGGCATCGCTCTTATTCTCCTGTGTCCCGCCGTCCTGGGACACCTCAGCAGCGGGCTTGGCCGGCTCCGCAGTTTCCGTTTTCTGGATCTCTTCTTCAACAACCTTGAATTTTTTCTCGAGCTCGAGCTTCTGGGCTTCCTGCTCCTTTTTCACGAGCACATCCCCCTTGTAGATCCATGTCTTGCAACCGATGGTCCCATAGGTGGTGAAGGCTTCCGCGAACCCGTAATCGATATCCGCGCGAAAAGTGCTGAGAGGAACTTTTCCTTCATGATATTTTTCTTCGCGGGCGATTTCTGCACCGCCGAGACGGCCCTTGCATTGGACTTTAATACCAAGCGCACCCTTCTGCATCGCAAGCTGGATGGCCTTTTTCATCGCGCGACGGAACCCGATACGTTTTTCAAGCTGTAACACGATATTCTCGGCCACGAGTTGCGCGTCAATTTGAGGCATCTTCACTTCTTTGATATCCAGAAATACTTCACTCTTCGTCAGGGCCGCAAGATCTTCTTTGATCTTATCGATTTCTTGACCGCGCCGTCCAATAATGACGCCCGGTTTTGCCGCGAAAATACGGATACGAACCCGGTTCGACGCCCGGTCAATCTCGATCGAAGAGATGCCGGCAATCGCCAGCTTCTTCTTCAGATAGGCGCGGATCTTGAGATCCTCCATGAGAACGGTCCCCGCATCACGCTTGGCAAACCACCGTGCTTTCCAGGGCTTAATATACCCAATTCTTAAACCGTAAGGATGAACTTTCTGACCCAAAATAACCTCCCTTATGCCTTCGTTCTTTTAAGCCGCTGCAGCGGTCTTTTTCTTATTTTTAGCTTTCGAGTCTTCCGGCGCTCTTCCGCCCCAAATCTTGAACCCCTCGCGGACTTCCACAGTCAAGTGGGTAGTCCGTTTCAAAATCTTATCCGCACGCCCCATCGAACGGGTCATAAACCGTTTGAACACCGGCCCCCCATCCGCGCGCACGTTGGAAACATAAAGACGATTTTCATTTAACCCAAGATTTTTGGCATTCGCGATGGCGCTTTTCAAAGTCTTGACCGCCATCTTGGCGCCTTTCTTTTTGAGAAGCATCAGGATCCCGACCGCTTCCTGGACCGGCTGCCGGCGGATCGTATCGATCACAAGACGCATCTTCCTCGGAGCGATCCTTAAATGCTTCGTGAGCGCCCTGACAACACGCGGTGACGGCGCTGCTTCTACTTTTGATTTTTTTTCTTCTTTAGCCATGATGTTCTTTCAGATCAGGTTGTTGAACCCGCGGCGAGGGCTTTTGCCTTATCACCCGAAGCGCTGTGTTTTCTGAACGTTCGGGTCGGAGAGAATTCCCCGACTTTGTGTCCGATCATATTCTCGGTCACGAACACGTTCGTAAAAGTTTTCCCATTATGGACTGAGAGCGTAACGCCGATGAAGTCCGGCGTAATCGTAGAACGCCGCGACCAGGTTTTAATGGGACGGCGGTCTTTTTTCTGGTTCGCGGTCTGAACCTTGCCTAAAAGTCTGTCATCAACATAGACGCCTTTTTTTGCTGAACGGCTCATTTTCTACGATCCTTCACAATGTATTTGTTCGATGCTTTGTAACGTTTACGCGTCTTAAAGCCCTTGGATTTTACTCCTGTGGGACTTTGCGGATGATTGCCTCCCTTAGATTTGCCTTCACCGCCACCGAGCGGATGGTCCACGGGATTACGCGCGACGCCGCGTGAGACAGGACGCCGTCCCAGCCAGCGGGCGCGACCAGCTTTCCCGAGAACAATATTTTCATGGTCGATATTGGAACACTGCCCGATCGTCGCGTACGCCTTCGCTGGGATAAGTCTCACTTCCCCGGAGGGAAGTTTGATGTGCGCCATAGCATTTTCTTTTGCAAGGATCTGCGCCACCACGCCGCCAGCGCGTGCGAGCTTCCCTCCCAAACCGGGACGAAGTTCAATATTGTGGATCATGGAACCTTCCGGGATCTTCTCAAGCGGCAAATGGTTCCCAACCTTCACTTCTACGTCCGGCCCGCTCACCACTTTTTCACCAACCTTAAGGCCGTCCGGACAAAGGATATAGCTCTTGAGGCCGTCCGCATATTGCACAAGCGCGATGCGCGCGCTACGGTTCGGATCATATTCCACAGAAAGGACTGTTGCTTCAATCCCGATGCGGTTCCTTCTAAAATCGATGAGACGAATACGGCGTTTATGCCCGCCTCCGATGCGACGCGAAGTGATGTGGCCATGGTTGTTGCGTCCGCCTGTGCCTTTTTTAATATAGGTCAAAGGCTTATAGGGATGGTCCATAGTGATCTCGGCAAAATCGGAAACGTTCCCGTATCGCCGCGTCGGTGTTGTTGGTTTGAATTTAATGAGTCCCATAAATCTTTTTCTCTCTTTTACTTTGTCAGATCAATCTTTTCGCCCTTTTTCAGGGTCACGATAGCTTTTTTCCAGGCCGTCGTCTGTCCGGGAACATGACGCACACGGCGCCATTTTCCGGAAACATTTATCGTATTCACGCTTTTCACATGCACACTGAAGATTTTTTCGACGGCCGCTTTAACTTCTTTTTTATTGGCTTGCGGATGCACGCGAAAACCGTACTTGTTCGCGGCCTCGGCGGCCTTAGAGAGCTTCTCGGTGATCAACGGCTCGATCACAACATCGTAAAGATTAAGCTTCATTAGACTTCTCCTTCGCCGTTACTGCTAAGCGCTTTTCGATCAGCTCGACTGCAGCCTCATCAATCACAATTTTTTCGCGTTGCATCACATCATAAGCCGTGAATTCCGCAGCCGTCTTGACTTCGATTCTCTCGCGCATATTGCGGCTCGCACGTTTGAGATTCGGCGTTGTTTCTTTTACCACGTAAAGAGCACGCTTTTTCATGACTGGCAATGCCTTCGCGATCGCTGCAAATTCCTTCGTCTTCGGCGTCTCAAGTTTTACCGTCTCAAGAAGTATCAAGTTCTTTTCTCCCGCACGCTGGCTGAGCATGACCCTCAAGGCCAGATTACGGATCGTTTTGGACAACGACACGGTGTAATCCCTCTGGTGCGGTCCGAACACCGTACCGCCGCCAACCCAGATCGGAGAACGGATCGAACCGTGGCGGGCTCTTCCGGTCCCTTTTTGTTTCCAGGGTTTTTTCCCACCGCCGCGCACTTCGCCTCGCGTCTTGGTATCAACAGTCCCTTTGCGAAGATTGCCCGAGTAGGCATTCCGCACCAGTTCTAAAAGACGGTTGTTCGCCCGGACCCCGTAGATCTCAGGGTTCAATACTACCTCTTGTTTCTTCTTACCCTCTTTTGAGTAAAGAAGCACCTTCATCGTTTACGCCTTTCTAATGAATGCATGGCTTATGGAACTACTTGAGGATTTTCAGCTTTGGAAGTTTCCGAGGGATTTCCCTTCGGGGACTCCTGCTTACTATTTCTCACTTTCCAGGAACTTTTTTTGCCGCGTTTAAGCGCGCTGCGAATGATCAAATAACCGCCTTCCGCACCTGGCACGCTGCCGCTAAGAGCAAGAAGATTGTTCTCGGCATCCACTTTCATGACTTTGAGATTATGAATACAAACTTTTTCATCGCCCATATGTCCTGGAAGCCCTTTGCCTTTACGGACCTTTTTGCGACAACCCACGCCGCCGGCTTTTGAACCGATGGAACCCGGAACGCGACCGAACATGGAGCCATGGCTTTTGCTCGCACCCCCCTTATAATTAAGACGCTTCACCACGCCCTGAAAACCTTTTCCGATCGAGACACCTTCAATATCCACATACTCCCCGACTTCAAAGTTCTCAGCGCGAAGCTCGCTCCCCACACTCAAATTCGCAATGTCTTCCGTACGGATCTCGCGAATAAATCTTATCGGCGGAACATTCACCTTGCGAAGCATGCCCGCTTTCGCTTTGTTCAGACGCTTCTCCTTCACGGCATCGAATCCAAGCTGAACACCCAGATATCCATGCTTCTCTTTAGTGCGAAGCGCCGTCACAAAACACGGTCCCACCTCAAGCACCGTCACGGGGATTTGCTGACCTTCCCCGTCGAAGATCTGGGACATTCCTACTTTTTTACCTAAAAGACCGATCATAATTTTCTCTTTTTAAAGTTTAATTTCGACGTCCACGCCTGCCGGGAGATCCAGCTTCATCAGCGCATCCACGGTACGGGAAGTCGGTTCTTCAAGCTCAATAAGACGTTTATGGGTCCGGATCTCGAACTGATCGCGCGCTTTTTTATCGATATGCGGACCACGAAGCACCGTTGTTTTCCAAATGTGCGTCGGAAGCGGGATCGGACCGACCACTTTCGCGCCAGTCTTTTTCGCAGTCCCCACGATCTCTTGAACCGACTGGTCCAACACTCGGTGGTCGTACGCTTTCAGCTTGATACGAATTTTTTCTTTAGCTTGTGCCATTTTTTTATCCTGCGATGATCTTTTCTGCGACCATTTTTGGAACTTCTTGATAAGTGTGCGGCTCCATGGTGTAAGTCGCGCGTCCCTGCGACAAGGACCGG
>JBAZJC010000095.1:0-5948 GCA_041651495.1 Candidatus Omnitrophota bacterium | reverse complement strand
GGATTTGGAAACAACGGCCGCTCCGGCACCATCTCCAAAGAGAACGCATGTGCCGCGGTCTTTCCAATTAATGAATCTCGAGATTGTTTCGGCCCCGACGACCAGCACATTTTTGTAAATGCCGGACTTTACAAATCCTTCAGCAACGGAAAGGGCATAGGCAAAGCCGGAACAGGCGGCCGCAAGGTCAAAAGCCCCGCAGGAAGCGCCGAGTTTTGCCTGAAGGAAACAAGAGGCTGAAGGAAAAATCATGTCAGGCGACGTAGTCGCAACAATAATAAGATCGAGATCTTGCGGGGTGATCCCGGCATTTTTTAAAGCTTCTTGTGCTGCCGGCAATGCGAGATCGCTCGTAGCCTGGCCTTCGGCAGCGACCCGGCGCTCGCGGATACCGGTGCGCGTACGGATCCATTCGTCCGTGGTATCGACGATTTTCTCGATATCAGCGTTCGTTAAAACTTTTTCAGGTAAATATGCTCCGAGCCCTGTAATGGCAGCACGATAAGGTGTAGTCATGATTCCTTTTTTATCCCTGCGGATTAATCATGCATTGCTGGATTTGCGTTCAGCCGGAGGAACTGGCGGAACGGCATGATTTAGGTATGGGGTGATGGCTTCCACGATCTGCGCGTTGACGCGCGTGGTGACGAGCTCTCCCGCAACGCGAATTGCATTGCGGATGGCGAGAGCGGAGGAAATACCGTGACTGATGATGACGTTTCCGTCCACGCCGAGAAGCGGCGCGCCACCTGCTTCTTCGTAGTCCGTTTCTTTACGGATGGAGGAAAGAGCGGGTTTCAGGAGCCACGCAGCGACCGAAGTGATCGGATTTTTGCGGAGCTCGCGGCCGATGAGTGCGACCGAGGTCTCCAGAACGCTTTCGATCATCTTGAGCACAACATTGCCGACGAAGCCGTCGCAGATAATGCAATCGGCTTTGCCGGAGAAGAAATCGCGTCCTTCGATGTTTCCGATGAAGTTCAGCGTGGATTCCCGAAGAAGCTTGTAAGTTTCCTTGATGACTTCGGTGCCTTTGGATTCTTCTTCGCCGATATTGAGAAGCCCGATTGAAGGGCGTTTTTTCTTGAGAATGCTTTTGGCAAAAACATCCGCCATGATCGCGTACTGAAAAAGTTCATAAGCTGATGGGTTGAGATTCGCACCCACATCGGTAGTGACGGACATGCCGTGGAGTGTCGGAGTCGCAATGGCGATGCCGGGACGTTTGATCCCGGGCAGCATGCCGAGGTGGAGCGTGGAGGCAGCGACCATGGCGCCTGTATTCCCAGCGGAAACGGCCGCGGAACAATCTTTTTTCTTCAAAAGGTTGATGCAGACGCCTATCGAGGAATCTTTTTTCTTGCGAAGTGCGGCAACCGGCGATTCTCCCATGCCGATGACCTCGCTTGCTTCGAGGAGAACGATCTTGCCGCCAAGAACCTTGTGCTTGTTCAGTTCCCGCTTAAGGGCGACGGTCTGGCCGACAAGAACGATTTCCAGATGTTCGAAGTCGTTGGCGGCCATGACAGCTCCTTCGACCACGACTTGCGGGGCATAATCCCCTCCCATTCCGTCCAGGGCGATTCGGATCATGAGATTTATTCCTTCTCCTGGGTCTTGACCTTGATCGACTTAACCAGCTTACCCCGATAGAAACCGCAGGAAGTGCAGACACGGTGGGGCAGGACGAACGCGCCGCATTGCGTGCATTGAGAGCGGGACTTTAAGTCCAAGTGGTCGTTGGCCCTGCGCAAGCGCGAGCGTGTGTTCGAGTGTCTTCTCTTAGGATGTGCCATACCGTTGCTCCTTCTTGGATTTCTCTTTTTTTATGATGACCGGGGAAGCATGATAGCCATTTTTTTTACAATTGCAAGTGCCTTCATTAAGATCAATGCCGCAATTGGGGCAAAGTCCTCGGCAGCTTGCTTTACACAGGTGCACCAGCGGGTGTTCGACGATCAGAAGTTCGCGCACATTCTCAAGCGGTTCGATCGTATCCTTGCCAGAGAGGTCAAAGATCCAGTCGATCTCAAAAGATAACTTCTCGTTCTTTTCCTTCAGACACTTTCCGCAGATTCGCCTGACCGCGGTCGTAAGAGTTCCCTGCAAACGAAGCATCCCGCCGCTTTTTTCAGCTTCGCCGGCAAGAAGAATGGGTTCCGTATAAAACATGTCCGGAAACTCGACCTCGATCGTTTTCGCATCGTAGGACCCCTTGACGGGAACCGGGATGCCCTCTTGAAGTTCCGAAAGAATGAGTTTCATATCAGCGCGCTCTGACGCCCGAGAACTTTTCTTTGATCCGGGCGGCGACCGGCGTCGGGACATAACGCGTCACATCGCCGCCCAATTGAGAGATCTCCTTGATGAGGCGCGAGGAAAGATAGAAATGCGACTCGGACGGCATCAGGAACATCGTGTCGATCTTGGAAGCGAGCTTGCGGTTCGTGAGGGCCATCTGAAACTCATAATCGAAATCCGAGGTCGCCCGAATACCCCGGATGAGCGTGAAGGCCTTTTCCCTTACGGCGAGACGGACCGTCAGTCCCTCCCAACTTTTCACCTTGACCCGGGGTTGGTGTTTAAGGGCCGCCTTCAAGAAACCCACCCGTTCCTCCGCCGTAAAAAGAGTCTTTTTCGAAGGATTCGAGGCTACGGCCACAATCAACTCGTCAAAAAGATTGAGAGCCCGCTCGATCAGATCCAGATGACCGAACGTGACGGGATCAAAGCTCCCCGGATATATAGCTTTTCGTTTTTTCATCGGTTGATTCCAGTCGGAAAAAGAATGAAAGACAGGCTTGCCCGATCCGTTTTGTGCGGATCCACTTGAGGTTCTTAAGCTCGGCATTCGGCAGTTCTTCCCGCCACATATGCCCTACCACCACTTGCGCGAAAGGCTGGACTATATCAGACGTATCCAGCCTCATCAACGTCTTTTTGACCAAGCCCTTCATGAAGGGCGGGTCTACAAAGATCAGGGAAAATCCTTGCCCGCTTTTCTCGAGTTTTTTGATGGCTGGAGACATGTCCATCATAAGAATCGTGCCCTGATTGCTTATCCCGAGACTCGCCAGGTTTTTCTCGATGATCTTCCTGGCCCACGGCGCCTGATCGACAAAGGTTACACTGATCGCACTACGGCTTAAAGACTCCAAGCCAAGACTTCCCGATCCGGCATAAAGATCCAGAACGTGCTTCCCGAAGACAAATGAGCCCACGATGTTGAAAAGGGTCTCTTTGGTCCGGTCTGTCATAGGACGGGTCAGTCGGTTCTTCGGGAAATCAATCTTCCGGGATTTGAATTTTCCGCTAATAATGCGCATGGGTCTGTAGTTTAATCGGTTTTAGGCATTTGTTCGAGATATTTTTGGACCCATGCGGGAGTTTTTTGAGATGAGTCTCCAGAAATTCCGGAGATCAATTTTTGAGCTTCCCGTCTCGTTTGAAGCAGGATGGTCTCGTCGGTGATCGGATGCGCGACACGAAAGAGGGGTTCTCCTGACTGACGGGTACCCCAAAGGTCCCCCTGGCCGCGAAGCTTCAGATCTTCGTCCGCGATAAGAAATCCGTCGTTCAATTTGGTGAGAAGCCTTAGACGTATCTTTCCCTCGTCGGTCGTGGGTTCACCGAAGAGGAAACAGTCGGATTCGAGCCTGCCGCGGCCGATGCGTCCGCGCAATTGGTGGAGTTGCGCGAGTCCGAACCGCTCGGCGTTCTCGATGATCATCATCGTAGCGTTCGGCTGGTCTACGCCGACCTCGATCACGGAAGTTGCGACGAGGATATCGATTTCCCCGCGTGAAAAGGAACGCATGGCCGCCTCTCTTTCGGAGCGCTCGAGTTTTCCGTGGACTAGGCCCATTCGGAATTTTGCAAAGACGGTTTTACGCAAGCGCTCGTATTCTTTTTTTGCGGCCAGAAGGTCCGCTTTCTCAGTTTCGTCAATGAGCGGGAACACAATGTAAGCCTGTTCCCCCTTTTGGATCCGTGAGGCCATGTGCTCAAAGACCTCGGGCTGTTTCTTCCGTGTGATCCAGTAGGTCCTGACCGGCTGCCGGCCTTGAGGTAGTTCTTTCATGACTGAAATATCCAGGTCCGCGTAGACGGTGAGAGCCAGAGTCCGCGGAATCGGCGTAGCGGTCATTACAAGCTGATGTGGTCGCGGTGTTTTTTGCAAAAGCTGATTGCGCTGATGTACCCCGAATTTATGTTGCTCATCAACCACAAGAAGGCCCAGGTCCTTGAACCTGACATCATCCTGCAAAAGCGCGTGCGTGCCGACCACGACGGAAACTTTCCCCTGTTTGAGTTCTGCGATGAGTCGTGACCGCTTGTCTGTTTCGGTGCTTTTGGTCAGAAGCCCGGGGCGGATCCCTACGGGTTCCAAAAATTTCAGAAGTGTCCGGTAATGCTGTTCCGCAAGGATCTCGGTCGGGATGAGGAACGCGGATTGAAGTCCCGAGCGATGTGCCGCGAGGAATGCGAATGCTGCGACCACCGTTTTGCCGGACCCTACCTCTCCTTGCAGAAGGCGGTTCATCGGGACCGTCTGGCCCAGGTCTTTCACGAGATCCAGGATCGCTTTTTCCTGGCTTTTTGTGAGTTCGAACGGCAGCGAACATTTGAAGTCAGTCATCAGGTCCGGGCTTATTTTGAATGCAGGGGCTTGATACTGTGTTCGGATGGCCTTGACCTTCAGGAAAAGTTGAAGCTCGAAAGAAAAAAATTCATCAAAAACGATGCGTCGCCGCGCCTTTTCGAGTTCCTCGAAGGAGCTTGGGAGGTGCATTTCCCGAAGGGCCCGGTCGAGCGGCATGAGATCCAGTTCGCTTCGCAGTTCCGGCGGCAAAATGTCGGTGACAACATCGTCCAGATGCCGTTCGACAGCTTCTTTGAGGGTGGTCCGGAGGGACCGCTGGAAAAGTCCTTCGGTCAATGGGTAGATTGGCGTGATGCGTCCGGTATGGATAGATTCGGCCTCGGGACTCTCCACGATCTCGAACTCCGGCTTCGACATCTGGACGTGTTTTTGATAGAGCTCGATTTTACCGTACAGAATGACTTGCTGGCCGCAAAGGAAGAGTTTTTTTAAGTAGGGTTGATTGAACCAGACGGCGTGCAAAGTCCCCGTATCGTCACCGATCAGGACTTCAACGAGAGGCATGCCGCGAATGGGTTTAAATTTCACATCCACGATTTCGCCGCGGCAGGTAATGGGCTCGTTTATGGGCAAGTTATTGAGAGGTGCGAAATGGGAGCGGTCCTCGTAACGGCGCGGGAAAAGATAGAGCAGGTCACGGACTGAATGAATGCCGATCTTCTGGAAAATGAGAGAGCGCTTAGGACCGACGCCCTTGATGTAACGCAACTCCCCGATCTCTGGCCCGGAGACTTTCATAAGGTCCGCATTGGGCGGAAGAACTGGAAGTCCGGCTATTGTTTCTTAGCCGCTGGTGTCGCGGTGGCGACGACTTCTGTTTTTAAAGCTTCCGCAGGCTTCGTGGTTTCAACTTTCGCGGTTTCTGTGACTTTTCCGGCGGCGGTTTTTGGAACCGTCACGGTCTTGGTTGCTGTGGTGGTCCCGGCTTTTTCGGTTTTTTTGATCTTTTCAAGTGCTTTCTTGATTTGTTCGACATCGAGCGGCACCTGGGAGCCCGGGGACTTGAAAAGCGACCGGCTTTTTTGGATCTCGAGGACATTCAGACCGATGCAGGTGAAAAGGAACAGAACTGCACAAACGCTTGTGGCCTTGGTCAGGAAAGACGAGGCCTTGGTTCCGAAAAGCGATTGGACGTTACCGCCTCCGAAGCTCGAGCCGGTGAGTCCCTGTCCCCGTCCGGCCTGGAGCAAAATGACGATGATGAGAACGAGACAGACGATAATATGAAGGCAGACAACGAGAATGTTCATGAGTGGTTCCCCGATTCGTAAGTTTGCTGGGCTTC
>JBAZJC010000094.1:0-6031 GCA_041651495.1 Candidatus Omnitrophota bacterium | reverse complement strand
GGTTCGCCGGGATCGTGAAAATATCGGAAAGGTACATCGCGATCGGGTCCGCGGCTTTTTCGCCGATCTTGAACGCCGCGGTCGGCGACGTCGGCGAAAGGATCACATCCACTTCCTTGAACGCCTTTTCGAAATCCTGACGGATGAGCGTGCGGACCTTCTGGCCCTTCAAATAATAGGCTTCATAATAACCGGCTGAGAGAACGAATGTCCCCAGGAGGATTCGCCGCTTGGCTTCCTGACCAAATCCCTGGTCGCGCGTTTCAAAATACATTTCGCGAAGGTCTTTTGTGGGGACCCTCAGCCCGTATTCGACACCGTCAAAGCGGCCGAGGTTCGAGCTCGCTTCCGCCACGGCGACAATATAGTAGACCGCCACCGAATACTCTGTATGAGGAAGGCTGATAGTTTTGATCTCGGCGCCGAGCTTCCTATATATATCCGCGGCCTGGCGCACGCTTTTCTCGATCTCGGGGTCGATCCCTTCGATGAAATATTCCTTCGGAAGACCTACTTTAAGACCCTTTACGTCACGCTTGAGGACTTGCGTGAAATCCGGGACTTTTTCCGGCGACGAAGTGGAGTCCTTCGGATCATGACCGCACAGAATATTCATAAGGATGGTGGCATCTTCCACTGTTTTTGTGAGAGGACCGATCTGGTCAAAACTGGAGCCGAATGCAATAAGACCGTAGCGCGACACTCGCCCGTAAGTGGGCTTCACACCGACCACGCCGCAAAGCGCCGCGGGCTGACGGATTGAACCGCCGGTGTCCGACCCAAGCGCCGCGAGCGTCATGTCTGCCGCGACCGAGGCCGCGGAGCCGCCGCTCGAACCGCCCGGCACACGCTCAAGGTCCCAGGGATTCCGGCACGGACCGAATGCGGAAGTTTCGCAGGAGGACCCGAACGCGAACTCGTCCATGTTGCACTGGCTGAAGATCGTCGCACCTGCGTCCTTCAATTTTTCGATTACGGTCGCGTTGTAAGGTGGCACATGCTTTGCGAGGATCCTGGACGCGCAGGTCACTTCCCTGCCTTCAATACAAATATTATCTTTGATCGAGACCGGAACGCCGTGAAGCAGACCCTGGGTTTCATTTTTCTTTACTTGAGCCGGATCAAAACGAAGGAAGGCGTTGATCCTGGGATTCAGCACCGCAGCCCTCTTGGAAAAAGCATCCAGGATAGGTTTCGCGCCGTCCTTTTTCGCGACTTCGATCGCTTCCTTGAGAGTAAGGGAACAGAAGTCTGTCATCGCTGCACGATCTTGGGGACTTTGAAGAAACGGCCTTCTGTCTGCGGGGCGTGTTCAAGGGCCTTCTCTGCAGTGTTCGAGGGTTTGACCTCATCGGCGCGGAACACGTTCTCCATATTAAGGACATGGCTTGTGGGCTCAACCTGCTTCGTGTCCAGGGCGTCCAGCTTTTTGACATAATCCAGGATCGCCCCGAGGTCTTTTTCGAGTTTTTGTTTTTCATCCAGCTTCAGATTCAGCCTGGCGAGATCCGCAACTTTATTGATATCGAATTTCATGGAGTCCTCGATGGAAGATTAAAAACAGGGACATTCTGCCCGAATGTGAAAGGAGTGTCAAACAGAAGGCCGGACGCGGAATTTTTTGAGGACTCGGTCAGGATCGTAAGAGGATTTCGCGATCCGGAGGGCAAGCTTGCCGAGATCTTGCTCGAAATTCAAAAAAGCATATTTTTTCGGAAGGATCTTCGCGAACTGGTTATATATGTATTGATAAAGTCCCTTGAACTTCCGTTTTCCCTTCGCGAAGTGGAGCGCGAACATGTCCGGACGAATCTCTTCGCCAATGATGAACCCTGCCGCTTCGCCTTCGACATAATAGATCCCCCCGCAAAGGACCAACTCATCGTAGTGTTCGAAAGCTTCGCGGCACGGGAAATAATCCGTAGCCGTCTTTTCCTCCCCCACATCCTTCTGCCAAACCTCCAGGACCTCCCGGGCATCGTTCATGCGGTCCTGCGTAAGCGGCCTGGCTTCGGGCGTGTAACGCGAAAGGAACTGGTTCAGAAGGTTCTTCTGGCCGTGGAGTTTTTGTCCTTTATAAGTCGAAAGCTTCTCGGCCGTGTAGACATAATCCGAATCGTCTTCCGAAAACCCGCGCGAAACATTCTTTCCTTCAAAAACCGGGAGCCGCTCCTCGGGAACGGGAAAAAGGAATTCGCCGTCTTTGAGAAGGCCCAGCACCGCGTCTGCCTGTGCCTCCCGCAGTTCCTCCGTCGGCATCAGAAAGCGACTGCCGTCGTAGGCCTTGCCGCTGATAAAGATCCCTTCGGGGAAAGTGATCACATGGTAATCATGAACTCCCCGGAAAAGATAAAGGTTCGCGAAGCTGTATTCGGAAAAGAACGAGCCGGCGTTTTTCAGACGGTCGTGGAGAAGGTCTTTATGCTCAAGGCCAAGTTTTTCGACAGGCATTTTTGTCCGTTCAGGGCCGACGGCCGGGCGGCTGCTTTATCATTGAGGCCCGCAGGAGGATTTCACTCCGAATTTTTTCAGGATCTTTTCCACCAGGCACCAACTTGTGAAGGCCGATTGGACAAGATTTACGCCGACGAGCGTGGTCCAGACGAGCCACCACGGGCTCACCCACACCGCCAGCGCGACGCTTATTAATACGAAGGTCCCTGCAATGATGCGGACATATTTTTCCATGGTCATGGTAAGTCTCCTTTAAGATTTCCTAGCCATCATGTAATAAAAGACAGGAACGGCTGTGCGGGAAAGAACCGTTGAAGCGACCTCCCCCGCCATCAAAGACACGGCAAGGCCCTGAAAGATTGGATCAAATAAAATAACAGAGGCGCCGACCACGACTGCCGCGGCCGTAAGAAGCATGGGTCGAAACCGCTTCACACCCGCGTCGATCACCGCTTCTTCAAGAGGCATCCCCTCCGAGCGTCTTAATTCGATGAAGTCTACAAGAATGATGGAATTGCGCACCACGATCCCGGCGCCCGCGATCATTCCTATCATGGAGGTCGCAGTAAAGAACACCCCTCCGAGCCAGTGGGCGGGCAGTATCCCCACAAGCGTGAGCGGGATGGGCAGCATGATGACCCACGGCGTTTTGAAGGACTGGAACCACCCGACTACAAGCACATAGATCAGAAGAAGCACGAACGCGAACGCGATCCCGAGATCGCGGAACACTTCATACGTGATCTGCCACTCCCCGTCCCACTTCAGGGTCCAGCGGTCCGTTGTGCCTGGCTGACCGTTAAAAAGCTGGTCGATTTTTTTCTGTCCCTCATGGTTTTCCGGGGCCGGCATTTTCGCGATATCTTTCTTTAGCTTCAGGATTGCGTATGCCGGACTTTCGAACTTCCCCGCCACGTCCGCGATCACATACGAGACCCGCATGAGGTTCTTGTGGTAGATCGCCTGAGCCTTCGTATCTTTTTCAACATCGACAAGTTCCCGGACCGGGATCGGGTTCCCGTACCGAGAAAGGAGTGTCATATTGAGTACGCTGTCGAGTGTCGCGCGTTTTTCCTTGGGAAGGCGCAGAAGGATCTCGACGGATTCGTATTCTTCTGATAAGTGCACAAGGTCTATGATCTTCCCGCCAACCGCGGTCGTGATGGCTTCCGCGATCTGCACGACCGGGATACCGTTCAGGGACGCTTTTTCCGTATTCACCTGAAGACGCGCGAGTTTTTCCGGCGACTGCACGTAAGTATCGATATCTGTCACGTCTTTGCTTGAAGTGAGCAATCCCTCTATCTCTTGCGCGAGGTCCCTCTGTGCTTCGAGCGTGGGTCCGTAGATCTCAAGCACCAGGGTCGAGAGTACCGGCGGGCCGGGCGGGACTTCCGCGACCTGGACATGGCCGCCATATTTTTTTACGATTTTATGGATTTCCGGACGGACCGCTTTCGCGATGTCGTGGCTCTGGCGTTTTCTGTGATGCTTCCCCGCGAGGTTCACCTGAAGATCTGCCTGGTACGGCTTTGAACGCAGGAAATAATGCCGCACAAGGCCGTTGAAATTGTAGGGCGCCGCCGAACCCACATACATTTCAATATCCTTCACTTCCGGCACTGTCACAAGATAATCTGCAATCTCGGTAATCGCTGCCTGAGTTTTCGCGGCCGGCGTCCCGTCGGGCATATTGAGTACCACCTGGAATTCGTTCTTGTTGTCAAACGGCAGCATCTTCATCCGCACAAGTTTGAGCGGCACGAGCAACACCGCGAGCACGAGCAAACTTCCGAGACCGATCAGGAACCATTTCCGGATCTTGGCGTTATAAATAAGCGGTTTCATGTACGAACGGTAGAGGCGGGTCAAAAAATCTTCTTTTTCACCTTCGTGATGGATCTTCAACTTTCCCTGTGCGAACGCCTTTCCGAGAATCTGGTAGGCCGCCCAGGGCGTCGCAACAAAGGCAACGAACATCGAGAACACCATCGCCGCGCTCGCGCCGATCGGGATCGGTCTCATGTAAGGGCCCATGAGCCCGCGGACAAATGCCATCGGAAGGATCGCCGCGATCACGGTGAGCGTCGCGAGGATCAAGGGACTGCGGACTTCGTTGACGGCTTCGATCGTAATGTCGAGAATGGATTTTCCTTTGTTGTCCGGGAGCCGCAGGTGCCGAACGATATTCTCCACATCCACGATCGGGTCATCGACCAGGATCCCGATGGAAAAGATCAATGCGAAAAGTGTAATACGGTTCAAAGTAAACCCCAGAAAATAGAATGTTGCAAGCGTCAGCGACAGAGTCATCGGGATCGCGATCGCCACCACGCCCGCCTCGCGGCGGCCTAGCGACCACGCGATCAGAACACTCACGCCAAATATTGCGATCGCCATATGGAAAAGCAATTCATCGGATTTTTCTTTCGCGGTCTCTCCGTAATCGCGCGTCACCGTCATTTCGATGTCTTTCGGAAGTGTTGCCTCCGGAAGCTCCCGGACCACATGCAGAATCGTCTCGGAAAGATGTACCGCATTCGCACCCTTGCGCTTCGAGATCGCGAGCGTCACGGCCTCAAACGGGCCTTTGTCTGTCGCCTTCGACGCGGGCCCGAAGAAAATTTCCGACGCACGCTCCTCTTCATCCGGGCCGTCTACAACCTTCGCGATATCTTTGAGCATGACAACGCTCCCCGCACTCGCACCGACCACGAGATTCTCAAGATCGGATTTTGTGCGAAAGAACGAATTCGCCTCGACCGATTCAAGCTGCGGCACACTTTCAAGATGTCCTGCGTTTTGTTTCACGTTTGCGGAACGGATGATCTGGGCGATCTCGACCGGGTTCAGAAGCCTGGCTTTGAGCTTTTCTTCATCAAAGAAGACCTGGAACTGACGCTTGCGACCGCCCGTAATGTGGGTCTCTGAAACATTGGGGATCGCATTCACGATATTCTGGACATTCGCCACTGTCTTGCGGAGGGCGACAGGATCTTTATCCTTGCTATAGAAGGTGAGCGTCAGGATCGGAACATCATCGATTGAACGGACTTTGATCAGGGGCTGCGTCGCGGCAGGCGGCAGAAAGTCGAGATTGGAATAAACCTTTGTGTAGAGCTTGATCAGACTCTTTTCGACGTCTTCCCCGACCTTGAAACGGACAACGATCAGCGCGCCTTCGGGCTCGATCGTGGAATAAATATATTCCACGCCCGGGATCTCCCAAAGTTTGCGCTCCCCGAGGGTCACGATCCGCTGTTCGACCTCTTTGGAATCCGCGCCCGGGTAAGAGACAAAAATATCGAACATCGGTACCGAGATCTGCGGCTCCTCCTCGCGCGGAAGATTGATGACCGCGAAAACCCCGATAATGAACGACGCCGCGATAATGAGCGGCGTGATCTTTGATTTCGCGAAGTAACTGACGATCCCGCTAATGATGTCGGAGTGGTGTCGGGTCATGAATATTTTCTGCTCTATCCCTTGAGTCTTTTGTCGACCTGATGAAGACCGTTCTCATTTAACTGACCGGAAAGAAAAAGAAGTTTTGCATATTCAAGTTCAAGCGCGAAAA
>JBAZJC010000093.1:0-6047 GCA_041651495.1 Candidatus Omnitrophota bacterium | reverse complement strand
TGGGCTGGAAGCTCGCCCGGTGCCGGTCGGGACAATTCATAAAACAATAAGTCAGACAGGCGAAATAATCGGTGCCTACCACCGTGTCCGCATCAAAGCAGGAAACGATCACGTTCTCGAGCGGGATCTTGTTCTCTTCAAAATACTTTGCCGCGACCTTTGCAGCATAACTTGTGTTAGCGCCTTTTACGCGCGCCTCGCCGGGAAGACCGTCCGGATGCTCCACTACAAGAAACTCCATGAACCGGTCGCGATACTCGTCCGCGATCCGCGCCATCCCTTCTCTTACAAACTGTTGCGCCCTCGCCTCCACCGCAAGCGCGATGATCGTCTGCCGGACAAAAGCCTTGTTCTGGGCGACGCTCAAGACGTTTGCCGCCACCACCGACGGGGATTCCTTCGCCACCGGGATCACCACTAGATGAAAGATCTCCGATGAGCGCGGCGGAATATTTCCCGCTTTTTTCAAACGTTTCATATCATTTCGATGCGCCCAATGAGAAATCCGTTTATACCAGTCTTTCTCGTGACACGCTGTGCGAGTTTCCGCAAGATAAGCATCAAACCGGTCCATTCCCCGGATCCGCCCGAGCCAATCCGTGTCTTTTTCGATCGAAAGCCTGACATAGGAAAGAAGGAGAAAGATCGTCAGATAAAAAAGCCTCAGGACCCAGGCCAGCATAAAAACGATCACGGCAATCGCGGCGACAAGGGGCGCCCAGATCGAAAGTGCCACCAGTCCCAGGATCAAAATCCAGCTGGTCAGGCCCGGAAGTATTTCAAAGAAGCGCTGCAGTAAAGTTTCTGTTTTGCCTAAACCATGACGTGAATAACAAAATTTCATTTCATCGCTCCCTGGGTTTCTTTTTCCAGCTCATTGATCATGCCGGAAAAAGTGATACCTTCCGGAAGAATATCCGCAGATACAAGCTCGCCCCGGGAGGACTCCAGGTAATAAAGTTTCCCGGTTTTCCCGGCATAAAAAAACCCGCTTCCCTTCCGAACCGCAACAAGCTTCTCCAGGGACGAGCCCCGTTCTCCGATCCGGGCAAGAAATATTTGATCTTCATCGCAAAACAGGACATAGGCGGCATTGTAAACAAAATAAGCCTGGCGAACGTCCTTTCCTTTTTCAAAAATCCATTTAATTTCGGGTCCGCGCTCGAAAAATTCTTTTTTGCGCTCCGGTTTTTCAAAATCCAGCACCCCGACCCGTTCTTCCTGCCATAATACAATCTTCTGATTGCCTGTATCAGGTTGATACCCTCGCACCCCTTCGTCGACAAAACGGTAGGGCAACGCATTCGAAAAAAGTTCCCCGTGTTCTCCGCGAAAACAGATCGTATCGTTTGAAATAAAATCGATCTTGTATTTTTCTTCGCCACCAAAAAGATTCTTGAGAAAAACGCCTTTTTCAACCAGCGTCTCGTCGCCCTGTTTGGAATTGAATCCCAGACGGATGATCGAAAATCCGCGAAGAGCATAGACCTTGTTTTTAAAAAGCCCGAAACCCCGGATATTGGCAAGAAAATCCGGAAGAACGGTCATTTCCTCAAGATCCAATCGTGAAAGATTTTGACCATACAATGCGAAAAGATAATCGGGATGGCCGCCTTCCCACAAAATCCCGTGAGGTTCTCCTTCCGTGAAAAAACCGGAGAGGTCCTTCACTTCCGATTTTTCCTTATCAAGCTGACACCCCAGGAATTTCATACCCCCGGAAGTTTCCACCTGAAGAATAACGAAGGGACTCTCTTTGACCATAAAAACTCTGACAAGTTTTGCGGCTGCGAAAGAAGCCTCTCCCGGGAGGACTGAACGGACAGCTTCGTTCTTCCAATCAAAAACTTTCAGGTCCCCGGCAAGCCCCGAACCTTTTAGAAGGAGATAGCGCGTCCCCGGAATAGGCCAAAGGTCCTCAAAAGGCCGGGCAATCAAAGTCCGGATCTTGAGTTTTTCGGGAACAAGCAGGATCTTTTCAAGGTTGATGGCTTTCCCCGGCTCTACTTTTACCTTTTGCGCCCATGGCCTGTGACCAGCCAGAGAGATCTTTACATCATATTGGCCGGGGAGAAGGTTCCGGATCGTGGCCGATGTTTTTTCAGTGTAATGTTTGTTCGCAATCGAAATGGAGGCATTCCCCGGGAGTGTTTCGATGTGGATCAGGCCTGTCTTGGCAAATCCTTCTTCGACCTTGGGCGTAAAGATATAACCAAACGCGTAGAGGATGATGAGCGGGCACAGCACAAGGTAGAGCACAAGGAAAAAATAAAAAAAGATTTTCCGTAAGATTTTCATAGTGGCGTATTATGCCATAATCCGCCTGATGCTTAAAGAGGCCCATTCGGAAGAATTTTACGCAGCGATGGAGATGACAGTGTAGGCATGAAGAACTTCGAGGACTTGGGCGGAATACCACCCGCTCTTGTCATAGCGAAAGCCGTTTTGATTCGGGAACAGTTGATCAGGCGAAATATCTTTTAAGGCATACAAGATCCCGACACCAAAAGAACCTGCCTGATTGAGCCCGAAGGCCGAATCTTTCACACGTCCTGCAAGTTTCGGATCAAGTCGCTTTTGGAATGCCGTCAGGGTATCGTGTTCCATATCCGAGAATCCGATCACAGGAATTTTGTCCGAAGTCGCAAGCCGGGGAAATCCGTAATGTACCGAAGCCACCTTCCGCAGTTCGGTCACCCGAGCGCTGTATTTCCCCTGAAGCGCGTCCGGAATAACCAGATGTAATTTCCCAAGGTTCAATCCAGCGACCTCGAGAAGCTCCCTGAACATCTCAGGCGAAAGCGCGTCGATCCTGGCCTGTTCTATTACTGCGATCACATCCTGTTTGAGCCGGAGGATCTGCCACGGCCTCAAGACCGATGTTTTGGATTTCATCACCACCGGCTTAAGGGTGGACAGTACTTCATTCGGAACCCGGGTATCAGAAAGTGTTTTTTCAAATCCCGGAACAACACGCGCCTCGGAACGTTCCCGGGACTGGCTCTCTGCCGCGTCGTTGCCCCGCATCTCCGCCCGAAAAGACGGGACGGATCCGTTCTCGATGGGATTCTGAGGTAGATTAGAAAGAAGCATCCGTTCTTGTTTGCGTTTTTGATGCCAGTTAGGATCATAAGGACTTTTTAGCTGAGTCGAAAATTCCTGTTGAAACATTTCTACGAGATCCTGGCCATCGGAATAATCGTTCCTCAAAACATAGTGTCTGGCCTTTTTCTGGATCTCGCTTAAGAATTCCCAGCTCTCTTTACCCCCTTGGCTGAGCCCCTGTTCCCACGCAGAAGGCAGGTTTGTTCTATGAAAATACGCCTTCAGGATTTCCTGCGCCGGATCCAATCCGATAAAATCAAAAAATTCCCTGCGCGCCATAGCTGTCGCTTCCGGTTTCCCGTTGGTATAGCCCAACCAAAAAAGAACTCCCCCGAGTATGATCTCAAAGTCATGCATTAGAAATGCAAGGCGGGCTTGGGGAGGGAGGGAAAAGTAGGGCGTCACATTTTCGAGATCCGTCAAGGCGAGCCCATCCGTGTAAGCTGCCGTATTGTTCATATTTGGATTTTTGTGAATCGCCGTTTCATGAAGTTTCCTGAAAAGGCCCACATAATCCAGTATCCGTTTCATGAAATATTCCCGGAGTTTTCTTTTATTTTCCTCGTCAGATCCCCCCCTGATCTTGCTCTTCCACTCCCGGTAAACTCTGTATAGGGCAAGGTCTAATCGTTCATCTTTAATATTCTTTAATAAAAGACTGAGACTTCCGACCCGTTGTGCTTCTTGACCGGAATTTGTCCTTTTAATGAATGCCGTATTTAAAACCGCTGCGTGTCCGAGCTCGGGACTTACATCAAATCCTTGCTCCCGCAAAAACCCGTGATTGATGGATTCCCCAAGAATTCCATGAATATAAGTGTTCGTTCCCCTGGGGGACGGATCGGGGACCTTCAGCAAGGTTTTTCCCGTCGCAGGATCATAGGACAAAACAAGGGTCGGCTGCCCGGCTGCAGCTCCATCTAATTTCTCAATGGTCTGTCCCGGCTCGATCAAGATCCCTTTCACTTTAATAGCCGGATAAACCTCTCCCCCAAATTCCACCGGGACCATGAGAGGGATAATCACTGTACGCTTAAGAGCGTAGGGCCCCGACTCGAAAGGCATTCGTCCGGGATGCTGCTCATAAAAAAGCTTTAACCGTGGGTTTTGCTTAATGGCCTGTTTAAAATGAGCGCCATATTTCAGAACCGCCTCGTAAACTTCACGATCCTGCAGACTTATCTTTTCCCAAATAACCGGATCAAGAAAAAGACGACTCATTAGTTCTCCCGAACCGCTCCCCAATTCCTGAACAATCCAAAGTTTTTTCGGATGAATTTTTTGAGCATCCGTTACTTTTGCAACCACGGAGAAAGGTTGAACAGTCCGGCTTAACTGCTGCCCTTGGCTTGTAGCCTTATCTTCCCGCATCTCCGCGCGTACGGAAGCAGCTTTAGCACCTTTATTATTTTCCTTAGGGAGTAAGCGGGTTTCCAAGCGAGCTCTGTTTTTCGCGACGGCACGGAGCACATCGTCGACCCAGCTAAAATTTTTATAGAAACATTGGCTGAATGCACGCGATCGTAGTGTCCAGGCGCGAAGGTTTTCGTAACCGTGCTTCTCTTCTCCCATCAACATGGAAGGCGCGTAAAGATCGGCACGGACCTGCAGTTCTTTCGTGGAAAGCCCGGGATGCATCAAGGCAAGCTCCTTGAACGCAAGAGAAACCAACTGAGGTTTCTTTTCTCGCATGGCATCATTGTTATCATGACGGATGATGGATAAGCTGGAGAGCGCTTCAAGCCATGACGCGCCACCGGTTACATACGCTGGGAAATCGATCCAGAAAGACCGTTCACCTTGTCCGGACTTTTGGAACGTCCCACTCAGTTGCGACACCAGGGTGAGAAGCTTTTCGTGTTCCAAAGAATGATGGATCATAACGGTCACGGGAATGGCCTTCGCGGGGTCCGCGGGTCCAAAAAGATTCCCGGCATCGCTGATCACGCGGATACCCTCTTCACGAAGCTCAGTGAGCATCCGTCCATCGTAACCCGTAAATTCGTAAGGACCCAAAAGATGAATAAGGATCTGTTTATTTTCCGGGTCAAAAAGCTGGCGGTCCATGCGGCCCGTGACAAAAAGTTTGCGCAAAAGCTTCATCTCATCCATAAAATCGCGCCGGTTCTTGATATAGGCCCATGTCCAAACCGCTTTGAGCGGATCCCATTTCGGACTTTTGGGATCCGTGCTCGCTTGTCTGAGGCTGTCCCGTTTTTCAGCCGGAAGAGAATCAAGCCACGTTTGCCTGGCAGTCATGAACGCCGTCTCATTCCACTGGTCTTTCGCAAATCTCTTTTCCTTTAATCCCGAGTCCAGGACCACGGTGCCTTGGGGGTCCGAAGCAGCAAACGTGGCAACAGGTCTTTCTCTTTCCTTGGACAGTTTATCCGCGGATTGTTGTCCTTCGCCTGTGCTCCTCCGCGTGTAAAGGATTTCCGCATCTAAAAACGGCGGAGCGTCTACAACAACCGCCTGCGGACCATTCGAAGGAAGATGCAGCAAGCCGGCCGAAGAATTTGCTTCGATGATCAGATCTGCTCCCGGATCGGTCCCCTGAACCGGCTTGTTCGGAAGCGTGATCCACCGGACTCGGGGGTCGTGACTGCGGGAAAGATCGTAAGGAATGTTTTTAATTGCTCCTTTTTTGGCATAAATATCGACTCGTGTATCCGGAAAAGCGCTCAAGAGGCTTGCCGCAATCAAATTCGCCCGCCCAACCACACCGTTCGGCACACTGAAGGTGGAACCCTGACCCGAAAGCCAGCTGTCATCTTCGATATAAATGCTTGTACGAAGCGACCCGGTTTTTTTGAGAAGTGCCATCACCGCCGGCATTTCAGCTTTTCTTTGTTGTACAGCCTCGCGGATCTCGGCCGCATCGCCTTCCCGCATCTCGGAGCGATTTTGTTGGCGAGCCATTTCTCCCCGGCCATCGTTCG
>JBAZJC010000092.1:0-6084 GCA_041651495.1 Candidatus Omnitrophota bacterium | reverse complement strand
TGACTAAAAGGATCGTGAACTGCGGCACGGTGTAACCCAAAGCGTAATAAAACCGGCTGGCAATAATTTCGGCTCCAGTCACGAGCTCCAGATTGCCCTGAGGGTCGAACTCTAAAAGGTATTCATCTCCGCGCGCGTCCCTGACCCAGAACCGGGGATAGATCCCCCTCTGTTCCGCCGTGGTGACCTGCAAAGGCTTGCTCAAATCGGGCCCTGAGGTCTCCTGGTATCCTTTTTCAAGAATTTCGGGCGAGAGTCTCTCACGGCCCTGACGGTTCGTGAAGAACCCGGAATCCGGCACTTCATCGAAAATATTCACATCTTTGGAAGAAAGCGCTTTTCCAAAAAGCTTTCTTTTCCAGCGCCCGAGATCCAATAGATTGATGCCTTCGCTGTAAAAATTCTGGTCAAAAAGATCACTGTAAAATGAGGATTCGCTCTTTTTGAATTTTACGGTTTCGTCAGCCGCAGCCGTTCCCGTAAGAGCGAACACCCCGACCCCGAGGATCCCGAGCGCGATCCAGAACCGGATTTTTTTGTCATTCTTTTTTTGTTTCATGTCTTTATCCATATTAAAACGCTATTTTGTTATCAAGATAGAACTGTGTGCCCTCGTTGCCGTGCGCAACGGAGAAAGCCAGAAGCGTGGTCTTGGCGTAGCTAAGATAAAAACCGACACCGTAAGATTCCTGGAAATATTTCATGCACAGTTTGGTGAAATCCTTGAAAACTTGTCCTTCGTCAAAGAAAATCGCGGTATTCAGCTTGAATTCCTTGTATTCCATCACGGTGTAACGGTATTCCAGGTTAAGAAGGACGGCGCTCTTGTCATAGAACCGGTTGTAGACATAAGCCCGCGAGGTCTGGCTCCGCGAGGGGAAGGTCCCGGAACTGCCCAATTTGACCATCTCAAAAAAAGGAACATCCCCGTGATTAACCGTTTGATTGTACTCCGTAAAGAAACGCGTCACAAAAATGCGCCTCGGAGAGGCCAGCTGAAAATATTTGGCGGCATCCAGCGCGTAAGTGAAATAACGCGCTGCTGAGCTTCCGATACCGTCCGTAAACTTGAAAGAAAGCTTCTGATAACTCCCCTTGGTGGCCTGTTCCTGGCTGTCCCGCGTATCACGGTTCAGAACCAGTTCATAGCTTAAAAGTTCCTCCCCGCCTATGCCCGGGATACTCTGTCCGGAAAAAATCGTCCTTATATCTCCCTTTCCATTACGTTTACGATTGGTAATATGCACGTTTTTATAGGAGAAAACGGAGGACAAATCGACCGTCGGCGAAAAACTGAGGCCGGCGACAGCCCCGAGCTGGGTCGTTCTCATCTTGAAAGAAGTACTGTCCCCCATAGTGCTCTTGGGTCCGATCCCGTAAAAAGGCTCTTTTTCCCGCACTTCATATTGGAAGAAACCGTTGGTATGGAGTCCGCCGCCACCGATCTGCTCCGCCCCGATCTCGGATCCGACCAGAAAAAAATCCGTGGGCCCTTGAAGAACCGTGGTAGTCGCAAAAAAATCGGGGTGTTTTTCTTTTTGCTTCAAAAGAGGCATAAAACTCAGCTCGACCCCATAAAGAGGTATAAGGCTTGTCTCGGAACCTCCCACAAGGGGCTTGATCCCTTTCTCCGTCATGCGTTCATAGATCCATTTGGTTTTTTTATCAAGCCGGTGTTCTTCCATGAAAACAAGCCCTTTATCCACAGGCTGCTTGATCAGCTTAAAGGGAAATTCGATAAGGCGTGAGAGGGGATCCTTGAGGGGCTCGGCAGAGAGAGGCTCTGTATAAACCGGAGCATAGAGATCCTGTTTTTTTTCTTCGGCATATCCAGCGGTCATGAGGCCCAAAAAAAGGGCCGAAAAGACAACGGCTTGTCTTAACAATCTCAAGATCATGGTTTGAGGTCTCTTAAAAGATGTGTGTGTATCTGATAATGAGAATATCCGATTCTGAAAAAATTCCAAGTGTTTTTTATGCCAGGTTGGCCAAAGCTACCAAAGTGATGCCGATCGCGATTAAAAGCGTGCCGAGGAAACGCATGCCGTCGATTTTTTCACCCAGAAAAATGCGCGAGGCGATTAGAACGAGAATATATTGCATGCTGCCGAAAACAAATACCACGCTCAGAGCCCCCCGGCTGAGCGCCGCAAGCCAAAAGACAAGTCCGACTGCGTGACAGGTGAGTCCCAAAAAAATGCCGGGCCGGCAAAGCACATTTTTAAAAAAAATCCTGTAAGTCCTCAAATCCGTCCCTGATACGGACGGCAAGGTATCCGCGGATTTTTTGAAAAGCAGTTGTCCCGCAGTGTTCCAGGTCTCGGCAATAAGCACACATAAAATGGTCCGGATCATGGCGCCCAGGTCTCCTGTTTTTTTTCTTGAAGGGTGACTTGGACTGTCCCAATACCTATCAATTCCGGCGAAGCAGAAATTGGGGCTGTCCAGCCCCAACCCTCCGATAAGTTGAAGGGTTGGTTGGGACTGTACTGATTTCCAATTATAAAAATGGAGTGAAAATCAGTGCCGACTACCTTTTTGGAAAAGGAATGAAAAGTTTGGGCTGTCATGATTACCTTTGGTTTTAAATTTATGGGAATCATGGCGTGGGCACCATGGAAGGAGTTGCCGACTTGCTTTTTGACAGGATCAGTATCCCGAGGATGACGCAGAGAATGCCCGCAATCCCCATCATGGGTATTCTTTCATGCAAAAAAATAACTGCGGAAAGCGGGATGAGCGCGTACGTGGTGCTCCCAAGGGGAACGGCCAGACTCAGGTCGATCTTTGTAAGGACAATGATCCAAAGAAAAAAATTGAGCGCGCACAGGATGATACCGGCGATCACCACCGGCGAAACCGCGTTTTGTGCCACGAAAGAGAGCAGGTCGTGAGGACTCCAGGAAATCATGGCCTCCCCCACAAGCCCCTTCTTCATCAGGACCTGGGCCAGCGCGTCGATTACGTCGTTTAAGAAAACCGCGAGAAATATCTTGAGGGTGACGCTGCCGGTTCTGTTCATGATCTCTCCCGGATATGTTTAAACGTCACGTCGAAATTTTCCGGCCTCAGGCACCGGCACAACAGATGAAAGAACGGATTGATGAATTTATTAAGGTGCCTGGCATAGACAAAAAGGCGGACGAATTCAAACCCCAGGCGCCTTTTGGCCTCATATCCGGTGTTGCCCATTTCATAAACCGGGATCTTGTTTTCAATACACCATTTCATGAGATCGCGGAAGCGGGTAAAGTAAAGATGAAGATCATGGGCCAGGGCGTAGTCAAAACCCAAATAATAATCGGTCATTCTCTCGGCGGAGACAAAACATAACGCGAAGGCCACGATGCGGCCGTTCAGACGCCACAAAAAATAGCGGGTCTGGGCCGGCATATTACCTGAAAGACGACGGAAAAAATCTTTCGTCATGACCTCAAAGGACATCTCGCCATGACTGAGCAGGGTTTGCGTGTAGAGGGCGTAGACCTGATCCAGCTCATTTTCCGATAAATGTTCGCGAATTTCCATGGGAAGCGGCGTGGCGCGGTCTATTTTCTTGAGTTTCCGTTTCAGCCCGTCGCGCGAGGCGCGGTTGAGCGTTTTTACATATTCGTCAAAAGACCGGAACGGAACGGCCATTTCGGTCGAGGGCATGCTTTCGAACTTATAATAACCCTCGTCCTGAAGCACATTCAGCCATTCGCATTCCTGCAGGCCGAAATCTTTGAAACCCAAAATCGATATCTTCCGGGATGCGGCGAGGGATTCCATGGCTTTGCAGATCGCCTGTACCACAGCCCCGGCATCCCTGACGACGCCGATTCTCCCCTGTCCCATCGGCAGTCCGCACACCAGGGCCCTCAATTCCATAAAATTCGGGGATTTTTTTTTGATCTTCAGAAGGACGGATTTTATCGGGCCCTGGATCGTGGTATCGAGAGGATAATGCATCAAAAAACAAGGGGCAATGCCCACAAGCTCTTCGGCGTCATAGACAAGAACGTAGTACCATTCGAATTGTTCAAGTCCCGATTCCTGAAGGGTCTTGAAGAAATGGTAGCTTTCGAAGACCTGTGGATAGACCCGGGACCATGCTTCGGGAGAAACCCGCGTAATGTCCGTGATGATTTCCGTGTGCAAGCCGGTGTTTCCGTTCCTCCGTTTTTCAGGCGCCGTCACGGTTAACCCCGCCGATAAGTTATCAGGCATAGACTTTCATCAGGGGGTTTTTCGTTTTGTGCGTTCAAAAAACGCGCAGATATCTCCAAGATCGCAGAACGCGGTATGGAATTTTCTTTCCGCCTCAAGATGGCTCGCGAGGCTGTCCTTGGCAAAAACAATATCCGCTTCAAGCGCCGGACAAACGTCCGAGAGGCCGTCCCCGACATAGATCGTCGTTTTGTCCTTATGTTCCAGAACATGGATCTTTTTACAATGAGCGCAGCGCCGGCGGCAATCCTTGGAGTGATAGGGAAACGAGGGAATGAGCCGGTCTTTTTTAAATCCCAGTTCATTGGCAAAAACTTTGGCCTGATGGATCCCGTGATAACGCAGGATGGTCCGGATGATCACGGTGAAACTGTCGCTGACAATGATAAAGGGGATGTGCTGCCGGCGAAGTGTTTTAAAAAGTCTCAAAGCGAAGGGGTCCAGAGGAATTTGCCGCACATACTTTACAAGTTCCGCGCGAGTTACGCGGACCGACCGCAGTTGCGCCTCGAGGCATTGCCGCGATCCGATCTTCCCTTCTTTCCAGGCTTCCTCGTAAACCATCCACTTCTGGTCGACGGAGAATTTCCCGATCACGGCATCAAGAACGTCCAGACTGGTGATCGTGTTGTCGAAATCAAGAAAAACTATGGGAGACTTGTTTTTTTTTACGCAGGACGGCACGCGTCCTCCTCCCTCTCCTCTTCCTCTTTCCCGTTGAGTGCTTCGCCTGGTTGCACGCCCTGGATACGGCAAAAAAACTCGTTCATCTTCTGGGCCACTGTTCTCCGTTCCTGGTCGGCTGTGATGACATGATACGAGTCGTGCAGGAGTACGATCTCTTTCCGGGTCGAGGCAACGTGATCGTAAATAAACTGCGAATTCCTGACGCTGGTCATATCGTCTTCCGAAGCCTGGATCAGCTGAACAGGGGCGGTTATGCGGGACATTTTTTTCATCAGCTCCCGGATCAGCAGATGTAATTCACAGAGAAGCGTCACCGGAAAATACGGATATCCGTATTGCGCCGCTTCCGAAACATCGGCGAGTGAGGCGTTTTTATAATACTCATGGACCCTGCTGCGAATACGCTCATTCTTGATTCCGTAGGGCGGCTCCTCCTTGAAATAGGCGAAATAACGGATGGGGGTGTAATACGCGAGCGGCAAAAGACAATGGCTCCAGGGGATATTCCATCCGTCATAGAAAAGCGTCGGGGAAAGACCGGTCACACCCGAAATCCGTTCCGGGAATTCCTCGGCCAGCAAAAGAGCAAGCAACGCACCCATGGAAAGGCCGGCCGTGAACACTTTCTGGTCCGAAGGAATCTTCGAAAGTGCCTCTTTGACCGACCGGTAAAACTCCTGCCACTTGGCCCGTTTCAGAATGTGAAGCGGCTCCCCGTGATGGGCAAGTCTTGGACAAAGGACCGAATAGCCTCTTCGGTAAAAAAAATTGGCCAGGCCCTTCATTTCATTCGTTGTGCCGGTCAAGCCATGGATCAAAAGGACCGTCGCCTGCGAAGGCTCGGCCTTGTATTCCAATCCATTTGTCAGGACTGGAGACGAAGATTGCCGTGGTAAACGAAAACAGAATTTAACTGCCATAGTCCTTATGCATTGTTCCGGTTTCCTGAGAGATATTCGCTCTATCCTCTCTTCCGTAGGGCACATTTAAATGTGCCCTACAGGAGGGAATAACTGGAGCAACGCATTCCTTATTTCTTGTTATTTTGTTTTTGCCCGGGTAATGAGCTGATCCAAAAGGTACGCGGCCCGGTCGATTTCTTCTTCCCGGATCTCGAGTGACGGAGCAAGTGTGATCACGTTCTTATAGTAGCCTCCGATGTCGAGCACGAGCCCTATCGGTTGCCCA
>JBAZJC010000091.1:0-6201 GCA_041651495.1 Candidatus Omnitrophota bacterium | reverse complement strand
AAAGATGGGTTTAAAGCTCGTTCCGCCTCGCCCCGACACAGCTTTGGGCCGGGATTTGTAGCGGTAAACATTGCCGACTTTCGCGTCACATTCCGCTACTGTGATCTCCATGCCAAGCGCCTTGATCTTTTCAATCTCCGAAAAGAAAAGCGCGAGCTCCCGGTCACCGACGCTGCCGCTCGTATCAAGCCCGATCAAGAGCTTGAGCTTTTGCTCGATCCTCTGGCCGGGAAATTCCTCGAAGCGCCGGTTCGGTCGTTTTCTTGAAGAAATCGATCTCACAAGCGTCGCGCGGATCAAGAACCTTTCGAGGATGCTCTTCCAATTGACGCCCGGACCTTTCAGGAATTCCTTCAACTGCTCACACATGTCCCCCGGGAGAGAGCCGTAATCCTGCGTCTCATCAAGCGAGATTTTGACGGCTCTTCTCAGGAATTCCTGCTGATACTGCGGATCTTCTACCGAATCCCCCCAGAGGCTATGATCGTCAAGCATAGAGCCACCTGCTTTCGCGATCTTGGCCTGAAGTTTTTCAGCGTTCTCATTGAGCTTCTTGTAGTACCACTCCGCGGTTTGCCCGTCTTCAAACCCGAAGAGTTTGGGCAAAAGAGCTATTCTTGGAAGATTTCTGATGAAGGTGTTGATGGCAAGATCACAGGCAATATTAAAAATCCCGTGATTCTTCCCATCGCCGCGAAAGAGATGAAGGTGCAAAAGATGAAGCACCTCATGCTCCAGACATGCGACACGCTCGTCAAATTTGAGACCTTCCAGAAATTTCGGATTGAAATAGAGATTGATCCGCTCCGTGATATTCACTCCCAGAGTCGGAACCTTCTCTGTCTCGATCCGGTTCATTTGCTGAATGAAATGCGCGTAAAACGGTTTGGTTTGCACAAGTGATACGACCATTTCCTCAATCATGATGTCTTCCTCCTTTGGCATCAAAGAAGACCGTTGTATCTTTGATGACCTGTTCATAAGTTATAAACATGACCTTCCCTTTACTGATCTCAAGAGCCCAGTTATCGTCCCGCTCTTCGCCACTGGCATCGATCCATCCCGTCGCGCATTTTGGAAATGCCCGGACGATCGCCATCACGAACCTCTGGAATTCTTCGTGGTAGTTTTTCCAACTGGCAAAGATTTCGAGCCGGTATCCGTCCTTGTTCTTTTCAATGCGGCTCTCATTTGAAAAGTCCGGGAAGCGCCTGTGCAGAATATTTTCAAGACGTTTCCCGTCCTTCCCGGATAGACCCGGAAGATCGATGCTTCCTGTGAAATCCGTGTAATACCCCATGGGTAGAACCTCCTCGTAACCGTGTTTGGACGGAAAAAAAGCGGAGAAAACCGAAGTTCTCCCCGCCCTTATTCTTTTGTGAAGTGCGTTTAGACTGCTTGTGCTGCCTGAGCGAGCTTTTCCGTGAATTTCTCCTGTTGATGCAGGAGAGCACTCACCTCCGGGATTTTCACCAGTTCTTTCACCATCGCAAACGCGAGGTCTACCGGAAGGTCATCGAGAAAATCCACGAGATTGGATTTCTGCTGGCCGCTCAACGCCTTTGCTTTTCCTTCTTTCGCCAAAATCCTTAAAATCTCGTCGCCCGTGATTCTCAGTAGATCAAGCCGCGCCTTTTTCCCGCTTGAATATTTTTTGACGCGTGCCTTGGCCTTCCCGTAATCCGAAAGGATCTCCTCCGCTTTTATGGGAACCTCCTGATCTTTTTTCAGGCTCTCGATGAACGCGATAGCCGCCTCCTTGCCGACAAGACCCATGGCGCATTGCAGCCAAAGCCGGTCTTCAAGGCCGTTCAGCATTCTTGAAAGCATCTCCCACGATCTCGGGGAAGGAAGCACTTCGAGCGGAAGATCGTTTGACGGGTTCCCGAGCAGATGATGGTAACGCGCGATCAAGTCCAGGATCTCCTCCCGGATCTTGCCAGTATCCTTTCCCCACCCGATCCACTCGTTCGGCTCCGGCCGGAACTGAATATGAAGGAACCGGTCCAGCAGCGCCGGATCGAGCTCGTTCACGAAATAATCACTTCCGGATGGGTTCGAGGCGCATACGACCCTCCAGCCCTCAGGAAGGTGATGGGTGTGCAGTTTTTTCTCCAACACGAGCTGAAAGATGGCCTGAAGCACGTCAAGGCGCGCGCGATTCAGCTCATCGAGGAAAAGGATCCCGACGCTTCCTTCCTTGGGAAACCAGGAAGGCTTGAGCCATACGGTCCTTCCGTCTTCTTTTGAAGGAAGTCCGATCAGGTCCCCTACTTCCATCTGACCAAGCCGCAGATCCACACATTCGTACTTCATTTCCTCCGCAAGAGTCTGCACGATCTGGCTTTTTCCGATCCCGTGCTGGCCCCAGACGAGCGGCGTTACATTCGCTTTGAAACATTGTTGAAGCACCTTGACTAAATCGACGGTATTCATGGACGGTTCTCTCCCTTGGTTTTTGGTTACGGGTTTGGATTTAAAAGCGGGTGGATGGATTAACGATTGAAGAAGTAATGGATCTCGTTGAAGGAAGTGAAAGTCTCGGCGCGGAAAAAACGATAGGGTCCGCCCACATGATGCGTGGCTTCAATTCCTTCCGGTTTCAGTGAAACCCATAGCCGGTGATAGTGATAATGGTCCAGGTAATGCCACGCGAGAGCCGCGATTTTCTCAGGGTTCACTTTGGGTATCACGCGGGGCGTTACCTGGCGTTCAACGACATTCCTTGCAATTTTTGTTCCGCTGAAGGAGTTAAAGGGCTTCAGGATCTCATAGTGTGTTTTGCTGAACGGCTGCGAAACTCTCCACTCCGATTCCTGAACATAACTCCGGGGTTGGCACATCACTTTGCCGCCCCCATAGGCGAGCATCTTCAGATATTCATCGATACTTCCGTATCGTCTGCGGATTCGCCCCAGACATCGTTTGACCATCTCTTCCTCAGTCACCATGCAATGCTCCACGATTTTCCAGCTCCTGAGGTAACAAGTCCCCTGGTAAATACAACGGGAACAGTACTTTTCGATCTTCTCCTCCTGATATTGCGGCAAATGCCTGGCGATACGCCGGATTTTTTTGTTTCGCTTTATGATCTTGGGATCAAACGCGATTTCAGTGAAAGACGGCTTGAAAAAAGCCGTATCCCGATTCAGATCAATCGGCCGGAGTTTCTCCCAGCCACCCAGGTCGATCTCGAATGGTTTCAATTCATCGAACGGCTGGAAAGAACAGCCTGTGGGTTTTATATCCTTATTCAAACAGTTACCCGTAATGCCGTTCAAACGGTCCTTACAGAAATCACAAAACTTTGACCGTTTCTTCTGCCCATTGATGAGGATGTGAGGTTTATTTTTATCGCTTTGATAACCCCACACCGGAGAATAGTCGTCCCGCCCTCCATTCTCCACCTGAGTGCCTTGAAGTTCTCTTAGCGGGATGACACACGGCTTCTTATCAATGATCTTCACGGCGCACGACTCAGGCTTTAAGGTCCTGAGATTTGCGGCGTCCGGAAAAACATAGGTCTTGTCCAACTTGGTATAGACTTTTCTCATATTCGTCTCCTTTGTTTGAATGTGAAATTAACCGAAGCTGACCACGTCATTAAACGATTCCAATCTCTTCTCCCTAGACTGTGGGCTCCCCCAGCCATACGGGAAATAACTGACATCGATTCCCTGCGGAATGGCAATAACGGACATTATCCGAATGGTCCTCCCGCGATAGCCATGGTAGGCATCCTGGTCTTTGGCGCAATATTTCCCGAAAAAATACCAGGCCATCGCCGCTATTTTTTCCCGGTTCATCAAGGGAAGGGCTTCAGGGAGCACATTTTTCTCGACCCTCTTTCGGGAAATAATGGCCTTCTTGAAAGGTTTACAGTGTTTACGGATCAGAAACTTATTCCGACCCACTGGTTTCGTAATGATCCACTGTGTTCTTCGCTTTTCACCTTTCGGACGGCAAATGATCTTTTTCCCGCAATAGGCCAGCCGGTTCAAGAACTCGTCAACGCCGCCAAACTTTTCCTGGATGCTTTGAATGCAGCGTTTTTGCGTTTCCTCGTCAGTTTCCATGCACCGCTCCGCGATCCTGACGCTATTCATCAAGCAGCGGCCTTTAAAGATGCAGCGGGAACAATACTTTTCCTTTTTCTTCGTAAGCTGGTTCCCAAAATCGTTTCGAACGGCAACAGCCCTTTTGTTCCGGTTAATCACCTTGGTATCGAGGCGGATGTAATTCGCGTTCCAGGGTTTTTTGAAAGGCGAGTATTTATTGACTCGTGACGGCTTAAAATACCGCCACCCGCCTAGGGAAATATTGAATCTTCCAAGCGCCTTTGCCGGGCTAAAAGAACACCCTCCTCGTTTCATGCTGTGATTGAAACAGTTGCCCGTGATTCCGTTCAAGCGATCTTTGCAGAAATCACAGAATTTTCCGTTCTTCCGTTCGCCGTTAATGATGAGAAACTTTTCGCATTTTTCATCATTAAAGCCAAAAACAGGCTCGGAAAATCCGGAGTTGCGGTAGCCCTCGACTCTTTTTTCGTGCAAACTTTCAAGCGGGCATATATAAACCTGGCCGTCTTTTCTTGCGACCGCGCAGGAATCGAGCCTGAGATCCGTGAGATCTTCGGGATCTGTAAGCACATGGACGCTTTCAAGTTTCGTATAGATTTTCTTCATGGGATTGCCTCCTCAGTGACTGGGTTTACGATCATTTTTCTTTGGTGTAGCGGATTCCTTCGACAAAATACTGATTGAGCCGGTCCCTCATCTGGTAAAAGAGATCTGCCATCTCCTTTTGAAGCTCGGCAACGGTCGACCACACAAAATTCCAGGCCTTCGCGTTATATTCGCAGATCACGGCGTTTTGAAAGGAAACGACGACGCTCGTGACATCCTCGTAGGAAGGATCGATGGAAATTGAAATGGAGGGATAGGAGATTTTCTTTTTTTCTAAATACTCGGCATGAACCTTATCCCGAATGACGCTGAAAAATCCGTAGAATTTGGATTTAACGGCGTAGAGAAGCTCCTCACCGATGAACTCGTCGGGGACACAGCCCTCTTGAGGATCAAGATAGAGTTTCTTAACAAGAAGGTCCCCCTCGTTCTCCTTTTTCGAATCAAAGAGCCCTTGGTGATATTCAAGAAGTGTCTTTTTCAGATCTTCAAAAAGCTCCGATTGAAGCGTTTCGCGTTTTGGGTATTCCATTGAATTTTCTCCTTAAGGCAGGAGCGTGAGAACACCCCTGCCTTTGATTCTGGTTAGTAACTTTGTGAACGGGTTTTTGAGATAGATTTGTGATTCAGGCCAAAATCGTTTCAACAAGAGGCTCGTCTATTTTTCTGCTTGTTTCTTTTCGCTTTCGAATCCGTTTGTATCCGCAGGAATCTGAGGGCGCGCAATTCCGGGTGAGTCTCCCGAGATAATTGACGCAATGCGTGCATCTGACCTCGAGCTTTGCCCTTCTCTCCTCAGCCTTTTCTTTCTCGCGGCGCTTGTGATGATCCAACAGCTCGAATTCCTTGAAAATGTCACCACGAGTTTTGCAATCCGTTACATTCAAATTCACCGTGTAGCCTCCGTTAAAATTGATCCGGCCGACATTCCGGCCCTGGCAAAAATGAAGCAACAGCTCCTGACCGTTCTCGTGATCCTTATAGATAGAACCCCCGATAAACCACTGATCCCGGTAACCGCTGATAGAGCCAACTTGGCGACCGGCATTTTGACTGTTTAAGTCATTCACCGTTTCCAGTAATTCTTCTCTCGAAAGCATCGAAATACCTCCTTTTCTGGCGTCACAAAAAGGGGCAGTATCCCTATGCAGGAACACCACCCCTTTTTTCCTTTTTCAGATTACTAAATGCGAACTATCTTTTCTTCTCCCATGAACCTCGCTGGGTCAAAAGCTCATGCATAGCCTCCAAAATTTCCAGAGCCCTTCCGTAGCCAAACCTGCTGCGCCAGCGGATTTCCTTTTCAAGAGCCAGGTGCATACTGAGCAGCTTTTTGTGCCTTTTTTCCGTCAAAGTTTTCCGCATAGATTCCTCCCTGAAATCAGTGCCTCCCGTTTCCGTTCGAGACGCAGAAGTTCGTTTTCCTCTCCATCCATCAGGCATTCCTCTCCCCCGGCGACAATGCGTTCACGTAGATTCTGGATCCGCGCAGAAAGACCCCTGAGACATTCAATGC
>JBAZJC010000090.1:0-6237 GCA_041651495.1 Candidatus Omnitrophota bacterium | reverse complement strand
TCAAGAGATGACTTCCGAATTTTTCGTAACTCCGGTGATGGGTCCCCTCTCCGATCAGATAAAGATCGTAGTCACTGAGCTGGTCGGGGAAAAAGGCGTAAGGATCTTCCGCTTCATGCAAAAACCCGTTTTCATCACAAGTACCGATCTTGTATGGAAAGATCCTGCCGACTTTTTCGAAAACGGCCTGAAAGAAACCTCCGGGGTGGATTTTTTCCATCGGCTTGCGTTCTCTGTTTCCCTCTAGGGGCTGGATCCAGGCTTTCACGGCACGCGGGAGGAACGCACGGACGACCACGCCCCGGCCGTTCCTGGCGGGATGAGGGCCGAGGACACTAAAAGGATTCCCTTCTTCAAAACGGAGAATTTTTTCAATCGCGTCCGGAACCGGCACGGATCGGACAGGAGTGTCAAACTTCTGCCGAAGCCGTGCTGGCGCGTTGGGCGCCAGCGGCCACCGGGACTTTGAAGGCGCAGGTTTTCTTTTCTTTCGCGATCCAGAAACCATCCCGGGATCCCTTTCTTTTTACAGTTGAAACAGATCTATTATAAATTCATTGGTACATGCGCCAGAGAGATTCTCCTGGAAATGTTAGCGGAATACTACGCCGGAATCCACCTTCAGTTTACCCGCGCGACACAAAATAAAACACTTTTATTCCCTTGCGAAGCCTTCAAGTCCCGTGGCAGCCTCGATCCCTCTTGCAACTTCCGGGATGATCCCCTTCGCGACATAGATCGGGCGGACCCATTCCCGGATCAGGGGGAGTTTCCGGAAAAAGAATACCGCTCCGGCGATACAGCAACACCCGCCGAAAAACAGAGTGAGCGAGGCCCCGATCCAGCTGGCCAAACTTCCCGCCAACAAACTCCCGAACGGCATGGTACCCATGAACGCCATCGTGTAAAAGCTCATCACCCGGCCCCGCTTGTCCTCCTCCACGATGGTCTGGAGAATCGTGTTGCAGGCAGCCATATGGACCATCATCCCGAACCCCAGGCCCAGACTGATCAGCATGGAAAGCGGCAGACTCCGCGAAAAAGAAAAAACGATCATGGTAACTCCAAAAAGCCCTGCCATTCGTACCGCAATCCCCGCAAGCCCGATCACGCTTTTACGCGCGGCCAGATAAAGCGCTCCGGTCAAAGCTCCGACGCCGGCCATTGCCATCAAAAAACCGAGCGTGTGCGGCCCTCCGTGGAAAATGTCTTTCGCGAAAACAGGCATCAGGACCTGATACGAGATCCCCATCAAGCTCAGCAGGGACAAAAAGATCAGGATCAGTTTGATCGGAGGAAAATGGAAAGCATAATTCCAGCCGTCTTTAAGTTCCCAAAGAAGGTTGCGGCTGGACGGCAGCTTCTCGAAGGGCTTCATCCGCATGGAGAAGAGCGACCCCAGGACCGCAAGATAACTGAGCGCATTCAACAGGAAACAGATTCCTTCTCCCGTCCATGCGATCAAAAGGCCCGCAAGCGACGGGCCTATAAGCCTTGCGGCGTTGAATACCGAGGAATTCAGCGCGATGGCGTTCCCGAGATCTTCCTTTTTCTCGATCATCTCCACCGTGAATGCCTGACGGATCGGGATATCAAACGAGTTAACGATCCCGATAAAAGCGCTGAGAACGATAATGTGCCAGACCTGGACCTGGTGCGACAACACCAGAAAAGCCAGCACCACCGCCTGGAACATGGAAAGGGTTTGCGTCACGATCAGCATGTTCCTGCGGTCGTGCCGGTCCGCAAAAACTCCCGCCAACGGCGTGCACACGAACGTGGGGACCATCCCCACGAACCCGACAAAACCAAGAAGGAACGGAGAATTCGTCATGCGGTAGACCAGCCAGCTCACGGCGATCTGTTGCATCCAGGTCCCGACAAGCGACACGCCCTGACCGAAAAAAAAGAGGCGGTAGTTGCGGTGCCGCAACGCGCGAAAAACATTCCCGAATCTGGAGGATTTTTTCGAAGGTTCTGAAATCGGTTTCATGATGACAGATTATACTTTTCAAAATTCAATTTCATTCATACCTCAAAGCGCGGATCGGATCGAGCTCGGCGGCTTGTTTGGCGGGCCAAATACCGAAAACGATCCCGACCGACGCCGAGCAAAAAAAGGCCAGGAGCAAAGAGCCTAGCGTGATGATCATTTTCCATTGCGCCAGGGTCGCGATCAGCCAGGAAACCCCACCGGCAAGCAGGATTCCCGTCAAGCCTCCCAGAAAAGTGATCATGATTGCCTCCACAAGAAATTGCATCAGGATATCCCGCGGCGTGGCCCCGAGGGCTTTCCGCAGGCCGATCTCGCGCGTCCTTTCCTTGACCGATACGAGCATGATGTTCATGATCCCGATCCCGCCCACCAGAAGCGAGATCGCCGCCACGCTCCCAAGGAGGACCGAAAAAGTACGCATCGTGTTCTGGAGAGCGGCCTGGATGTCCGCGAAGTTGCGGATATTAAAACTGTCATAATGTTCCGGGGTCAGACGGTGCCTCCGGATGATCAGATCATTGATCTCTTCCTGCGCGGCGGGCATCGCCGCCAGGTCTGTGATCTCGATATCGATCTCGTCGAGGTAGTCCTTCCCGATAAGCCGTTTCATCGCTGTCATAAGAGGGATCACGACCAAATCGTCCCGATCATGAAAAGCATCGGCCCCCAAAGAAGGCAGGATCCCGAGGACCTGAAAGCCGACACGATTGATCTTGATCGTTTGCCCGAGAGGATCTTCGTTGCCGAAAAGCTCGCGCTGAACCGTTTGTCCGATAAGCACGACCCGCTGGCGCGTCTGGTTTTCGCCGGCAGTAAAAAAACGCCCTTCCACAGGTTCCTGATTTTTCATAATTGCATATTCCGGCGTCGCTCCGATGACCCGGGTGCTCCAGTTCTTGTCACCATAGACCAGCTGCCCCTGCCCGTTGACCTGCGGCCCCACGTGCTTGACCGAAGTGACCTCACCGACAGCCTTGGCATCCTCAAGCGTCAAACGTGTCGCTTCCCCGGCTTCCACATTGGCCCCGTGCACCTTCACCGAACCCGGACGAATGACCAGAAGATTGGAACCCATCCGGGAAAGATCTTCTTTGATCGATTCTCCCGCGCCGCGCCCCAAAGCCAGCATGGTGATCACGCAAGCGACCCCGATCAGGACACCCAGCATGGAAAGGAAGGACCTTAATTTATTGCCCAGGATCACGCGCCGGGCCTGTTTAAAATGCTCCATGAATTCGGCAAGGTTGTATTTTTTTTCTTTTGAAAAATCCTGAAGACTCGGCTGGTCTTCCGGAGGGATTTTCTCTTTTTCAACATCGGCCCGTCTTTCGTCGCTCACGATTTTCCCATCGTGCATCCGGATGACCCGTTCGGCCACATTTCCGACACTTTCATCATGGGTCACGAGCACAACGGTCATCCCCTGCTTGTGGAGGTCTTTGAAAATCTCCATGATCTCTTTCCCGGATTTGGAATCAAGGTTTCCGGTGGGTTCGTCGGCGAGGATCATGAGCGGCCGGTTCACAAGCGCCCGGGCGATCGCCACGCGCTGCTGCTGTCCTCCGGAAAGCTCGTTCGGACGATGTCCCACCCGGTCGGCAAGTCCGACCTTCTCAAGCATTTCTTTCGACCGCAGAACATCTTCAGTCCGGTCATTGGAATAAAGCAGGGGGAGACAGACATTCTCAAGGGCCGTGGACCGGGCCATCAGATTGAACTGCTGGAACACAAAGCCGATGACCCCGTTGCGGAGGAAGGCGTACTCTTCTTCCTTCAAACCGGAGGTGTCCTTCTCCATCAACCGGAAAGCACCGCTATCGGGTGTGTCCAGAAACCCCAAAAGATGCATCAGCGTGGATTTTCCGGACCCGGAAGGCCCCATGATCGCGACGAATTCGCCGGCTTCGAGCGTGAGTGAAACGTCCTGAAGCGCCCGGACTTCGATCTCACCGATCTTGTAGGTCTTTGAAATGTGTTCCGCTTCCAGCAATTTCATGAATTCTTTTGAGCCTCATTTTTTTTGGCGGAGCTTCCCGGCCTGAAAGGATTCGCGGACTTCGACTTTTCTTTTCTCCGGACGATCGCGATCTCCGCCCCTTCTTTCAGACCTTCTATGATCTCGGTCATCCGTCCGTCGGACCCCCCGATCTTGACCGGGACCGGTTCCGGTTTCCCGCCGAAAGTTTTTTTATAAACGGCGAAGACCGCCTTTTGAGGATTGGGGTGACCTTTGGGCCATTCCACAACGGCTTCGGAAGGAACGAGCAGGGTGTTCTTTTCTTCTTTCACGATAAAAGTGATGTTGGCCGTCATCCCGCTGCGAAAAGACGGCGGGACTTTTTCCGGAAGGACATCGATCTCGTAGACATTCACGTTATTCTCAAGCTTGCTTTCAAACGTGATGTGATCGACTTTGCCTTCGAACACTTCTTTGGGATAGGCATCCAGCTGGATCGCGGTCCTTTGGCCGATCTTGATCATGGAAAGATCGGTTTCATCCACCAGGGCCTCCACGATCAAACGGTCCGAAAGCACCACCACGGGGTCGGCCGTCGTCACGGTCTGTCCCGGCTCAACCGAGCGAACGATAATGGTCCCATCCAGAGGCGCAAGAAGCGGCGCCATTTTATACGCCTCTTCCCAGCGTTTCATGGTTTCAGCACCCCGCGCCCTTGCGGCATCGAGTAGCGCCGCCCTTTCGGTCGAGCTCATCTGGGCAAGGACTTGACCTTTTTTAACCACATCCCCTTCCTGGACCAGAACTTCTTCAACGCGGCCCGGAATCGGCGCCTTGATCTCGACCCGGTTGTAAGGTTTGACTGTCCCCGTCGCCGTGACCATGACCGAAAGGTCCCCTCTTGAGACCTTCGCGGTACGAACGATCTGCAGGGAGTCTTTCGCCGGGCCGCACGAAGAGAACATCCGCATAAGAAGAAAAATACCCACAATGATCAACCCCCACTTGACTACCCGTGACCCGTTACTTATTTTCATGATAAGCATCCTCCAAAGTGGCCCCCTGGGTTTTTTCCCAGTTGGCCTGCTGAACAAAAACATTTGCAAGACTCTCCACATAATCCTTTTCCGCGTTCGCATTTTCCTGTTCCGCAGTGTCAAAATCCAGAAAATTCACCAGCCCGGTCGTATATTCCGCCCGGATGATCTCGGCGCGTTTTCTCGCAGCCTCCAGGAATTTCCTGCGAACCTCCACGTTCTCGATCGCGTCCATGTAAGGCACCCACGCGGCCGCAAGCAAAGCGACCGCTTCGTCCCGCGCGCTTTGAGCGGCCTTCTGGGCGGCGTCGTAATCCGCCTTCGCTTTCCGGATTGCATTTACATTTTTTCCGCCGTTAAAAAACGGCACCGTCACATTGAGCCCAAGAAAACTTTCATCTTTCATAGCCGAAGCCCGTTTGCCCGAGTAACCATAATCATAATTGCCGTCGACCTGGGGCCACACCGCGGATTGCGCCTTAACGACCGCGGCCTTGGCGGCTTCTGCTGTCTTGATAAGACGCATCACCTTGGGCGTTTTTTCGGCAAGGGCCGCGTAATCCGCGGTTGTAAGTGAAACTTTCCGGAGCATTTTTTCCAGATCGTCATTCATATGGACGGGAAACACGAATTCCCCGCCGCTTTCGCGCGCGAGACGCAGCGCCTCGCTTTCAAGGAATCTTTCGGTCTGCCGGACGTCAAAAACAGCTTGCCCGAAGATCGCTTCCGCGCGTAAAGCGGAACCCAGATTCTCCCGGCCCGCTTCATAACGAAGCCGGACTAGTTCTGCGTTCTGCTTCCGCCTCTCTTCGATCAAACGGTTCGTCGCGAGAAGTCTTTCCAGCCGGATCATATCCACATAAGCGGATCTCAGGCGGTAGCGAACATTCGTGCTTACTTCCACATAAGCCAGCTTCACGGCCTCAAGCTCTTTGCGGGTCTTCAGCCAGTTCCCCGTGGTCCCGAAACCGTTGAAAAGAGATTGCTGCGCCGCAATGCCTAACGCCAGGTTATCTTTAGTTGGATCCGTGTCGGTGTTCCTCGAAACATTTCTGTCAAATCCCCCGTCCACCGACGGCAGATAATCTCCGAAGGCAATATCGCGGCTCCGGGCGCTGGCGGTCACAAGATACCGCGCCTCCTGAAGATCCGGGTTACGGCTAAGGGCCTGCCGGACAAGAGAATTCCAGGCGAGAGTCTGAGGTTCGTGAGTCTGTCTTATCTGCACCTGCGGCAAGCGGACGGTG
>JBAZJC010000089.1:0-6270 GCA_041651495.1 Candidatus Omnitrophota bacterium | reverse complement strand
GTTGCGCTTCCATGGCAAACGATATGGGTTTCAAAAGAAAGAAGGTCTTACGTGTCTTTCGAACGTACTTTTGAAAATGATGTATCAATCGTGCTCGCCGGCGAAGCAGGCCAGGGTATTCAAACGATCGAGACGATCCTTGCGCGAATCCTGAAACGCGCAGGCCTTTATGTTTTTGGAACTAAAGAATACATGTCCCGTGTCCGCGGGGGAACCAATTCCACCGAGATCCGCGTTGCGTCCCGTCCAGTTACCGCTTTTGTTGACCGTATTGATCTCTGCGTTCCGCTCGATGATAAGGCCCTTCCGTATCTGGAACGCCGTTTAAGCGAAAAAACGTTGATCGTTGGTGAGCAACAAGCTTTAAAGTCTTCCCGGGAAATACTTGACGTCCCTTTCACAAAAATCGCCACAGAGATCGGCAATGCGATCTTTGCGAACACGGTTGCTGCCGGATTCCTTGCGGGACTCTTCAACGTGGATGCCGCAATCATTCTCGAAGTCATTACCCGGATTTTTTCCAGAAAAGGGGATGAGGTTCTCGAAAAGAACCGTCAGGCTGCACAGAGGGGAATCGATCTTGCCCGTGAGGCGTGTGCGAAGTATGCGATCAATGTGGATATTAGAAAAAATCCGGTAGTAGTCGGACAGGTCATGATGAGCGGCCATGACGCTGTTGCTTTAGGCGCCGCGGCGGGAGGCTGTAATTTCGTCGCTTCCTATCCCATGTCTCCCTCGACTGGCGTACTGACTTTGCTTGCCCAGCATGCCGCCGAATTGGGCATCGTGGTGGAACAGGCTGAAGATGAGATCGCCGCGATGAATATGGGTTTAGGAAGCTGGTATGCCGGCGGACGTGCCATGGTGACGACTTCGGGCGGCGGTTTCGCCCTTATGGTAGAGGGACTCAGTCTTGCGGGATGTATTGAATCCCCGATGGTCATCCATCTTGCACAAAGGCCCGGTCCCGCGACTGGATTGCCGACACGTACGGAACAAGGCGACCTTGAACTTGCGCTTCATGCGGGGCACGGTGAGTTCCCGCGGATCATCTTTGCGCCGGGGACGCTCCAGGACGCTTTTATTTGCACGGCCAAGGCCTTTTACCTTGCGGACAAATATCAGGTCCCTGTTTTTATCCTGACGGACCAGTTCCTCCTGGATTCGTATTACAACATCTCTGAATTTCCGGAATGTCCCAAGGAGATAGAACATTTCATCATAAAAACAACATCTGATTATAAACGGTACGCTCGTGCGCAAAACGGAATTTCTCCTCGCGGGATCCCCGGTTTCGGGGAAGGAATCGTCTGTGTGGACAGTGATGAGCATGATGAAGGCGGATATATCACGGAAGATAACAAGGTCCGGACCGCTATGGTGAATAAAAGGCTCAAAAAGATTTCTGATCTTGGAGAAGACGCGATGGATCTTGAACTCTACCGGGGAAAAGATTTCAAGAAACTGGTCATCGGGTGGGGTTCCACGTTCCATACGATCCTGGAAGCTCTGCACCGGCGAGGAAAGAGTGACGAAGAAGCCTTCCTTTTTTTGACGCAAGTATATCCGTTGCCGGATCTGCTTATCGATTATCTGCGAAAAGCGAAGAAAGTTGTTTGTATAGAAAACAACGCGACCGGCCAGCTTGCGAAGCTTATCCGGCGAGAGACAGGATTTGAGGTCCACCGCAAGATCCTGAAATACAGCGGACTTCCTTTTACGGTCGAAGAACTGGTCCAAAATATCTGACCCGGAGAAAAAATGGGAAAAACTGTTTTTGATCTTGAAGGATGCGATATTGCCTGGTGCCCCGGGTGCGGGAATTATGGCATTCTGAACATTATGAAAGAAATCCTTGCTGAACTTTCCGCGGACCCACAAAAGCTGGTTTTTGTTTCAGGGATTGGACAGGCAGCAAAAATTCCGCAATACCTTAAATGTCATTATTTTAACGGACTGCACGGCCGGGCCCTTCCTCCCGCGGTCGCGATCAAGGCCACGAATCCGGAACTTACCGTGATCGCGGAAAGCGGGGACGGGGACATGTACGGGGAAGGCGGGAACCACTTTCTTCATACGATCCGGCGGAACCCTGACATTACCAATATCGTTCACAACAATATGGTATACGGTCTGACCAAAGGACAGGCTTCTCCCACGAGTGAAAAAGGATTCAAGACTCCGGTACAGGTGGAGGGGGTTATCCTGGAACCATTCAATCCGTTGGCCGTGGCGATCGCACTGGATGCTTCGTTTGTGGCGCGGGTCTTTGTAGGATTCAGGGACCACGCCAAAGAAGTTATTAAAAAAGCCATCCTCCACAAAGGATACGCGCTTGTCGATATTTTCCAGCCCTGCCTGACCTTTAACAAGATCAATACTTACCAATGGTTCCGGGAGCACACCTATTTGCTGGATGCGTCCCATGATCCAAAGAACCGGACGCGCGCGTTCGAAAAGGCTACCGAAACTGAAAAACTCCCGCTCGGGATCTTTTATGAACACGATAAACCAGCTTTTGAAGAGCAGCTGCCGGTCTATAAACAGGACCGGACCTCTGTGATAAAACGGTCTTTTCGCTCTGAGCCGATCGAAATACTCATTAAAAAATTCAAGGAATAATGACAAAATGCGTCCGTAAGCTGCAGGTGTGATGAAGAAGGGGAGGGCTTATGAACATATTCGATCAGGCAATGGAATTGGAAAAAGAAGGTGAAGCCCTTTACAGGGAATTTTCTTTGGAATCGCCGAACCAAGGCATGAGAAATATTTTTAGCTGGCTGTCGGATCAGGAACGGAAACATTACGAGATCTTCGAAAAAATGAAAAAGGGAAAGCCTGCCTCAGTCGCAAAAAGCACGATTTTGCATGACGTTAAAGATATTTTTGACGACTGGAAAGATAATACAAAGTGCATTGATATAAAAACCACGCAGGCGGATGTCTATCGAAGAGCCCTGGCGATCGAAATCAAAAGCATCATGGTTTATGAAAAATACGCAAGCGCCGCGCCGGCATCGCAGAAAGAAATATTCCTTAAAATTGCAAAGGAAGAAAAAGGTCACAAACGGATCGTGGAGAGTATCATCGAATTTATCATCAAGCCTGAAGTTTGGGCCGAGAATGCGGAGTTCTCCCACTTGGGCGAGGATTATTATCTTTAGAAAGGAAACGACTTATGATGAAAAAACTATTGCATATTATCGCCACACCTCGCGGAGAGGATTCGAGTACCCTTAAAGTATCGAAAGCGTTCCTCGACGAATGGGTAAAAAAATATCCTGACTGCGCCATCGATGAGCTTAATGTTGCGACGGCCAGGTTACCGGAACTTACGGTTGAAGTGGTATCCGGCAAGTACATGCTGTTGTCGGGGCGTGAACTTTCCGGAAAACCGAAAAAAGCTTGGGAAAAAATTGAAGAGCAAATCGCGCGGTTTCTTTCAGCCGACGCTTATCTTGTGAGCGTGCCCATGTGGAATTTCGGTATCCCCTACATGCTCAAGCATTATATCGACGTTATCGTTCAACCGAAGTATCTTTTCCGCTACACAGGTGCCGGTGTCGAGGGACTGGCAAAGAATAAAAAGATGGTCGTTGCTGCCAGTCGCGGGGGGGATTACAGCCCCGGAAGCCAGGGGCAGGTCAATGATCTTCAGGAGCCTTATTTGCGTACCGTTTTTGGGTTTGTTGGCATCACGGATATTACTTTTTTAATCGCTCAGCCTATGAATATGGGGCCTGAGCTTGCGGAGAAAAAACTGCAGGAGACGATCCTGAAAGCGAAACAAATTGCCCAGAATTTTTAAGATGGGCCAAAACCAGCAGGGCTCCGCTTTATCTCTGAAGAAGATCCGGAGAAAGAAAGGTGCGGAGAATACAAAAATCTTTTCTCTAAAAATAATCCAAATGGATAAATCGGAATAAAATCCGAAAGGAATGAAGATGGACATACCTGAAATATTCCAGGAAGCGATTCAAAAAGATCCCCAGGGTGGTTGGCGTGCAAGGAATCTCATCGGCGACAAATGGCTGCCGGCGACGTCCGGCGGTGAATTTTTGGTAACAAGCCCAGTTGATGGGCGCGTTGTGGCAACGGTGCCCAGAGCTGGGGCGGCAGAAATTTCGGCCGCGGTTGCTTCCGCAGAGACCGCACAGACCCGCGTTCGGGAAATCGCAGCGATCGATCGGATCGCGATTTTTGGACGCGTACAACAACTTTTGGAGAAACATAAGAATTTTTTTAAATATCTTTTGCTTTGGGAAGCGGGCAAGCCCGAACCGGAAGCGCTCGGAGAGATCGAGGCGACAAAAGAACGTCTGCGTATGACGATGCAAGAAGCGAAAAAAATCACCGGAGAATATATTCCGGGAGACTGGTCCCATGATACGATCGGCAAAGTCGGTATCGTGATGCACGAACCCGTTGGCATCGTGGCGGCGATCACCTCTTTTAATTATCCGTTGTATATTCCTGCGGCTAAAATTGTCCCCGCGCTTTTAGCGGGAAATACCGTTGTTGCGAAACCGGCCAGCGCCGTTCCCCTGACATTCCTTTGCTTTGCGCGCCTTCTCGAAGAAGCCGGTTTTCCTCAAGGTTCAATAAATGTCATTACGGGTTCCAGCTCGGTCGGTGATGCCCTCGTGGCGGATCCTAAAGTGCGGGTTGTCAGCTTCACCGGTTCAACAGAGGTCGGCCAGCATATCGCAAAGATCGCGGGAATTAAAAAACTTCATTTGGAACTCGGGGGTAAGGGAGTCGCGATTGTTCTGGAGGACAGTGATCTGGAACTTGCTGCCCAAAAATGCGTGGAAGGGTCCCTGAAAAATGCAGGACAACGATGTGACGCAATTAGTTCGGTTTTGGTCATGGAAGAAGTAGCGGAGGAACTTGTGCGCCGGATGCAAAAAATCATCCTGCAGTGGCTGGGAGGAGATCCGCGTGAACCGAAGACAAAAGTTGGGCCGCTGATCAACGAAACCGCGGCAGTGCGTGTGTCGGAGCTTATTGAAGACGCAGTTCAAAAAGGCGCGAAGGTGCTTTCCGGCGGTACTCGGCAGGGCCCTTACTTTGAACCGACACTGTTGGACCACGTTCCGGCTAACGCAAGAATTGCGGCCGAAGAAACATTCGGTCCCGTTGTTTCCGTGATCCGTGTCAAAAACGAAGAAGAAGCGCTCGCGATCGCAGCTTTTCCGCGCTATGGTCTGGATTCCTGTATTTTTACAAACAATTATTACCGGATGTGGAAGCTTGCCAAGCGTCTCGAGGTGGGCGGGGTTACGATCAATGATCTGCCTCGCCACGGCGTGGGGTATTTCCCTTTTGGAGGAGTTCGCAATTCCGGGATCGGCCGTGAAGGCGTAGGGTACAGCATTGCGGAAATGACACAGCATAAGACGATTATCTTCAATCTTGAACCAGCCGGCCTGGGGAAAAAGCATCTTCTTGCCGAGTGATTTCCATAAACAAGAATGAACCGTTGTTTTTAGGACCGATTCCAAGAATACGTTTTCAAATCCTCTTGGAAATTTCGGTCGATGGTCAAGGCAATGAATGTTTTAAAAAAGGAGGAGGATTAAGATGAAAAAGTTGATCGTGTTAACGTTGCTGTTACTCTTCGTGATGCCGGTCACAGCATCCAAAATTTTTGCCGTAGAAGAAACGACTCAAACGGGGATCATGGATGCCGGGAACAAATTGTGCCCGGTCTCGGGCGATCCGGTTTCGGGAAATGATTTTGTCATCTACCAAGGCAAGCGTTACGGCCTTTGCTGCCCGATGTGCAAGGCGTTGTTCCTGAAGGAGCCTGAGAAATACATCGCTCAAATGGAAGCGAAGGAAAAATCATCCGCCCCGCCAGCGGCGGTGGCTCCGGTGGTTTCCGAATCTGAGGAAATGGAGAGAGACATGGAGCAGGGGGATCTTTAGTGAACGAAGGGACGCACTGCTGCGCGGAGGACGGTAAAAAAAGGCCGTGGTACCTTTCCGGCCTTTTTCTTATCAGTGGCTTAACACTCGCGCTGTTTGGTACGTCCTTTTTTTTCCCCGCGATGGAAGAATTCCGCCGGATCTTTTTGGATTATGTCCGGATCATGTTCTGGCCTGTGCTGGCGGGATTTTTTGCGGGCGGGTTGATCGACCATTATGTCCCGAAGGAATATATCTCCAAGCATCTGTCGATCCCGAAAAAGAGGACGATCTTTTATTCCGTCGGACTCGGATTCCTGATGAGCGCCTGCTGCCACGGGATCCTCGCGATCTCGATGG
>JBAZJC010000088.1:0-6323 GCA_041651495.1 Candidatus Omnitrophota bacterium | reverse complement strand
CTCGATCTGGCTGAGGTCTATCTCAATGGTGCGGTCGTAGACTGTGTCTCTGTCTGCTGCCAGGGGCGTCCACTGTTCCTCTCTTCCCTGTGCCTTTAGGAATCGTCTGGTCTCTTCGTCGCTTGGAAAGATGGATGTGGTGACGCCTGTCTCAGCTCCCATGTTTGTGATTGTTGCTCTCTCCGGGACAGTGAGCTGGGAAATTCCGTCACCGGTATACTCGCAAACGCAGCCGACGTTTCCTTTTGTGCTCAGGATGGAGAGGACCTTGAGAACGATATCCTTGGCTGTAGCCCAGGGGGCAAGACTGCCGGTGAGATGAACGTTGATCACTCGCGGAGCTGTCAGGTAGTATGCGCCGCCGCCCATGGCCACTGCGACATCCAGTCCCCCAGCTCCTATGGCCAGAGAGCCAACTCCTCCAGCGGTTGGCGTGTGGCTGTCGGAGCCGAGCAGTGTTTTTCCAGGTCTCGCGAATCTCTCTAGGTGAACCTGATGGCAAATGCCGTTACCTGGTCTCGAAAAGTAGATGCCGTACTTCTTCGCGATGGACTGCAGGTACGCGTGATCATCGGCGTTTTCGAATCCTACCTGGATGGTGTTGTGGTCTACATAGCTGACGGATAGCTCAGTGGCGATATCGGTGAGCTTCATGGACTCGAACTGGAGATAGGCCATGGTGCCCGTCGCGTCCTGGGTGAGGGTTTGATCTATCTTGATGCCGATCTCCTTGCCTGGCTCGTAGGAGCCGTCCACGAGGTGTTGTCTCAGGATTTTTTCAGTCAATGTATAGCCCATAAAGTGCCTCCCGCAGGCGTAATAATCCTCAATTATTGATCTCTTATTGTGGATTATGGTGATATTAAAACTAAACGATACTATCTTCTTTGTCAATTTTATTCATAACGCTTATAAAATTCTCATGCGCTATCTTTAAATAGGCTTTGCGTGTTGAAGGGAAAGCCGATGTGGTGGGTTCGGGTCCAATCCTCCAAGATCTCCGATCAAAATCGGGTGAGCTTGAAGGGGCGAAACCTTTAAATACGAACTTCGATCACAATGGCTGCCGAAAAGAGTACCGTTTTCCGGCTTCATTCCGCGAATACCCCTGAAATTGATTCATGGGTAAGCCTGAATGGGCCGAAAGATATAAATAGGGCGGTCTCCTTTCGAGTAAGGCCAATATCTGGCGCGGGAAAAGTTTGCTGAGGAGCAAACTTTAAATAGTAGGAACGCGTACAGAATTGGGCCGATGAGGCGTCGCAACACAAAGGCTACGACCCCGATACGATGACGGGCCGAGTTCCAAGTTGCGATATAATAGCACATGGAGACGCGAGTTTTTTCGTGTCTGACATTGGTCTTGGCGACTCAGCCAATTCCGACTGGTTCGGAATTAAAACAAAAATACTTCCTAGAAGGATATGAATTCTGGTTGATCCTGCCAGAGGTTACTGCTATCGAGGTTCGACTAAGCCATGCGAGTCGAATGTAGCAATACATGGCGTACTGCTCAGTAACACGTGGACAACCTACCCTTAGGACGGGGATAAACCCGGGAAACTGGGTATAATACCCGATAGATCTCGACTGCTGGAATGCATTGAGATCCAAAGCTCCGGCGCCTAAGGATGGATCTGCGGCCTATCAGGTAGTAGTGGGTGTAGCGTACCTACTAGCCTACGACGGGTACGGGTTGTGAGAGCAAGAGCCCGGAGATGGATTCTGAGACACGAATCCAGGCCCTACGGGGTGCAGCAGGCGCGAAAACTTTACAATGCTGGCAACAGCGATAAGGGGACCTCGAGTGCCAGGTTACAAATCTGGCTGTCGTGATGCCTAAAAAGCATTGCATAGCAAGGGCCGGGCAAGACCGGTGCCAGCCGCCGCGGTAACACCGGCGGCTCGAGTGGTAACCGTTATTATTGGGTCTAAAGGGTCTGTAGCCGGCCGGATAAGTCTCTTGGGAAATCTGGCAGCTTAACTGTCAGGCTTTCAGGAGATACTGTCTGGCTCGAGGCCGGGAGAGGTGAGAGGTACTTCAGGGGTAGGGGTGAAATCTTGTAATCCTTGAAGGACCACCAGTGGCGAAGGCGTCTCACCAGAACGGACCTGACGGCAAGGGACGAAAGCTAGGGGCACGAACCGGATTAGATACCCGGGTAGTCCTAGCCGTAAACGATACTCGCTAGGTGTCGGCCACGGTGCGACCGTTGTCGGTGCCGTAGGGAAGCCGTGAAGCGAGCCACCTGGGAAGTACGGCCGCAAGGCTGAAACTTAAAGGAATTGGCGGGGGAGCACCACAACGGGTGGAGCTTGCGGTTTAATTGGATTCAACGCCGGAAATCTTACCGGGACCGACAGCAATATGAAGGCCAGGCTGAAGACTTTGCCGGATTAGCTGAGAGGTGGTGCATGGCCGTCGTCAGTTCGTACTGTGAAGCATCCTGTTAAGTCAGGCAACGAGCGAGACCCACGCCCACAGTTGCCAGCGTACTCTCCGGAGTGACGGGTACACTGTGGGGACCGCCGCTGCTAAAGCGGAGGAAGGAATGGGCAACGGTAGGTCAGTATGCCCCGAATATCCCGGGCTACACGCGAGCTACAATGGTTGGTACAATGGGTATCTACCCCGAAAGGGGATGGTAATCTCCTAAAGCCAATCTTAGTCCGGATTGAGGGCTGCAACTCGCCCTCATGAAGCTGGAATCCGTAGTAATCGCGTTTCAACAGAACGCGGTGAATACGTCCCTGCTCCTTGCACACACCGCCCGTCAAACCACCCGAGTAGGGTCTGAATGAGAGCGCTTCCATCGGAGGCGTTCGAATTTGGGCTTTGCAAGGGGGGTTAAGTCGTAACAAGGTAGCCGTAGGGGAATCTGCGGCTGGATCACCTCCTAACGATTTGGGTTTGCGGTTACAGCAAACCCCATTCCCAGCCAGTTGGAAGCTGAAAATGTCGACCGAGACCAAACAGAGAATTTAGCCAGCTTTAATGTTCATCAAGCTGGGCAAGGAATTAGGGCTTGTAGCTCAGCTGGTAGAGCGCCGCCTTTGCAAGGCGGAGGCCCTGGGTCCGAATCCCAGCAAGTCCATTGAAATATGCACACATTGAGGCAGACTCGATGTGGAAGGGTTGAGGTCCGCCATTGACGGGCGGTCCGTTGAAACCGTGCACAAGCTTTGCGACCAGACGCTCACTGAGTTTAGTGGGGCATAAGCTGTTTATGCCAGCCAGGGGATGGCTCGGCTCAAGTGCTGACGAAGGACGTGCCAAGCTGCGATAAGCCTCGGCGAGGCGCATGGAGCCATTGAACCGAGGATGTCCTAATGGGAAATCCTAGTCTTCGGACTGATCCTTAAGGATCGGGAACGTCCCGGATTGAAACATCTTAGTAGGGACAGGAAGAGAAATCAACCGAGATTCCGTTATTAACGGCGAGTGAAAGCGGAACAGCCTAAACCGAATCCCGCAAGGGAGATGTGGTGTTATAAGCCGGTCCAAACGTTTTGTCAGAGAAGTCGAAGTGGCCTGGAATGGCCTGCCAGAGAGTGTGAGAGCCACGTAGTCGTAATTTGTCAAGACCGGGGCCGTGTCTTGAGTACCGTGCGTCGGAAATCGCGCGGGAAATTGGGGGTCACCAACCTCCAAGGCTAAATACATCTTGAGACCGATAGCGTAGTAGTAGTGTGAACGAAAGCTGAAAAGTACCCCAAATAGGGAGGTGCAAAGAGCCTGAAATTGGCTGGCGATAGTGCGTTAGGGCGCGCAAGGATCTGCTCCTTGAAGGAAACGGCTGCAAGGCCGCAGTACGAGAGGAGTTGCCGGCGTTCTAACATGCGTTTTGAAGAACGAACCAGGGAGTGCATATTGGCGGCGAGGCTAATTCTTTAACAGAGGAAGCCGTAGCGAAAGCGACAAGCGCGCATGAGAAGAGGCGCGACGTATACAAGTGCGTGCAGTCGCCCGTATGCGACCCGAAGCCGGGCGATCTAGGCGTTGGTAGGTCGAAGCGTGGCGAAAGCTGCGTGGAGGATCGTTAGAGATGTTGATATGCAAATCGCTCTCGTGACCTGCGTCTAGGGGTGAAAGTCCAATCGAGGTCGGAAATAGCTGGTTCCTCCCGAAACATATCGCAGTATGACCTGGTCTGAGATAGTCGGCGGAGTAGAGCACTGATTGGGGAAGCCGGACCCGAAAGGGTCTGTTCTCTTGTCAAACTCCAAAACCGCCGTCGTCGTAGAAGACCGGCAGTCCGGGCTGGGGGGTAAGCTTCTAGTCCGTGAGGGAGACAACCCTGACCGTGGTTAAGGTCCCTAAGTATCGGCCAAGTGTCAACACTTAAGGGTGTCCTGGGTCATAAACAACTGGGAGGTTAGCTTAGAAGCAGCTATCCTTTAAAGAGTGCGTAACAGCTCACCAGTCGAGATCCAGGGCCCCGAAAATTGACGGGGCTAAGCCGATTACCGATACCACGGAGCACCGCAAGGTGATCTAGTAGGGAGGCGCTCTGCGTGGGCAGAAGCATCTCTGTGAGGAGATGTGGACCGCGTAGAGACGAAAATCCTGGTAGCAGTAGCAGCAAAGTCGGGTGAGAATCCCGATCGCCGTATGGGCCAGGGTTCCTCGGCAATGTTCGTCAGCCGAGGGTCAGTCGGTCCTAAGACGTACCTTAATCGGAGTACGCCAAATGGGAAACAGGTTAATATCCCTGTACCTTTCAACATTAAAACTGACACTTCCGGATATGTCAGGCATTCTTGCCTGGATGTTCAAGCGTGCAAGTCTGCGGAGAGCCGTAATGGCGAGAAACAGATGAAAGCGTGATGACGTAAGCTGGCAAATTCCAGGAGTCCGTGAAAAGGGAGTTGAAAGACCGTACCGAGAACCAACACAGGTGCCCCAAGCTGAGAAGGCTAAGGCGTGTCGGCATATGCTAGCTAAGGGAATTCGGCAAAATAGCCACGTAACTTCGGGATAAGTGGTGCCTGCTTTGCAAAAAGCAGGTCGCAGCGACGAGGGGACTCTAACTGTCTAATAACAACATAGGTGATTGCGAATCCGTAAGGACTAGTACAATCACTGAATCCTGCCCAGTGCAGGTACCTGAAAACCCGGTTCAACGGGAAGAAGGGCCTGTCAACGGCGGGGGTAACTATGACCCTCTTAAGGTAGCGTAGTACCTTGCCGCTTAATTGGCGGCTTGCATGAATGGATCAATGAGAGTCCCACTGTCCCTAGCTGGTACCCGGTGAACCTTACGTTCCAGTGCAGAGTCTGGAGACCCCTAATGGGAAGTGAAGACCCCGTGGAGCTTTACTGCAGCCTGCCGTTGGGTTGTGGTTCTGATTGTAGAGCATAGGTAGGAGACGTCGAAACTCGGGCGCCAGTTCGAGTGGAGTCGCCCTTGGAATACTACCCTTTCGGAGCTACCGCCCTAACTCTGAGAAGAGGACCTCGGTAGGTGGGCAGTTTGGGTGGGGCGCCACGCCCTTGAAAAGATATCAAGGGCGCCCTAAGGTTGACTCAGTTGGGTCGGAAACCCAACGAAGAGTGTAAAGGCATAAGTCAGCCTGATGTTACCTCGCATAGCAAGAGGTGATAAGACGAAAGTCGGGCTTAGCGAACCTCTCAGCTCTCTTGGTGAGAGCGTTAGATGACAGAAAAGCTACCCCGGGGATAACAGAGTCGTCACCGGCAAGAGCACATATCGACCCGGTGGCTTGCTACCTCGATGTCGGTTCTTTCCATCCTGGCCGTGCAGCAGCGGCCAAGGGTGAGGTTGTTCGCCTATTAAAGGAGATCGTGAGCTGGGTTTAGACCGTCGTGAGACAGGTCGGTTACTATCTGTTAGGGGTGTATTGCGGTCTGAGGGGAAGTTAGCTTTAGTACGAGAGGAACAAGCGAACGGCACCTCTGGTCTATCGGCTGTCTGGCAAGGCATGCCGAGCAGCTACGTGCTCGTGGATAAGGGCTGAAAGCATCTAAGCCCGAAACCGCTCCTGAAAAGAGACCGCTTAGAGTACTCGTAGAAGACGAGTTTGATAGAGCTGGTGTGTAAGCACCAAGGCAACGAGGTGTTCAGCTCGCAGCAACTAATAACTCCGCAGCGCCCCGCTGAACTCGGGCGAAATCTGGTCGCAAAGCTACTATTGTGCATTACTCCACGGTAAGCTTCTAATTTGGAGAAGCATTACTAAACCGGTTCGAATCCGGACCATGGATTCGAGCATGGCGGCCAGAGCGACAGGGAAACTCCTGAACCCATTCCGAACTCAGAAGATAAGCCTGTCCACGTTCTGCACTGTACTCAGATGCGCGA
>JBAZJC010000087.1:0-6326 GCA_041651495.1 Candidatus Omnitrophota bacterium | reverse complement strand
ATCCAGGCGGACATACTTAACAAGGCGGCCAGGGATCTTATGACTGCACTTGAGAAAAATCCAAAAATCCGGCCCAGCAAAGCCGAGATTGAAAGCCTGTTCGAGCTCCTGATGAAAAGTTGGGCAGAGCCGTATCGTAATTGGAGAACATCTCTTAAGCTCGCGCTTGTCTATGCGATACGTAACGATCCAACTGTTTATGCTGAGCTCTTGCGCCGGTTATCTTCCGATAAGGATATCCATCGCATTGTGGCGCTTCTCCAGATCTATGAGTCTGCTCTCTATAACAAGGCTCTTCCAACGCCTCAAACAAAAGAAGACGTTCTTTTCTTGAAGGAGAAAGTCTTCGACAGGCTCGATCTTCACCTGAACTGGCGCATAAGCACTCTGAAGACACTCCGCGAAAAAGAACCGCGCCTCTCACTGAACGAAAAAGACATTCAGAACCTTTACTTGAACTGGCGCATCAACATTTTGAAGACGATCTATGAAAAATCGCCGCACCTGTCACCCGATGAAGAGGACATCCGTTTGTTCGTGACCGGGCTCGCGGATCGAAGTTTACGCTCTGCGGCAAGGCAAGGTCTTCAAAGGGTCAAACCCGAGATTCTGATGCCGTTTATTGCCAGCGAGGGCTTGCCAGATTCGTCGCTTTCTTTTGACGAAAAACCTTCTGCTATCATCGATCCCGAAGGGCGTGTGAGCGCCCTCAAGACGGAATATCGCGAGCTTTATAACCTGCTCTTTAATCCCGAAAACGCCCGAAGACTCCTTGTGATCGCGACAATGCTCCGAATCATCTATCCCTACGAGGAAGCGCAGGAGCGGGCCGGGACGGAGGGCCCGCTGGCATACGCGCTTCGGAGAAAACTTTATTTTTCGCTTGGGTCAGGGTTTTTCATCACACCTTTTACAGAATCTTTCCGGCGTCATTTGGTCTTCCGGATGGGATCTGACGGAAAGATCGACAAGGTTCTGGAGATCAAAATCCCGGGCGAGTTCCCGGATGAAGACCATCGCATTGTGGAAGAAAGCGATATCAAGATCTCTGCAGAAGTGCGGTCGCGATGGCCTCATGCTGCAATGGTTGCGCCTGTGAGCTTCATTCATTTTCCGGACGGCAACTACCGGATCTACGGCCAACTTATTCATTTTGGCCCGCAGGAAGCTTTCAACAAGGCATGTAACATCGCCATTTTCGATTACCGGGATGGTCGTCGCGTGACGAACCTCACCGAAGAAGACATTCGAACAATTGCAGCAAAATATCCACGTTATCAGAGAAACCCCAAAGCCGTAATTCAGGACATCGCACACCAGGCCTATCGGATTCTGGCCATGTTGCATACGCTCGGTTACCAGGGATCCGATGATGAGAGTACAGATGCGCATATGGAGAACTTCCGCGCGATGCTTGGCGCGGAGGGTGTTGAAGTCGAAGCTCCTAATGACCTGTCGAATTTTAATCGCGAAAAAGGCGATAAACAACTCGACATAGCAATTCTCGCAGAAGGGACTCCACGGACCAAGGGCCTTGTGGAGCTTTTTACTGAAGGAGGATTGACGAAAACCGAGTGTAAAGCGATCTACCGAAAAGAGTTCGTCTCTTTATCCTCATCGTGGGATTTTGGCGGACAAGCGAGTCGTGATGTGACAATGGAAAAAAGCTGGTGGGCACGGTTAGGGTCCTGGTGGTCGCGGGTCTGGTCACAGATTATGGGCGGGGTTTATTTGGTGTCGCTTCTCAAGATCGAGCAAAAATTGTCCCAATCCGGCATTTCCAAGCAGCAAAGAAGCGCGCTGAAGGACGATCTTGGCAGACTGGCTTTGATAGGAGGGAATTTCTGGAAGGGGGATTGGGAACAGGTTGCGAGAGATTTAAGGGCCAAGATGATCACCGGGGATCCCCAGGGGAATAAAGATCTTATCGATGCGCTTTATTTCAAAATCAGCAATCGAGATCCATTTGCTGTCCGCTCTACCACTTCGAAAAACCGGGTGGAAATGCGGACCCCTTTTGAAGATTGGGCGAAGGCCTTTGATCTTGAGGGAGGATTTACCGAGTGGGTTTTAAAACCAGGCATGGAGTTTCGCGGGGGTGAACAGTGGTGGAATGGGAAACCGCGAGTATCTGAGCATAAAGGCGTCGATCTTTATTCTTATTCGGATGCTCAAGGGCAAGAGAGGACCGTCAAAGCGGGCCTTGTGGTACCCGCATTTCTCAAGGGGGAAGTTGTCAAAATTTTTAATGACTTTATAGGACAGACCATTGTCTTACGCCATCCTGTCACGGATGAAAAAGGCCGGATGCTTTGCTCTATCGTCGCGCATGTGGATCCGTTAGTTAGCGAAAAAGATCAAGTCGAACGTCACAAATCCATTGCGAAAATTGCGGATGCTTCCAAAAAAGAAAAAGTCAATGCGCCCTCTCATCTTCATTTGAGCATGGCCTGGATCCCCAAGGATTTCAATTTTGATGAAATAAATTGGTCCACCATGAGCAAGCTTCCGCTTGAGTTGACAGATTTTTTTACAGCCGCGAACCGCTCCGAAGTACGGAAGGAACCTTATGAGAATTTGACGGAGATTGGCAGCGTGGATCTGGACATGGAAGATATCCGCAACGTTATGGAGGACAGGTTGCGCGAAGATGCCCCAATGGCTTTCTTTGCGCGTCAGTGCGAAAAAAGACTCGTTGAATTGTTGTCACCAAAAAATCCTGATGCAAGGCTCATCACCAAAGGGGGCGAGTATTTTCTTGAGGATTATATTTATCTCATATTGTCAAATGCTAAGATCAATGCAATAGACTCTTATCTGCAATGGCTTGAGGAGAGGCCGGTATCTTCCGAGGTGCCACTGACCTTTAAAGTTTTGGCGGGGCTTCAGGACCAGAAAACATTTGTTATACAGATAATAAATAACGGCATGTCTCTTGCAAAGGCTGAAAATTCCTCACAAAAGAAACAAAGTCGTTGGGCCGGAAAACTGCGAGGGGGGGGCAGAGGAAACGGACTACGCTTTAGTCGTTATTTTTTTCAAAAAATTATTCCGGATGTCAAAATTGATTTGAAGAATCGAGAAGACCAAGAAGGGGCTATTCTTCAAATCGAGATTCCTTGGCAAGGACTGCTTGAAAGACTTGACCTTCGTATTCTAAATGAGAAAAGCAATGCCTTCGAGTCTCGGGGAGATCCGTCCCTAGGCCAGAGACCATCGACTACAATGTCTGGCGTTGACCTGGGTGGCGAAGAAACTCGTTCGGAGATGCGTCAAGCAGACGATGAACGTGCTGTATTGAGAGATTTTGACGGGCAAATGGGCCGTGATGTGACAATGGAAAAAAGCTGGTGGGTACGGGTAGGGTCTTGGTGGTTACGGTTCTGGTCACGGCTTATGGGCGGGGTTTATTTGGTGTCGCTTCTCAAGATCGAGCAAAAATTGTCCCAGCCGGGCATGTCCGAGCAGCAAAGAATCGTGCTGAAGTTTAATTTGGAGACGGTGTTTTTGGACCAAAGAGATTTTTGGATGGGGGATTGGGTGTCGGTTGCGAGAAAGTTGCGGGAGAAGATGATTACCGGGGACTTTCATGGAAATCAAGTTCTTATCGATGCGCTTGATTTCAAAATCGAAAGAAACAATCCATTTGTTTTTCGTTCCAACGCTTCATTAGGAGATAAAAACCCTGATTTGAAGAAGCGGGCGAAAGTGCGAAGTGAACCGGAAGTGTTGCAGATCCAGGGATCTCGCGATAGCCAGGAGGACAGGTTCGTAAACGAAGATATCGAAGGTTACGGAAGACTTTTGGCCGTGATGGACGGGTTCGGCGGCGATCAGGTTTCGGGTCTAATCAGCAGAAAACTGATGAGCACCTTTAAAAAAGTGATCGCGAAAAATCCGGGAGATGTTCAAAAGGCGCTCAAGGAAATTTTCGGTGTTTTACAGAAATTAACAGACACGGGCTATGAATTTATGGGTTCCACGCTTTCTCTGGTTTTTGTTCCGCAGAACGAAAACTCGGCTTATGTCATGATTGTGGGGGATTCTCCGGTTTTCATTTTGAAAGACAAGGAGCTGATCGCTTCCCCGGAGCACAGAGTTTCAAATCATGATGAGTTTCTGAAATATCAACGGAAGATGGTGAGTTCTGGTAAGGCAGTGCATGTGGATTTTGATTATGTGGAGGATGGGGGGAAATATTTACGGAATCTTAAAACAAAAACGCGTCTTTCACTGACGAGGGCGTTTGGAATGAATTCTTTTCAAGGTCTTCTGATTCTGGAACCCTATATCCAGAAGATCGATCTGAATGATTCCAAGGAGCCTGTGGAGATCCTTGTGGCTACAGATGGTATTTTTGGAAGATATAGCGCAGAAGCAAAAGTTGCAAGAGACGCAAGGATTCAGGAGATCCTTTTACGGAGGGGTAACGCCCAGACATTCATCGACAATGTTAGCGATTTCAAATATGCAGATAATACGACTGCCATTCGCTGGACAGTGGAAAGGTCGCTGCGCGCGGCACCTGGGCGGCCACTTTCCGATCCGGAACAATTCCAATCACACTCGGAAATACGGAATTTTGCGTCGTTGGGATCGGTGAAACGGGAAGAGATTACCCACATTGTTGTTCATGTTGGAAAAGGGAACGCATACCCGCTTGATATCAACGGCGTTTCGGTTGTGGAGAATCAGGCAATCCTAGAACGCGGTATCACGGGACGTGCGTACGAATACCAGATTCCGGGCCACGGCTCCCTGCTCCCTGCCGGCTTGGAACGTAAAATACTTACGCAAGGGGACTCGAACTATAACATCCCGGCACTTGAGGGACGGGTCTTGATCCTTTCAGGGGGTGAAGCAGACCGTTGCCTGAGTCTTGCCTTCAACTGGCTCGCGGAATACTATTTTTTGGAACGGGCTTTTACTCATTCAAAAGAAACGATCGAGGTCCATATCCCGGCCGATGCGACCTATGTCTTGAAGAAAAAGTTACACGCCCCGGCCACAGCTTCGGATGTCAATCTTTTTGAAAGTTTTGCGCCCACGTTTGATGATCTCGTTCGTATTGTTCAAGAAAAATATATTCCCCTTTTTCGTGGGCTTCCTTATGAAGTACTTGCCGCAGAAAAAGACGGGTTCCGGAAGATCGCCGGTAAAGGGAAAATTCCCAGGGTCCGTCTTCTCCTCTGGCCCACTACCGGAGCCATGCTTCAGCATTTCGAGTCCCGCCTCCACGCGGAAATGCAAAACGGTCACGAACTGACGCGTGTTGCATTTCAACAGTTAAAAAGATTAAGTTATGATACGGGTGTGGATGAAACGATTTTTAGTTATTCCAATGAAGGTGATTATAAAAAGGTTCTGAAAAGTCTTCGCCTTCCTAATCAGGAATTAAGAACCGGCACAGCCCATATAGGCGTATCCGGGGTGCAGAATCTTGACATTATGGCTGCTCGCCATTCTCAATGGGGCATTTTAATGGATGCGAATAAGCGAACAGGGGAATGGTTTGACCTTATCGGGAAAATTTTTCAAGAAAATCCAGGGCTTTCAAGAAAAGACTTTGTTGGCAAATTATTCAGGGAGATAGAGCGGTATCCCGCTACCCGTCCGGAAGATTGGAACTATTTTTTGAACGACCGCCAAAGTTTAAAACTGTTTTTGGAAGATCCCTGGAGTTGGCTTTCGGATGATACTCGCTACGAACATATCCGGGCGATGTTCTTGGAAGGCCGCATTGTATGCATCCGGGGTTTTCTGGAGGAAAGAGATATTTTTGAAAAAGTGGTGCTCTGGATGCGTCAACATAAAATATCTCTTGATACTTTTTATATCTCGAACGTTATACATTATATTGCACCAGCGAATCTTCCGAATTTTTATGCCAACCTGGCTGCGGTCACTGACGACAAAACATTAATTCTGGATGCTGCCCATCCGGACGGGATGTTGTTGGAGGTTCGAGGAAGAAAAGACTATTTAAATGGGCCCGGGGAATCAGGTGGTAGCCATTTTTCTGGAAACCAACAGCGCTCCGAGATGCGGGAACAAAAAACCGAGGTTGGATCGCTTGAATCTGTGGCTCGGCAGCTTGGCATTGACTCGAAAAAAGATTGGCGAGGTCACGGAAAGAAGGTTTTTGAAGCTTTGGTCCCAAAAATTTGGGCGCTCGTAAATCAGCAGGGACCTTGGGATAACACCCAACCGTTTAAGATCTCCTTGGCGGAGGAGGTTCACAAACTTGGATGTGCCGTGTATCAGGGGCTGGGATCCATCGAGGGAAAAGAGGTGTTTATAGTGTTGGGCTCCAAGCGGACCTTCTG
>JBAZJC010000086.1:0-6530 GCA_041651495.1 Candidatus Omnitrophota bacterium | reverse complement strand
GGAAGTATATCCTGGCACTGTAGTCTATCCGAGGCGTGAAGAAAATCTCGCATTCTATAAAACTTATCTTGAAAAGATGATAATAGAATGTTTTGATGCCAAAAAGGCCGATCATCTTCCACAGGAAGTGGACGAGATAGGGCCTCTTTATGAAAAAGCGGTTCACGAGGCGGCCCAATTGTATCTTGACAGCGCCGAGTTCCCTGAGCTTGAGGAACTCCGGAAGAAACTGATCAAAGACTACATGGTCTCGGATGCGGTGGGGCACTCGAAGGCAAGAGCCCGGTTCGCCATGCGCATGCTGGAACTTCTTTTGGAAGATGACAGGATAGCTGTCTGGGAGCCCTTGCTTGAAATGGCCAAAAAATATATGACGGTTTTCGCTCGTCTGGTTCAGATCCTCGAGACTGACAAGATTCAATCGGCTCCAAGCCGGTTGAAATATGAGATCTTTCGTTCGCTGGCCCATATGGCCAAGGACGCGAAACCACTTTATGACACTGGCATTGTGGTGGACCAAAAGGAGATGAGCGGGACCGTCCGGATCGATATTTCCGCCAGCGATTCCTCCCGCTCTGAAGCGCGGAGTATCCTTCCCGATTCGAAAAGGGAAGGCGTGAATGATGTTACTGTCGACCCGGATCTCCTCCGTAAGGCGTTGTCGTTAACGCGATTTACAGTTCCGGATGATTTCCGTTTGAACCTGGCTGAGCGGGCCGTAATCGATCTTTTGAAGGAAAAAGAAGAAGAAATGTATCAGATTCTGGCGGCGCAAATGGGCATTACAGGCAATCAGAAACTGACGCTTCATTTGATCGACTTGGAAGGCGACTCCACTTATAAGGTCGTATATCAATGTGTTATCAGCACGTCGAATGGGCAGCAACTGGCTTTTGGAGTTCGTTTTTATCGGGAAAATATCGAAAAAGCTCGTCAGGAAATCGAAAAAATGAATGCTTTGGCGGAAATGATGCCGGGAGAAATTATCCGGAGTTGGGTTTTCTGGAAAGCTCAGGACTTCAATGGAAAAATTCGCTTGGGGTCTTCCGGCAATGATGTTTTTTCGATAGTTTCCGTAGGGGAGTTTAGAAACGGGCATTCGCTGCTGCAACGTTTAATATCATTGCCGCAGTCAGAAATCCCGCTCTTGCTTTCTGCCTTTGGACAATTCGCTGCACGGATGTGGGCGGCTTCCTTAAAAAATATCGGAGGGGAATTGTTGGGATATTTTGACACGGATCATACCAAATGGAATACCAATTTCGGCGTTGATAACAAAATGGTCGTTTTCTTTTTTGACGGTGGTTTTTTGAATTGGGTGTCTTTAGCCCATTTGTTTTCTATCGTGTGTTTGATCACTGCGATGTCGGACGGTTTTTATCAGGGATTCTGGGGCCGTCTGAAAGCTATTGTCATGAATAAAGAATTAAACGTCTCCGAACTCAGCATACGCAGAAGGCTTATAGCAGACAATCTTGTCCAGCCGCTCGCGCAACTCCTTGTAGAGCATGATCAGATGACTGCGGCAGAAAAAAAACGCATTCGCTCCGAAATACGTAACTCTGACAGTAACCCATCTGAATATGAAATAGAAGGTAACATTAGCCGCGACTTAGACGAACTGAACTTAGCTTATGGACTCTCTGACGAACTAAAGGCGCGGAAGGGGGACCCGCAGATCCTATTGATTGGAGTCGGACGCGGCTATGCCGCAATCGAACTGGCGTTGAAATTCCCGAATGTGAATATCGTTGCGATTAATAAGGAACAAGGTGTTTGGGATGATGCAAAAATCGAAAACGGTATGCAAAGTAAGGGATACGATTCCGAAGCTATTCGAAGGGCGAGAAACCGGATCAGTCTAAAAATACTGGACATTGAAGATGAAGCGGCAAGAAAGAAATTACTGGGTAATCAACTATTTGATTTCGTTGTATTCGAAACGAGGACGCAGCTTTACATGCAGGATAAAGTAAAAATAATACAGGATTTGTTTAATGAAAAACTAAAAGTTGGCGGGATCTATGCGTTCGTCATCGATAATGTCTACTTATCCGGTAGTGAAAAAGGGGAAGTTTCTCGGATCATTCGAAGCGCATTTAAAAAATCCGCGCTTTTGAAGCGAGAGGATCATTCGATGATTATCTACCCGCGCCTGACGTATGAAAAAACCAGCGATCGCGTAGATATCCCCTTGATTCTTGATACTTATAAGGACAACACGAATCGTCTTCCGATAGCGCATTCCTATTATTTTAGAGTAGTGGATTCTCGGGAAGGAAAGCCAACGTTACGGGAAGGCGACACCGCAGAGTTAAAAGGATGGAATGAGGCGATGGAAAGCTGGAAAGAAGAGTTGAGAAAAAAGCCAGTCCAAATTGCCTCTAAGATCCAATTAGCCATGAAGCCGGAAACAACATTGGAAATTTTATTTGATAAGCCCTTGGCTTTTCAACAATTCGGGCGAACAGTACTTCTTAAGCGGGAAAACATGGAAGAAGAACTGACTTTTGTTCCCAACCTTGATTTTCCATGGCGGGCTTATGATTTTGGCCCACTGGAAATGGCAGGGGTGTTTTACCTTTCACATGATCATGATGAGAAGATGTATGCTGCACAACTGACGGAAGATCAGAAATTCCTGAGGTTTCGCCGGTTAACGGATGCGCTCAACACTGACGCCGCGAAGCTTCCTGCTGTTCCTGTGCGGATCAGGCGGGGGAGAATAGGGAATATTTATACCGTTAAGCTAAGCGACCTTATCAGGGCGTTCGGGCGTGATGCGGAACAGCTGTCCTGGATGACGGCAACAAATCTCCAGGAGCAGAGCTCATCCACCATAGAACCAAGCCAAGTTCGTTCCGAGATGCGAGATTCTTCAACGGAAGACGAGGGGCTTAAGAAATGGAACGAGGCGTTTCGTCGGCTCGTTCAGGATGAGGTTTCAAAGCGCAGCTACATCGAAAAATCCCATCAGATTCGGTCAGGAAAGGCAGAAGAGGTCCGGAAGTCCGGAGACATTTACAGGTCTCTTTTTATCGGTAATGGCATAGATCCCTATCCTTTGCTCGAGGTCAAAAAACTCCAAGCCGCCTCTTACATTATAGATAAAGAGTACTCGGGTGGTGCCTATGTGGTCGTCCTAAAAAGACACGCCAGAGCACTTGGTGTCGCGATGACGGACATCCGAAAACGTGATGCCGGTGCGTTGAAAAAAGGCGAGGCAGGAGTTCGATTTTCAAATGCGTTGGTCAGGTATGGGCCGAAAGTTGCGGATCTTCCGAAAGAATTGGGTTTTCGTGCAGGGTACAATGTTTTCGATCATATTTCCGTTTTAGACTTTTTCGACGGTCAGGGCCTCACGGAGTTTCTTTCGCACGGCAAAGTATCGGCAGGAGAGGCCGAGGTTTTTTACAGGAAACTTTTGCAATGGGTCAAAAGCGAAGGGACCGTGGAGATCAGTGAAGAGGGTTTTCCTCCGGTGACCGTTTCACCGCTCAAGGTATTGATGCAAACGAGCAGCCCGGGATTTTTTGCTTCGGAAAGTATACAGGATATTCATTTACCGGAACAAAAAGGAACCGCGATCTTGGAACGGCTTTTGGACACAAGTGGGTTCCGTTTCAAAAAAATCTGGGTTGGCGAAACTGAGATCGAAAAAGATCCCATTTTTCTTTATACCGTTTACAAAACGCCTGCGTCTTTCCGTTCCGAGATACGTGGAAATCAGACCCAAGACCAGCGACCAGCGGTCAACACTCCCAACCAAGACCGCCCCAAGGTGCAGGAAACCGGACTTTCATCATACCCAGTACTCAACGATAAGACGCTTGCCGATGCTTTCCACTTTTATGGAAATATCGGGGCCTGGAATATTTGGGTCCAGGATATCGTGCGTTTAACGGGCAAAAACGATCGTCAAATAAAAGAAGAATTTTTGAAGCATATGAACGATTCGGTCAAGTCTGGCAAAAAAGAAATATGGCGCTTGGGGACGATTCCCGAAGAGCATTGGATCTATCTGCTGCCCTTTGCAAAACAGGTTCTCGAGCATAATGGAACCCCATTTTTCATAGAAAGAACCATGCATTTGCTGGGTGAACTATGGGTTCCTTTTGTCCGAAAGTTAGGGACCTTGGGCATTGCATTGCCAGAAGAATATGAGTCAGAAAAAGTTGCGGGGATCAGCCAGATGGTAAGACAATATGCCCCTGACAGGAGATTTTCTACTTTGGCAGCGACCATTTTAAGCTTTTTGAGCAGGGAGGATATCGGCAGTCAAATATCGGAAGGACAAAAAGCGATTTTGCGGTTTGAGTGGGCGAAATTGCCTGCCGCGGATCGCGAGACCATTAATGTTTATTTAAAAGGCGCGTGGGCAATAGACGATTTTGAGGAATTATTGAAAAGTGATTTGAGTGTTGGCAGTCTGGTAAAAACTATAGCAGATGCTGGTGTTGCGCCCTCCTATATTCATATGCAGGCACGTCTTGACGCTTTTGTCAGGATCTTGGAACAATCTTATAGCCGTTCTTCTGAAATACCGTTGACCTTTACACGGATCAAAAGTGAACTTGCTAAAGCAAATCAATCTCTGCATCCTCTTGTACGATTTCGAAACAGCGATATAAATGAGTTGGAAGATATTTTTCTGGAAATCGGCTTTGCAAAAGGTGAAATTCTACGGGATACAGGAAATTTCTTCAATTCGAACGTGTGGATTCAGTTTATCGAAGCCTACTTAAAAAGACATGATATGAATAAAGCGGCGTTAACAGCTCAGCATCTTGTCCGGCCCTTGCTTGTTCCAGTGATCAGCGAATTAGAATCCGTCAGAAAACGATTCCGAGGCAAACCTATTGTTTTTTATGATGACGCTTTGGGCGGTGGCGGTACGGCAATTGCTGCCCGTTTTTATGCGGCCTTATTTTCCCCAGGACAACCGCATAAATTCGGCGTATTTTTTTCACGCCCACAAAAATTCACTGCAAGAACATTGGAGGATTTTTATGGAAGCCGCGAGATCATGATGCTGGAGGATCAATCCGATCGTCATGACGCTATCTTTAAAAAGGTGGAGAGTGTGGGCCCTGAGGCAGTGCCGTTGCGGGCTAAAGTGAGTTATCAGGAGTTGGAACAAGATTGGCTTGAACAAAGCAAAGGGGTCGCTCGGCGAGATGATATTTATTTAGAATACAGCCGTCTAATCGATGGAATTTTGCAGCGGTACGATGCTGAGTTATTTCATGATCTCCGATATCTGTTGCATGCCAGGAAATCCGAAGTTTTGGATTTGGGTCAGACGATCGTCAAAATTTACCTCTGGAGCAAACAAGATCCCGATAGAGAGTTGTTTTATGATCTTTTAATACGTAATTACTTTGTGAGCCATGTAGGAGAGTTAACGCAAATCAACTGGGATTTGCGGACGCTTGTGCGGACGGATATCGACACTGTTCTTGCCCGCTTAGAACAATCGGAAAATGCCCATCAGCAAGTATTCGCACAATTAAGGCAAATAGAAGAACGCGTACGAAGTTATGATAAGGCGCGTATCCTCCAAGCTCTCGACACGGAGCGAAAGTTAATAGCTGCCCGCCAAAGCCGGGCTTTAAATTTGCTTGATGACCCTCTGATACAGAAACTAGTGAAAAATTATTTTGAGGGCCATATTGATTTCGAAACTATCCGGCAAGGCATTATGGAAAAAGCAGATTTCGGCAAGTTCTCCGTTCGCTCCGAGGCGCGGGATCAGGTGTCCGCCTATGAAGATGATCTTGACTATCGACGCATGCTGGAAAAAGGCCGGCAATACACACACGCGGATGTTTTGATGAGTCCTGAAGAAAAAGTCCGGGAAACCATTGAAAAATTACGTTCAAAGATCACACCAGCGGAGTTCAAGGCCCTTGACGGCAAAACCATTCTTGTCCCGGGCTTCGGGGAGCACTGGCAGGAACTTGAGACCCTGGCTGGTTTTTTCCCGACGAGCAAGATCGTCGGTGTAGATTGGCTCCAGCGCTGCGTTGACCTTGCCCGGAAAAATGTCCGCGCGGCCAATGTTGAAATTATTCAAGATGATATCAGGTCGTGGAGTCCCGCGGGACGTCCACCAATCGGGTTGATCTTTGTTTCATACGTTCTAGAACATACCTTATGGGAAGATAATGAAGAAGTTCTTAAGCGTTTGGTGCGAACGGTCGCCGAGCTTGTGGCGGACGATGGATTCCTTATAACGATACCTTCCACCCAATATATTGTGTTGCCAGAGTTTAAAAAACTTGGATTTGTTCCGCTTCACGAAGAGTCGGCAGGCCTCGGAACTGTGTTTATCGCGAAGAAAATGGTTACGGCAGACCGCGGCGCAGCCAGCCGTGCCGGGATGCGGGGGATAAAATCGGACCGCAGGTCAGAGACTATAGGCCGTAGCCAGCAGCCAGGCGGGATCGTTCAACCTGTCCCTAACGTACCCGGTACCGTTCAAAAAAATCGCCCCGAGACGCGGAATGATGCGGTGGATCGGGCATACC
>JBAZJC010000085.1:0-6535 GCA_041651495.1 Candidatus Omnitrophota bacterium | reverse complement strand
TGCTAAAGTAAACCTCTCTCCAAGATAGATCTCTCTGGCCTTGGAATCGGAGGCAAGAAATTCGGAGGTCCCGGAGACTTCGACCTTGCCTTCGAAAAGAAGATAAGAACGATCGGTGATAGAAAGCGTTTCGCGGACACTGTGATCCGTCAACAAAATGCTAAGACCTTGAGCCTTGAGCCGCTGAAGGATCTTCTGCACTTCAAAAACCGCGATGGGATCCACACCGCTGAAGGGTTCATCCAAAAGAATAAGCGACGGATTCGTCACCAGCGCGCGGGTAATCTCAAGACGCCGGCGTTCGCCGCCGGAAAGCGTATAGGCTTTGTTCTTCGCGAGATAGGCGATATCGAGATCGTTCAGGAGCCGTTTGAGGCGGCGATCGCGTTCTTCCTGACGAACCTCCAAAGTTTCCAAGATCGCCATGATATTTTCTTCCACGGTCAGCTTTCGGAAAATCGAAGGCTCCTGAGAAAGATAACCGATTCCGAGCCTCGCCCGTTCGAACATTGGGAGGTTTGTGATCTCTTTATCCCGGAAAAAAATCTGTCCGAATTCCGGACGGATAATTCCGACCACCATGTAGAACGACGTGGTTTTGCCGGCGCCGTTCGGGCCCAAAAGCCCTACGATCTCGCCACGCGAGATCTGGATATTCACCCCATTGACGACTGTACGGCCTTTGTAACTTTTCGTCAGCTGTTTCGTCTCAAGCAAATTCATAATCAGACAACCCCTTTCCTGAGAGCTTTATCGGCATCCCCGGTAAAATAAAGGGCTTCCGTATCCCCGCCCAAAATGATCCGCCCTTCATCCGCCAGATAGATCACGCTGTCTGAATAGGTTTTGTTTCCGTCAGGATTCTCAATGACCACGTCCCCGGCGGAGACGATCTTTGAAACGCGACGACTTACACGATTGTAATAAACATCCATTGTATCGGCTGTAAGCTTCCCTCGAGAATCCTGCGCTACAACATTATCCCTGAAATGCGCGATATTTTTTTCGTAGTCGACCACAAGGGGCCCATCGCAGGTAATGGTCGTCGGTCCGGTTTCCTTATCCTCGGTATTTTGTACTATAACTGTTACGTTCTTTTGAAATTTCACTTTTTTCAGGTTTGTCTCTGCCCGGGCGCCAGTACCTTCTACGTTAATGTTGTCCTTCTTGACTTGCGTCGGCAAATCAGTCTCCACAACGTGTTCCGAGGGACTCATGTCCAGAGCCTCGGTCACGAGCCTCGTCCCATCATCGGTTGTGGCCACAACATTTTTTTCAAGATGGATCTTGTTTTTTTTCTTGTCATATTTGCCACGATCCGCCGTCACGGTCACTGGGACTTCTTCGGCATACGCTTTAGCCATTACATTCATCAGTTGCACCGTGTTAGAAAGGATATCCGCAGAATCACCCTCGATTTCAATTTCGCGCTGCCCCTCAGGCGTATACTTGGTGAATGAAAAAGAAAGAACCTTCTGAGGTTTCTGTTCGGAAGGCTTCTCGGCCCCTTGTTCAGCCCTGTGCTCACGGGTAATAACCACCTGCACCTGCACAAAGAACACATAGAACACTACAAGGGCAAGAAAGAGAAAAACAAGACGTTTGATCATGGGTGTTTCACTGTCTCCTTAAGCTCCGCAGCAGCTACCTGCTCGGGCTTCGTTTTCCAGCGATCATGCATCCATCCCCACTGCTCCGGATAACAACGAATCACTTCTTCAAAATCTTTCATCCAGGCTTCGGTATATTTCCGGATCGAGGCCATCCGGTCGTTGCCTTCGATCTTCGGCCACATCAAGTTCCTCAAAAGGAGCTTATAACGATCCCCCGGCATTCGAACCATAAAAGCCGGCAGGATCGGCGCTCCCAAAGCCATAGCAAATTTTACTGGTGCCACGGATGTATAGGCCGGTCTTCCAAAAAAATCCACGAATATCCCGCGAACACTGTCCCTGTCCTGATCCGGTAAAAGCCCAACGATCTCGCCTGCTTTCAGACGAAAGTGAATCTGTCTGACGGCTTCATCCTGATAGATGGTCTGAATACCTACGGAACTCCGCAAACCCACGATCCACCGATTATATGGCTCATAATAGATCCGGCGACCAACCACGGCACCTCGAAAATCCTGAAGACCAAAGACTCCGGCCAAAAGCTCCCAGTTGCCCAGGTGCGCTGTCATTATAATGAGCCCTTTCCTTTCTTGCAAAATATCTTTGCAGAAAGAATAGGCTCCGCCAGCATCCACGAATGAGGCTGCCTGGTCACGTGAAAGTGTGGCAAAACGCAGGAAATCCACGGCCGTTTGCAGCATATGTCCCATCACCCCTCGGCCGATTGTTTCCAATTCCTCAGGATTTTTCGTGTTGCCGTATGCAAGTTTCAGATTTTCAAGGATCTTCGTTCTCTGGCGTGAAACAAGCCAATATCCCAAATACCCGGCTCCCTTCGCGAGCGCCAAGGCCCAACTTCGTGGCAGGATCAACAGAAATCCCGCCCCAAGTCTTGTTAAAAGGTAAAGCGGATAACGATAGAACCTGCGTTTGGCCATAGTCCCAATACCTATCAATTTTAACAAAGTTGAAATTGGGGCAATCCCAACTACCCCTTATGTAAAAAAATCTAAAGTTGGGATAGGCGGATCAAATCCGTCCCGCCCTCATAAGGTCCTGGACGTCCAGAAGGCCTACAACACGCCGGGCTTTGTCCACCACCGGCAATTCATCGATACGAAGAAATTCCATGATATGGAACGCCTCTTCCGCAAGCTTTTCCCTCTGAATATAGTGGGCTTTGAGCGTGGCTAATTGGATAACAGGCCGACTCAGGATTTTTTCGCCTTGCGATCTAAGATGACGCCGGAGATCTCCGTCTGTGAACACCCCAATCAATTTCCCGTGTCGATCGACAATCGTGCAGCTGCCAGCTCTTGAGGCAGTGATTTTGAGAAGCGCTTGACGTACCGTAGTCTTCACTCCTACGAGCGGATTGGCTTTCCCTGTGCGCATGATCTCCCCAACCCTGAGCAAGCGTCTTCCGAGACTTCCCCCCGGATGCAATTCCGCGAAATCTTCGGAACGAAAACCTTTCTTTTTAAGAAGTGAAAGCGCGAGCGCATCGCCCATCGCTAGTGAAGCGGTCGTCGAAGCAGAAGGCGCCAAATTCAAAGGACATGCCTCACGCCGCACACCGAGATCAAGCACAATATCCGCGTTCTTTCCGAGGGAGGACCCCGGAACACTCGTCAATGCGACAAGTTTCACGCCTTTTTTCTTCATAAGGGGAAGAAGTCTCACGACCTCTTCGCTTTCCCCGCTTTGCGAAATCGCGATTACAAGATCCTTGGAAGTCACTATCCCAAAATCACCGTGCACTGCTTCGGCAGGATGAAGAAAAAAAGCGGGCGTTCCCGTTGAGGCCATGGTTGCGGCGATCTTGCGGGCAATAAAACCGGGTTTTCCCATCCCGGTAAGTATCACGCGCCCTTTGCAATCCGCCATCCACTGGACCACTGTTTCAAAATCCTTATCGATCCTGGAACGAAGCCTTGAGATAGCGAGAGCTTCTATTCTGAGGACTTCTTTGGCAAGCCGTACAACTTTTGATGTTTTCATGGCCTTAGTCTTTCGCAACGGCACACTTCTTTAGCGCAATCAGTTTTTTAAGCAATGGTTCCAATCGGGCGAGTGCGAGAGCGTTGGGCCCGTCGGAAAGCGCCTTATCCGGAGCCTCGTGAATCTCCACAAAAATGGCATCTGCCCCGGCTACAACTGCACAAGACGCGAGTGTGGGAATGAATTCCGGCATGCCGCCTGAAGCTGTGCTCTTCCCGCCCGGAATTTGCACCGAGTGTGTTGCGTCATAAACCACGGGATACCCAAATCCGCGCATGATGGGGATTGCGCGGAAATCGTTCACGAGATTATTGTACCCAAAACTCGTACCGCGTTCCGTGAGGAGGATTTTTTTGCATCCTACTTCTTCAAGTTTGTGGATCATGTTTTTCGCTTCCCACGGAGAGAGGAATTGTCCCTTTTTTATGTTCACGATCCTCCCCGTCGCCGCAGCCGCAGACAAAAGATCGGTCTGGCGACAAAGGAATGCCGGTATCTGGAGAATGTCCGCCACTTCGGCCACCGGCCTCGCCTGTTCGGGTGTATGGAAATCTGTGAGAACGGGAAGCCCGAACTCCTTTTTGACGCGAGCGAGGATCTTCAAACCTTTCTCAAGACCCGGACCTCGGAATGAACGGATCGAGGAGCGATTTGCTTTATCAAAGCTTGCTTTGAAAACGTACGGGATTTTAAGTGTTCGCGCGATTTTCGAGATCTTTTCCGCAAGCCGCAGTGTGCTTTTTTCATCCTCGATCACACATGGCCCGCCGATCAAAACGAGCTTGCAAGGATTCCCGAAGACGATGGACCCCAGAACAATTTTATGCATGAACCTCACCACTCTCCTGCGCTGGGACTTCCGCCTTAACGGCCTCCGGTTTCATCGGAACGGTGGGGATTTTCAGGCCGTGCATTTCCTGAAAGGCAAGCGCGGCGCGGATAAATTCACGGAAAAGGGGGTGTGCTCTGTCTGGCTTGGATTTGAATTCAGGATGGAATTGGGCCGCAAGAAACCAAGGATGATCTTCCAGCTCGATCATCTCAATGAGTTTCCCGCTCGGGGAAACACCCGAGAGCTTCATGCCGGCCTTCTGGAATTTTTCGCGATATTCATTGTTGAACTCATAACGGTGGCGATGACGCTCCGAGATCTCATCAACCTTGTAGGCTTTGTGCGCAAGCGTGTCTTTTTTGACCTGGCACGGATACGCGCCAAGACGCATGGTGCCACCCATATCTTTCACGTTCTGTTGTTCTTCAAGGAGACTGATCACCGGGAACGGTGTCTTTTTGTTGAACTCGGTGGAATGCGCACCTTTCATGTCCAGGACGTTACGTGCAAACTCGATCGCTGCGCATTGCATTCCAAGACAGATCCCGAAAAAAGGAATTTTTTTTTCGCGGGCAAATTGGATCGCTTTAAGTTTTCCTTCGATCCCGCGGTTCCCGAAACCGCCAGGCACCAGGATCCCGGAGACACCCTTAAGTTGTTCAAGCGAACGCCCCGTTTCGAGCTTTTCGGAATTGACTCTTTTGATTACTATCCCGGAGTCATTGGCGATTCCGCCGTGTTTCAGAGACTCATAAATGGACTTATAAGCATCCTGCAACTCAATGTATTTGCCAACCACGGCGATCTTGACCAGATGCTTGGGATGAAGCGCTTTGTCAACCACGTTTTTTTTCCATTCGTGAAGACTCCCCGCCTTGTATTCGATCTTGAGCTTCTGGCAAATAACTTTGTCGATCCCTTCCTCCTTGAACGTGAGCGGGCATTCATAGATCGAAGCCACATCGCGCGCTTCGATCACAGCCTCAGTTTCCACATTACAGAAAAGCGCGATCTTGTCTTTCATCGCTTGATCAATCTTCTTTTCCGTGCGGCAGATCAGAATGTCCGGCTGAATACCGATCTCACGCAGGGTTCCGACACTATGTTGCGTGGGCTTGGTCTTGAGCTCTCCTGCGGCTTTGATATAAGGAACCAACGTCAGATGAATGAAAAGGGAGTTTTCACGGCCGACCTCATGACGAAATTGTCTGGCGGCTTCCAGAAACGGCAGGGACTCGATATCACCGGCCGTACCGCCGACCTCGGAAATCACGACATCATAGCGTTTGTTGCGCGAAACATTCCGGATACGTTCCTTGATCTCATTGGTGATATGCGGCACCACTTGCACCGTACCTCCCAAGTAATCCCCTCGCCGCTCCTTCGCGATCACGCTGTGATAAATCTGACCACTCGTCACGTTGTTCTCACGACCAAATGTGCTGTGCGTGAAACGTTCGTAATGCCCGAGATCAAGATCCGTCTCCGCGCCGTCATCAGTCACATAGACCTCGCCGTGCTGAAAAGGATTCATGGTCCCGGGATCAACGTTAAGATAAGGGTCGAGCTTCTGGATCGTAACCTTGAGACCCTTCGCTTCGAGGATCTTCGCAATTGATGCGGACGCAATCCCTTTTCCAAGGGATGAAACAACACCACCTGTCACAAAAATATGTTTTGGCATTTTTAATTCCTTACGGGATTCGCCTGCAAACGTCTTTCGACTTCCTGCAGATCCTCTTCCGTATCCACGCTGATAAAATCATACGCCGTTTCGATCACGCGAATGGAACGGCCCCTTTCGAGGACCCTAAGCTGCTCTAGTTTTTCCGTATTTTCCAGGATTCCAGGTTCCCAAGCAACAAATTTCAAAAGGAAATCGCGCCGGTATCCGTAAACTCCCAAATGTTTCAAAAAACTGAACACGCAATTCTGTTTTCCCTGAAAGAACGGGATCGCCGCACGTGAAAAATAAAGCGCGTTCCCTCCCGCATCACAAACAACTTTGACAACATTGGGATTTTCATAACCTGCCTTATCCGTCATGCGCACAGCCAGAGTCAGCACTTCCACATCCTTCGCGCTTTCA
>JBAZJC010000084.1:0-6566 GCA_041651495.1 Candidatus Omnitrophota bacterium | reverse complement strand
ACAGCGTCGGCAGCCGTATCATCAGCAAACCACAGTACCGTTAGACCGGCCCAAAGGGCTTACCTTGTGGGGTACGGCCGTTCTTGCTCCTCAGGAAAACATCAATATCCAGACATACGAGCTCGTGGCGGGCCTGGTGTATCAGGGCCTGCCGCCGAACCGTAACCGTGACGCTACGGCTTTCTGTTTTGTCCTGGGTCATTTCAGCGCTGACCTTGAAGGACAGGGCAATGAAATGGTCCTTGAATTGAACCATAGATTCCAGTTGGGGCCATGGGCCTATATAACACCCGACATTCAGTACGTTATAAATCCAAACGGGCAAAGAAATATCAAAGATTCGCTGGTCCTTGGGATCGAGACAAGTTTCGACTTTTAGGAAAAGAAAAAAGGCGCTTTCATAATAAACAGAAAAATGATCAAACTGCCTTCCAGAATAAAATAACCGCCCCCCCAAAGAAGACAAAGGATCGAAGCCCTCCCCGATTTCAATTCAGATGTGAACAACGTGGCGCAGGATTCCGGCGTTTCAAATTGTTTTCAGTGTCGTGAAGCATTCTATTTATCAGGAGAATTGTCTGTAGAAAACTCGGTGGCAGGAATCTGACAACAGAAAGTATTGAGTGGTGTTGTGCCATATATCATCTTATAATAAATAACAACAGGGAGATGTGAAATATAGCAAAGGTATCTTTTGCGGCGCTTCAGAGGAATGTCAACCTGTTCATAACCTCTACATTTTTGACCAGCCCAAAGTCGGCGATAGTGTTTTTGCGGGGATATTTAATCGAAAAGCGAAGTCTTATTACTACCGTTTTGTGAATCATAACGATCTCGTGCCGCGAATCCTGCCTAGCGTGATCATGGATTACCATCATGCGGGTCAGAAGTTATATTTCGACGGGAGCGGCAAGCTGTACCCGAATCCCTTTTGGCAATGGGAATGTCTGGACCAGTGGCTTTATAAGTGGTCGCCGTCGAAAATTCTTAATGAAGATCTAGGCGATCATGCGATGACTGCTTACATTGCTAATCTGGAGAAAAATCAGTAAGGCCAACAGAGGGGAAAGGCGTCCATAAAATGCCAGAAACTAGCTGGCCTGCAAAAAAATGTCGAAATAGTAATCCATAACCAAGGAGGAAAAAATGGCCAGGTTCAAATCCGGAATGTTGTCCCTTATTTGCGCGTTGGTGCTTGTTTCCGGTTTCAGCGGATGCGCCAGTACGCGCACTTACAAAACATCGATCTTGAAATTTCAGACCGCTTCTGCGGTTGTCATCGACAACTCCCGCAGTTATTTGTCGGAAGTCAACAAGACGGCCCGGGATGCCTACATCGAGGATTGTGTCCGAAACCGGGAAAGCATCCGGCTCGACAAGCTGTATGACGCCCAGCCTCTTTCGAGTGAGGCCCTGAGCCTGCGTCTCGCGACGCTTGATGATCTGACCCGTTATGGCGAATTGCTTTACGATCTGGCCAGCAGTAACGCGCCCGAAGAAGTGCAGGCGGGGTTCCAGGAGCTCGGCGCATCCCTTAAAAAGATAAATGACGATGTGATAAAAGATCCGGGTGAATCCGGCAAGGGATTTGGACAGTGTATTGGCCCCGTCTCGGAGATATTCGGAGTGATTGCCAAAGATCTCATGGAGCGCAAAATACAGGCGGCGCTTGACAAGGCTGTAGAGGCAGGAAAGGGCCCGGTCCTTCAACTGATTGTGGCGATGCGGGACGACGTGGTGGTGGCCTACGCCCAGAAGCAGGATTTTTATTCACAGCGGCGCGTGCTTCTTGTGGATCAATACAACGAGGCCTTGAAGAAAAACGAAGGCGAATCGGTCCTGAAAGCAAAAGCGGAAAATCTCAAAGCAGGGCTGACCCTTTACGAAGCGCTTCTTTCAGCAGACCCTAGAGAGGGGTTTGATGCGATGATCCGGGCCCACGAGGCTCTGGTGAAATATGCCCAGTCCTCCAAGCAGCCGGAAGATCTTGCTGCTTTTGCGGAGGCGATGGATGATTTCGTTTCTTCGGCGAAGATTATTGCAGGGGCTGTTTCCGAATTGAAGAAAATAAAAACATAATTAAGGAGGAACCATGACCAAAGTGGCTGTGATCGAACTTTTGGGAAAGATTTTGAGCAACATCGATGAGTTAAGAGGTAGTCTCGACAGCAATTCAGCCGAAAGAAAAGCGTTAGATGATCTAAGGGATAAAATCAGCAAAAGGAGAGAAACTCTGACAATAATATTCTTTCAAGAAAACACCTCGGTTTACAAGAAAATCACCCCAGAAATTTCAAAGATAAACGGTACGCTTCAGGGTTCCATCCATGAGATCGAAAAAACAGCAGAAACCCTGAAAACGCTGGCACAACTTATGACAGCGGTAGATGAGCTTATCAAGATTACTGCGGAGGCATTGGTCTGAGGCTTGAAGCCGGAACGTTTAAAATCAAAATAATAGGAGGGACGAAACATGGGATTAGCGTCAGGGATTTTTATCCTTACATTGGTACTCATTGTTAGGTACAGAATGATTCAGCGGGGGAGCACTGCGCGAGCATCTTTTTCCCTGAAAGACCAGCCGGTAGCCCCCTGTATCACCGGTGCAGCACCATCCGTTCTCAGTGCGGTGGACGTTAAGAAGTTTTCCTCGTCCGGAGCCCGGAAACAGGATGTCATGAAGACCCTGCGGCCGTTCATGGCGGCGGCCATCACTATCGTGCTTTTGGTCGTGTCTCTATTCATACTGTTCTCCGAGAGTTTCGACGAGCCGAGCAAGAAATGGTCGTCTGGGACAATCGGAACGCTTATCGGATTTTGGCTCAAGTAAGTGCCCGCGGATTTCTGGAAATCAGACAGTCCGACGCAAGAAAGGTATTTTTTGGATCAGAAGGACCGTGGCCAGCGAAAGCAGGTAAACAACTGCTGCTACGAACGGAATCATAAATACGGGCTGCGAAGTGTTGGACCGTAACATGAATCCCCATCTGCCGCGGGTCAAAATGTCGATGAACACAGGGTGGATCAAATAGATCCCGAAACTCGCCTTGGCGACAAGAACGACCGCATGCCGCCCGCCTCCTGCGATCCATTTTTCCAGGGTCGGAGAAGCGTGCTTCATCAGGATGAAAAAAGAGGCTGCGTAGACCGCGGTATTCGGTGCCATATTCTCGTAGAACAAAGGCGAAAACGAGGCCGAGCGCCGGCACACCCAGGCGGTCCCGAACAAACAGACCCAAAAACTGACGAACCAAAAGATCCGGGCCGCGGGCACAGCCCTTTCCGGCACGTATTTCCGGATGAAATACCCAAGTACAAAATACCCGGTAAAACCCGTCAGCAGTCCTGCCGGCAATGGGATGTGAAATTCCGGGCCGCCGAGCAACCCCGACAATGTTTCGGCGAAAGGCAGACAAAAACTCACCGCAAAACAAAGCGCAAGAAAATAAATCAGGTCCCTTTCTGAAGCGTGCGCGACCCAAACGCGGATCACGGGCGTGAGCAGGTAAAGCCCGGTCAGGATATAAAGAAACCACAGATGAAAATAGACCTTGTCGGAGGCGAACCGGCTGAGCATTTCCGCGGGCCCAAGACCAGGCTCGTAAAAATGTTTCCGCCACAGGAGATAAAAAAGGCTCCACGCAAGAAAGGGGATCAGGATCTTATCAAAACGTTTCCGGAAAAAATCACGATAACTTTCGGTTTTAGGGAGAAGCAACGCTCCGCTTAGCATGATAAAAACGGCCACGGCACCGCGGGCCAGTGAATCGTAAACGTTCGCGGTCCACCACCAATCCTTCGGAAGCACGTGCCACTCCGTGATTACATCAGCCGCCACGTGTATCAGGATCACGCACCAGGTCGCGATCACCCGGAGCAGGTCGACCCAGAGAAGGTTCTCCTCCCGTGGTTCTGTCAGAGGGTTAGCGCTCGCTGGATCCATACTTTTTTTATCGGCAATAAAAGAATGAGACCTCACCCCGACTTTTCGTCAACGTTCCTCCAACGCCCGGTGTTCTTTAGACTCCCGATCCCTCTCTGATCAAGCAATCCCTCAGAGAAGGGAGTCTCTCTTGACGTTTATCAATAATTAATTATTATATTAATAATATTAATACACATTTCAGGAAGTCTCTTTCGATGAGTAATTTCTTTAAAACAGCTTTTCTTCTTACGATCCTGACCCTGCTGGCGGTTTGGTGTGGCGGACTTCTGGGCGGGCAAAACGGGATAATCATCGCGTTCTTCTTTGCTTGCGTGATGAACCTTGGAGTCTACTGGTTTAGCGACAAGATCGTACTTTCGATATATCGTGCCCAACTACTTGTCGAAAGCGAAGCCCCCGAGGTTTTTGAGATCGTGAAAAATCTTGCGGCGAAAGCCGGCATTCCTGCGCCCCGGATTTATATGCTTCCGTCGGCTTCGCCGAATGCCTTCACCACGGGCCGTGATTCCAAACACGCGGTGATTGCAGTCACGCACGGGATCGTCGGGCTTCTTAACAAAGAGGAACTTTCCGGGGTGCTCGGACATGAACTGTCACATATTCTGAATGGCGATATCCTGCTATCCTTGATCGTAGCAACTTTAGCCGGAGCTCTCAGCATGATCGCCTCGATGTTCCGCTGGTCGTTTTTTTGGGGCGGGGAGCGTGACGAGCATGATCCCGGCCATCCGCTGGCTTTGATCCTGGCATCGATCCTGATGCCTTTTGTTGTGTTGCTCATTCAGATTGCGATTTCACGTTCCAGGGAATATAGGGCCGACGAGCGCGGGGCCCGGCTCTCTGAAGAACCTCTTTATCTCGCGAGTGCGCTCAGAAAGATCGAGATCACTTCCAAACGGCTTCTGCTTCGCGATGCCGGACCTGCGACCGCTCATCTTTTTATCGTCAATCCACTTTCGGGCAAAGGGTGGCCCGTTCTTTTTAATACGCATCCTTCCATGGAAGACCGCGTTGCCCGCCTTGAGGCCATGAGCCGTCTGTCTACGAAGTAGCACTCCGGGTTGGGCACAATCCTGTCCGCCACCTTGCCCGTTTCGTCCCATGAGCGTGCCTCTTCGCGTTGGGGTGGCTGACTCTCGGGGAGGTCCTGCTTTCCGGATTTGAAAGCATTGACGATGAGGGAGGCAGCGGTTAAAATACAACTTCTTTCAAAACCAACACCCATTCAAGGAGAATCACAAAATGGCCTACGTTATTACTGAGAAATGTCACGGCGAACGCTACGGTCTCTGCGCCGGTGTATGTCCCACCGAAGCGATCTTTCCCGGAACGTACCAGGGGAAAAATTTCATGGTGATCGATCCGGCGATCTGCATTTCATGCGGTGCTTGTGCGGCAGAATGTCCGGTCGGCTCGATCGTTGAGTCCGAAGATATGGACCCGACCTATGCCAAGATCAACGCCGACCTTGCGCCCCAATTCAAGACGAACCCCAAGGCAACACCTCGTTCAAGGGATGAAGCCCCGAAAAAGCCGGGAAACAAACTGAAATAAGAAGAGTAATTCAGAGTTTTCTTTATTTGCCCCCGCTGCCCTGTTCCGCAAAGTGAAGTAGCGGGGGCAAGTTTTGTCTTTATAGACAATTTACTGACAAGGAAATCAAAATGTCGTTTACTACCGACTACAGGAATCCCGCCTTCCTGGAACAAACCCTGAAGCAATATGCCGAGGGTCTTGCTCTGGAGAATACCGCGGTCCGGGTCGTGACGCGCGGTTTGGCACTTGTGGGGATCGGTATCCGTCCTGTTCTGGACCATTTCATTTTTCGTACCATTCATCCGGAGGAGAGGGCAAACGAATTTCTCGAGATGGGGTATGAAAGAGATCTCGCCTCCAGAGTCCTCGAGCACAAAGGGCACGGCGTTGAGGTTTTTCGCAAAGGATTCGCCCCGGCGATCCTGATCGAACATCCCCGTAAAAAGAACGGGCTGGATTGGGTCGTGCATTTCGGAGATAAGAAGCCTTATGCCATGGCACTTCGCGTGGATGACATTGACGAAGCAGCTTTCCACATGGAGAAACAATCTGTGGGCTTCATAAGACCGCCGGCCGGAAAACGCGGGGAAACTCTTCGCGAGATTGCCGCGTTGCCGGAAGTGAAAGACGGCAAGAACGCTCATTATCTTATTCTGGTGGAACGGCACGAGGACGATCAGCGTTTCTACCCGCCTGATTTTTGGATCCATCCGTAAAAAAGGAATCTTATGATCATCGGACTTACAGGCAAGAACGGATCAGGGAAAGGGGAGACGGCGAATTTCCTGAAAGACCGGGGCTTTCATTACTTCTCGCTTTCCGACGCGCTCCGGGAAGAAGCCAAAAAACGCGGTCAGGAGGTCGCGCGTGACGTACTTGTCGCACTCGGCAACGAACTGCGCGAAAAAGAAGGGCCGGGCTGCCTTGCCGAACGGATCTTCGCGAAGCTTGATCCAGAGAAAAATTATGTGATCGATTCCATCCGCCATCCTACCGAAGTCCAGGTCTTCCGCCGCCGCAGTGATTTCACCCTCGTTCGCATCCATGCTCCGGAACGACTTCGTTTCGAACGCCTCAAACAGCG
>JBAZJC010000083.1:0-6720 GCA_041651495.1 Candidatus Omnitrophota bacterium | reverse complement strand
GCCAGCCTCGATCGTCATGTTGCAAATGGTCATACGCGCTTCCATGGAAAGGGCGCGTATCGCCTCGCCGCAATATTCGATCACACAACCCGTTGCGCCCGCGGTCCCGATCATTCCGATCAGTTTAAGGACCATATCTTTCGCGGAGACAGGTTCTTTCACTTGTCCTGTAAATTCGACCTTGAAGGTCTTGGGTTTTTTCTGCAATAGGCACTGGGTCGCAAGCACGTGCTCCACTTCGGAAGTACCGATCCCGAACGCGAGTGCACCGAAAGCGCCATGCGTCGCAGTATGAGAATCCCCGCAAACAATAGTCGTCCCGGGCAGCGTGATCCCGAGCTCCGGGCCAACAATGTGGACCACGCCTTGTTTGTCACTATGGAGATCATAAAGTGTAACGCCAAACTCTTTGCAATTCATGGAAAGCGCATCGAGCGATGTCTTGGCGATAAGATCTTTGATATTGAAGCGGTCATTGTCCGTCGGTACGTTGTGATCCATCGTGGCAAACGTGAGTTCGGGATGGCGGACCTTACGGCCCAAAAGACGCAGTCCTTCAAAGGCCTGCGCGCTCGTTACCTCGTGGACCAACTGACGGTCGATGAAAAGAAGTGCCGTTCCGTCCGGGAACGTCTTCACCACGTGTGAATCCCATATTTTTTGGAAGAGTGTTTTTGGCATAGTCTTAATACTTATCAATTTTAACGCGTTGAAATTGGGGCAACCCCAACTATCATTTATATAATAAAAATCAAAATTGGGGTAAGGCCATGATTATATGAATTTAAGGTCAATTCGCAAGGATTCAAAATGGCGCGAATATTTTGGATTCGCATTTACCGAACGGGTGGGGCGATCTTTTTATGCTTGTGGATATGTTTTGTTAGTGTAAGCTCTTGTTCTGGCCTTGAAAATAAAAACATTTTTTCCCGCTGGAGATATTTTGGACTCAAAACTTTCGTCAAAAGAACTTTTCTGGCCTTTACTCATCATCGGCGTTGGAATTTTGATCTATTTATATTCCCTGACCAACGGTTTTATCTGGGACGATGATGGCTACGTCTGGAAAAATCCGTCCCTCACTTCCCTGCCGGGTCTTGCAAAAATGTGGGTTGCGCCGGGAGAAAACATTTTTTACGATTATCCTCTCACGCTTTCCGCCTTTTGGCTCGAGCACAAACTTTGGGGATTCAATCCGTGGGGCTACCACACCTTCAATCTTACACTGCACATCCTTAATGCTTTGCTTTTGTTCGGATTGATACGGAAATTCGCTCCCGCTGTCGCCGGTATTACCGCGTTACTATTCACCATCCATCCGATCCAGGTCGAAACCGTTGCATGGATATCGGAACAAAAAAACCTCTTTTGCTTTTTTTTCTTTCTAGAAGCTTTTCATGTTTTCCTTGATTTTGATAAGCACGGAAAAAAGAGAGACTATTTTAAAATGCTTCTTTTCTTTATCCTGGCGCTTTTAAGCAAAAGCATCGCGGCTTGCTTTGCCGTCATTCCTCTCCTTTACGTGTGGTACAAACACGGATCGATCTCCCGATGCAGTTTTCTCATCGCCTCGCCTCTTTTTCTCTTGGGCGGTCTGAGCGTTCTTGCTCCTATTTATACACAAAGCATTGCCTCCAGAACCCTTGATGTACCCTCCTTTCCCGGAAACATGATCCTGGCCGGGAAATTATTCTTTTTTTATATCAAACAGGTCTTGCTCCCGTGGCAATTCCTGACTTTCTATCCCAAATGGGATGTTTCCATGTTTCGCGCGGTCAACTGGGTCTATCCCCTCGGCGTTGTTGCTCTTTATGCGGCGCTCTACTGGAACCGCTGGCGTTTGGGCCGCGGCGCCTTTACACTTCTGTGTTTCTACGGAATATCGATCTTCCCGGTCCTTGGATTTCTGAAACTCACGCTCATGCAAAATTCCTATGCAGCGGATCATTTCAGCTATCTCGCGGTCCCCGCCCTGTTGCTTTTGTCCTGCTCTGCCATTCATCTTTTATTTTCGAAAATCAAAACTGCTTTGACCGAAAGCAGCTATGAGCTTTCTTCTTTTTTTATAAAAACCGTCGCCGTTGCTGGCATTTTGTATCTTTCCCTTTTAAGTTTCCGGTTGACTCTGAATTACAAAAATTCCATGACTCTTTTTAACTACCTTCTGACTCAATGCCCGAATTCGTCCATCGCCCACTACTTTGTTGGAAATATCTGTCTCCTGACCCCGAATTTATGCAAACCCGACGCGGCTGTTACTTTGTTTAAAAAAACGGTCCAATTACGGCCAGATGACGCGCAAGCTTATGCGGCTCTCGGCACGGCGTATAGGGAAAGAGAAATGTACGAGGAAGCCCTCGCGGCTTACCAGCAAGCCATTCTTCTCAGCAAGGACCCTTTTTTCCAGTTCGATTGTTATCAGAGCATGGGCGATATTTGCATTTTGCAAAAAAAACCTTTGGAAAAAGCCGTCTCCTACTATGAACAGGCGGTTCATCTTCGAAAAACGCATCCAGGCTCTCAAAAACAGCTTTTTGTTTTTTCATTGAAGGGCACTAAGACACCCCATCCGACAGGAGAAGGAACGCTCCATCAAAATCTCGGGATCATTTATCTTCAAACCGGAAAAAATCAGGAGGCCGCGGAGGCCTTTCAGAATGCTATTCGTCTGGATCCCGCAAAAATCGAAAGTTATCACGGATTGGGTACGGCTTATATGAATTCAGGAGAGATCCAGAAAGCTCTTCCGGCATTTCAAGAAGCTTTTAGATTAGATCCCGAAGACGAGGATATAAAAAAAGACCTCAAAGTAGCTCAGATTGTTCTCAAACAGGCCACGAAAAGTTAAAACAGTTCCCCCTGGATTACTGGGAATAATTCCTTCGGACTTTTTAACCCGCTGATACCGAGACCGAGAAGGCGGACAGGTTTTCTTCCGGCGAGGGTTTTCTTCTTTAAAAGATCGCGGGCAATCTCGTAAAGGATATGCCAATCCTGGGGCGGCGCGGCAAGCGTTTTTGAGCGCGTGATCTGTTCGAAGTCATGGTATTTGACCTTGAGTACAACGGTCCGGCCCATACGCCCTTCCTGTTTCAGATTGTAAAAAACATGCTCCGCGAGCTGCGCGAGTTTTTGTTTAAGCCACGGCATATCCGTGATGTCCTTCGGGAATGTTTCCTCAGCGCTTAATTGAGTCCGCTCCCAATGAGGATCTACTTCCCGGTTTTCTTCCCCTCTTGCTTTATGGAAAAGCTCGAGCCCCCACTTCCCCAATTTCGCCACGAGGTCCTGCGGTTTCACGCCCCAGATATCCCCACAAGTGTTAAGCGTCATGCTGTGCAGAATCTCTTCGGTGCGCGGACCAACACCCGGGATCTTCCGGATCGGAAGGTCTTTCAAAAATTCAAGAACTTTGTCCGGAGTGACCACGGTCAGGCCATCCGGTTTTTCCAGATCGGAGGCGATCTTCGCCAGGAACATGTTGGGCGCCACGCCGGCGGACGCGGTGAGCTTCGTCACGGCGAAGATGTGTTGCTTAATCAGCGCCGCGAGCTTCACGGGATCCTCAAGCTTGAGTTTATTCTCGGACACATCGAGATACGCTTCATCGAGCGATACCTGTTCCACGAGCGGCGTGTAGGTACGGAGGATCGCCATGATGGATTTCGAGGCGACGCTGTATTTTTTAAAATCCGGATAGAGGAAAACGCCGTGCGGGCAGAGACGTTTGGCTTGCGCGGTCGGCATGGCGGAGTGAATGCCGAATTTCCGGGCCTCATAGGAACAGGTGCTCACGACACTGCGGCTTTGCGGGTTCCCGCCCACGATCACTGGTTTGCCTTTAAGCTCCGGGCGGGCGCGTTGCTCCACCGCCGCGAAGAACGCGTCCATATCGATGTGAATGAATTTCTTAGGCCAATCCATAAATCAAGTACCACGTACGAAGTACGGCGCACTACCCAAAAAAAATCGATACGTCGTACTCAGATCAGGAAAGAGAAGAAACAAGAGCGTGCAAATCCACGAGCGTGGTCTCACCCGTCTGGCGACTTTTAACCTCGGCCTTACCCTCTTTCAGACTCCGCTCACCAATGACGAGCTGCGTAGGAATCCCGACCAGATCTGCGTCGTTGAATTTGACGCCGGCGCGTTCGTCCCGGTCGTCAAAAAGAACGTCTTTGCCGGCTTTTGTGAAGTCCTCATAGATCTTTTCAGCGGCTGCGCGAACTTTGTCATCAGAGTGGTTCACGGTGATGATCTCGACCGCGAACGGCGCGATGGCCTCGGGCCACTTGATACCTTTTAAATCGTGATGTTGTTCGATCGCGGCCGCGAGAATACGGTTTACACCGATCCCGTAACAACCCATGATCGCGGGTTTGCGTTCGCCTTTTTCATCCAGGAAATGGGCGCCGATGGATTCCGAATAGCGGGTCCCGAGTTTGAAGATATGGCCGATTTCCATGCTGGTCGTAAGAGCGAGTTTGCTTTTGCCGTCCGGCGCGAGGTCACCGTCCTTCACAAAACGGATATCGCCCGTGGCAGTGGCCGTAAAGTCGCGACCGATCGTCACGCCTTTAAAATGTTTATCTTTTTGGTTCGCGCCCGTCACCGCGTCCGCGATCCCCACAATATCCCAATCCACGTACACCGGAATCTTAAGGCATACGGGGCCCGCAAATCCGACCGGCGCGCCCGTAGCCTCCAGGATCTCGTGCCCGTCCGCCTGGCGGAGGTCTTTTACCCCAATCAGTTTCCGTAGTTTGCTTTCATTGACTTCGCTATCTCCCGTCACGAGCACTGCGACCGGTTTCCCATCCGCCATATAAATAAGCGTCTTGATCATGTGCGAAGCCTGAACCTTGTAACGATGCGAGATCTCTTCGATCGTGCGAAGATTCGGGGTGTCAAAAATTTCGGGACTTGAGATCTTCGGCTCGGGAGTTTTCAAATGAGGATTCCCGCGAGTGGCGATATCCCGGCTCGCGAGATAACCACCCTCGGAACTCGCGACACGATCTTCCCCATACGGACAAATGACCATGAATTCCTGACTCATCCTGCCGCCCATCATCCCCGTGTCGGCATTCACGACCTGGAATTTGAGACCGCAACGCGTAAAAATCCGGTGATAAGCCTCGGACATTTTCTGATAATTAACATCCAGACCCTTTTCATCGACATCAAAACTGTAGGCATCTTTCATAATGAATTCCTTGGTGCGGATCACGCCGAAACGCGGGCGGGCCTCATCGCGGAACTTTGTCTGGATCTGATAGAGATTGAGCGGCAGGTCCCGGAAGGATTTGATGTTCGTGCCCACAAGCTCGGTGACGATCTCTTCGTGCGTGGGACCGAGCACGAATTCGTGGCCCGCGCGGTTCTTGAAAGCAATCTTGTCATCCCCCAGCGTTTCGTAGCGACCTGATTTTTTCCAGATCTCGGCCGGATGGAGCGCGGGCATCAACACTTCCGAGGCCCCGGCACGGTTCATTTCCTCGCGAATGATCCCAACGATTTTAAGAAGTACACGGAAGCCAAGCGGCAGATAACTGTAAACGCCGGAAGAAAGCTGGCGGATGAGACCGGCCCGGAGCGCGAGCTGATGGCTGATGGCCTCGGCGTCCTTGGGAATATTTCGAAGGCTGGGAATAAGGGTCTGGGTCCAACGCATGTTTTCTGTGCCTCGTATGTCATGAAAGAAAACAGACTGTCAGTAAAGGCCTGCCTCTTTTCAAATCATTTTAAATGAAACAGATTTTTCAGCTTGTCGAGAATCGAAAGATTTACAACATCATTATAAAGCACGAACACCATAAGTGCCATGAGCAGGAAAAACCCGCCCGTCGTGATCCGTTCCTGCCATACCGGACTGATGCGCTTGCGTGTCACAAGTTCGATCAGGAGAAATACCAGATGCCCCCCGTCCAACGCCGGTAGCGGCAAAAGATTGATCACTGCAAGCGACACGCTCAAGATCGCCAACAGTTGCAGAAGCGTCGCGATCCCCGCCTTGGCGGCCTGCCCGCTTATCTGAATAATACCAAGCGGTCCCATCAGATTCTTGGGCGATATTTGTCCCGTGATCAGATAAAAAAGCGCTTTGTGAGTAAGCACCGTGTGAAAGGCCTCGAGCTCCCAGGCCTTCGCAAGCGCCGGCAAAGCCGCGTAGTGCTCCAATACGAACGACGAAGGATCCGGTGTAATCCCAACACGTTTCGTCCGCACAACCTTACCGAACAGGTCCCGCGCGTCTTCGACCTTGGGTTTGATTTGGACGATTAAAAATTCAGGCCGTGCGTCCGCACGCGGCCGTTCGACGTCCAACTTGATCATCGCACCCGGTGCTTCATCGAACCGGTCAAGAATGTCTTTCCAGTTTGCGACAGCTTTATCGTCCACTTTAAGGATCTTGTCATTGACTTTAAGAAGACTGAGTTCAGCAGGATATCCTTTTACGAAACCGCCGACCACCGTTCCTGGCATGGGCCGGCCGATCATGAAAACGGCCCAGAACACCATGAACGCCAACACATAATTCATTGCCACGCCGGACACAACGATAAAAATCCTCGAGAGAACGGGCGCCGCAAGAAAATCCCCGGCCTTCGGCCCTTCTGGCCCGACCTTGGACGCTTCCTCTCCCGCAGGACTCACAAAACCTCCCAGCGGAAAAAGCGAGACGGAAAATCGCGTCTCTCCGGACTGCCAATGAACAAG
>JBAZJC010000082.1:0-6755 GCA_041651495.1 Candidatus Omnitrophota bacterium | reverse complement strand
CCTTTTTTCTCATCCGAAGTTCTTTCTTTAAAAGTGTCGTGCGGGCATTGTAGAAAAACCGGCTTACGAAATCAAGAAAAGCATCAGAGTGCCTGACAGGAATTGATAGTAGGGAAAAATGAGCCGGTTCTGGTAATGAAAGGCGCTATTTTTTTTCTTCCAGAAAACGCACCGCTCGTATCACAAGTCTTCGCGGGAACAAACGGACCAGGACTACCAGGAGTTTGTTCGTAAATCCAGGGACCACAAGGCGTTTGTTTTTCATCAATCCACGATAAGCCGCTTCGGCTGCAGGGGCCGCTTCCATCGCGAAAGAATTCTCACGGATGTTCTCGGTGTTAGACCGTTTCTGGAACTGCGTCTGTGTGGGGCCGGGGCAAAAAGCTGTTACCGTGACTCCGGTCCCTTGAAGCTCCTCCGCAAGCGCTTCGGTAAACGAAAAGACATACGCTTTGGAGGCGAAGTAACAGGCCATGAAGGGACCGGGTTGGAAGGCAGCTGTGGATGCTACATTAAGGATCTTGCCATGGCCTTTCTGGAGCATTCCGGGAAGAAAGAGGTGTGTCAAATGGGTCAGGGCGATCATGTTGAGGTTCAGCATGGCTTCGGTGGTCTTCCAATCGGTTTGATGGAAAAGGCCGTGAACGCCAAAGCCGGCATTGTTCACCAGGATTTCAATGGCGACCTTTTGATCATCGAGCGTGGTTTTTAATTCCTCCGCAGCGGGGAGGAAGCTCAAGTCTTTTGAAATCGTTTTTACGTCAATGTGATCAATCGTGTTTAATTCCCTGGCGAGTGTGTCTAAACGGGCTTTGCTCCGGGCGACAAGAACAAGGGGATAACCATGAGCGGCGAAAAGTTTGGCGAATTCTCGGCCTAGGCCTTCCGAGGCGCCGGTGATCAAAACATAACCCTTTGTCATGACCGCTCCTTCAGATATTTCAGGATCAGGGGTGTGTAATGCCAAGTGACTTTGCGATCTTTGCGAAAACGTTGATAGCGCGTTCGATCTCTTGCAAAGAATGGCCCGCGGTCACGGTGGTGCGGATCCGGGTGGTATTGGGCGGGACTGCGGGGGGAAGAATAGGCACAATAAAGACCCCTTCGTTTTTCGCAAGGCGGGTCATTTCCAAAGCTTTTGCGTCGTTGCCGATGATGATCGGGACAATAGGACTTTGGCTGTTCAAGGTATCAAAGCCGTTTGTGCGGAGCGTTTTGAGAAAGTAAGCGATGTTTTCATGAAGCTTTCTCACGCGCCACGTCTCTTCCTCGATCACCTCAAAGGAGGTTTTGGCGGCCGCAGCAGAAGCCGGAGGCAAGGATGCGGAAAAAATAAAGGGACGGATCGAGTGCCTCAAATAATTGATGAGTTTGGTATTACCAGCGATATAACCGCCGATACTTGGAATGGTTTTACTCAAAGTACCCATTTTGATATCAATGGATCCCTCCGCCGGATCGATCCCGAAATGCTCTTCGATCCCCGTGCCTTTTTTCCCGAGAACTCCGAGCGAATGAGCTTCATCGATCATGAGAAGGGCTTTGAATTTACGGCAAAGCCGGATCACTTCCGGGAGATTAATGATGTCGCCATCCATGCTGAAGACAGCATCCGCCACAACGAGCTTGACCCCTTTTTTGGGAGCCTCGCCGAGGGCTTTTTCAAGGGATTCCATATCATTGTGCTCAAACCGGGAGAAATGAGCTCTCGAAAGGATGCAACCGTCCACAATACTTGCATGGTTGACTTTATCAGAGATCACGGTGTCATTCCGGCTAAGCAGGGCGGAGATCGTTCCTGAGTTGGCACCGTAGCCCGTCGAGAGAGCGATGGCCTCTTCGGTCTTCTTAAAGGAGGCTATCTTTTTTTCGAGTTCCAGATGGATGCGGGTAGTTCCAGTCAGGAAACGAACGCCATGTGTGCCTGTGCCGAACTCTTCGATGGCTTTTTTTGCGGCAGCATTGATCTTCGGGTGTCCCAGAAGATCAAGATAGGAATAAGAAGAAAATTGAAGCAGCGGTCGGCCATTAATCGTGATATGAACTCCGTCCACAGCATCCGAAGAATGCATATAGGGATAGAGGTCGTGTTTTTTGGCTTCCTGGATGCGTCGGTTCAGGATCTCGACTCGGGCCAAGATCGCTTTTTGACCAAAATTTTCTGGGTTGCTCATAGGTTTTACTCCTTAATAAAAAAATCGACTAATCAGGATGTCCCTGTATTTCGCCGGGGTGCACGATGAGATTATACCAGCTTGCCTTCACAGTGTCCTTATCAACACCGTAGAGGAAAAGGGTGGGCGACGGGAATTGAACCCGCAACCCCAAGATCCACAATCTTGTGCTCTAACCAAATTGAGCTACGCCCACCATGATTTTCATCAATAAAATCTGAACGAAACAGGAGGGCATTATAACGAAAAAAGTGTTTTAGGGAAGGGGGAAAGCACTCTTGTGGTTCTCGATCACTCCTGAGGAAACGAGCTCAAAGAGGGAGGCAGGGCATCAATTTCCACTTCAATAAGTCATAATTGGGACTATAATGACGCAGTGATGGATTGCTATTTTGAATCTAGCCTGGGAGGTTTCGATGAGAGAATTTCTAGTCGGGGTGTTGGTCGTTGTTATGGCGTTGGTTCTTTCTGGGATTGGGATCCTTCTTTTGCCGTTTTTGCTTGTGCTAGGCATATTCCTTCGTTTGGCCATCGGGTTGATTGTCCTGCTTCTTGTGATATGGCTGATCGGAAAAGTGACTCTTTTTCTGATTGACACTCTCAGGAAGAAGGATAATAAACAGGTCTGAGGGGGTTTTCATGGAACGGCTGATGACGGCGAAACAGGTAAGCGAATTGATCGAAGTGAAACCCTCCACGGTCTACCAATGGGTGCATCTCGGGCTCATCCCTTACGTGAAGCTCGGCAAATGTGTCCGTTTTAGGAAAGCGGAGCTTTTCCGTTGGATCGACAAGAACTTTCGCAAAGAACGTGTTTCCTTCAAGTCTGTCGAGAAGACACTCGCCAAGCACCCGTCCGCGAAACAGAAGGAGTTTTTTTCTTTGGAGTAATGGCGTAAGGTGTACGGAGTACGGCGAAAAAGTGAAATGCGTGACGTCGTACACCTTACAGAAGTTTTCTTGTTTTATTCTCTCAAAAAACCTGGGAAAATGCCGTAGATAAGGGTGCCGGAAAGTGGTCGGTGTCGTCAAAAATCATTCCAAAATTTCCGTTAAAAATAAGGTGGAAAATAGGAGATGATCCATGACAGAACCCCAGAGGCATAAGTTGGTCGCCAGCGGTGCATTAACGGTGATCATAAGCTTGATTTTTTATTTGAGCGTTTTCGGGTTCCATTTTTTTGATTCGAAAAACTTGATTCTCTTCGTCGGATTTTTCGCCATAGCTGCGAAGCTCTCCACCGTGAAGCATAAACGCAATCCGATGATCTGACGCGATTCTGTGTTACGCGTACGGCGAAAAGTTTTTGGCGCCGGACTCCTTACTTCGTACACATAGCGCTCTTTTACGATTGTAAAACCCCACCTCATTCAGTAGACTACTCACCCTATTCCAACCCTAAATTTTTTTTTATACAGATGGTGGTTAGGACAACCCTGATTTTTATTTTCTTTTTCTGGATGGTAATCAGGGTAGCCCCAATCTCAGCTTCGCTTCGATTGATTGGAATTGAGACAGCCCCAATTTTTGCTTCGCAAAAATTGAAAGGTATTGGGACTATGAAAGAAGAAATCGCCGCGCTTAAGGACCGCATCACGGATCTCAAGGAAAAGCTCCGAGAGATAAGGGGGTATCTTTGACCTTGAGGCCCGGGAGCGTGAGATCTCTGACATCAATGAAAAAATGACCCGGGCTGATTTCTGGGACCGTCCTCAGGACGCCCAGGCCACAGTCGAACGCCTGAAAGCTCTCAAAAAGATCGTTGATCCCTGGCACAAAGCTCATCAAACTTCCGGAGATCTTCTGGAGTTTATCGGGATGGTGGATGAAAACCAGGAAGAGTCCCTCAAGGAACTGCAGGAAGACGTTGCGAAACTCGCCCGGGAAGTCGAGCTTCTTGAATTCCAGCGCCTTTTGTCAGGTCCTTTTGATCCCAATAATGCAATCGTAAGTATCAACTCCGGTGCGGGTGGGACCGAGGCTTGTGATTGGGCTCAGATGCTCTACCGCATGTATACGCGCTGGGCCGAGCAGCATGGTTATACGGTACAGATGGTCGATTTGATGCAGGGAGAAGAAGCTGGGATCAAAAGCACGACTTTTATCGTGCAAGGCGGCTATGCCTACGGTTATTTAAAAGCTGAATCGGGTGTGCACCGGCTCGTGCGGATATCGCCTTTTGACGCGAACAAACGCCGTCATACTTCGTTCGCGTCCATGGATGTGATCGCGGAAGTGGATGACATCCCGGAAATTGAGATCAAGGAAGCGGACATCCGGATCGACGCTTATCGTGCCGGCGGGGCGGGCGGACAACATGTCAACAAGACCTCGAGCGCGATCCGTATTACGCATCTTGCAACCGGGATCGTAACACAATGCCAGAATGAGCGTTCCCAGTTTCAGAACAAGCAAGTGGCGATGAAAGTCCTGAAGGCGCGCCTTTACGAAAGATTGTGTCAGGAAAAGGAAGCGGCGCTTGCGACCCAATATGGGCCCAAAAAAAAGATCGAATGGGGTTCCCAGATCCGATCGTATGTTTTTCATCCTTATACGATGGTCAAAGACCACCGCACGGACTTCGAAACCTCGAACGGGGATGCGGTGATGGACGGCAAACTGGATGAATTTATCGAGGCTTATTTGAAACAGAATGTAGCGAAGAATTAACAAAGCTGGGAAATGGGTAACGGGTAACGAAAAACAAAAAAATAATCTTGCGTTCCCCGTTCAGCGTTCCCGCGCGAGGAGATTGAAATGAAAAAGCTGAGCCAGTTAGGGTTGATCTTAGTAGCGTGTTTCATGCTTTCGGGCTGTGTGGTCCAGGTCGAGGACGGCCAGGTCGGTGTGAAGAATGATTTCGGGCATATTCGCGATGAAGTCCTGAACGCCGGCTGGCATTTTTTTGTGCCGGCAGTCACTCAGATCGAACTATGGAACGTGAAGTTGCAAGAGCTGAAGGAAAAGGCCTATGTGCCTTCTTCGGAAGGGCTGATCTCGGAGCTGGATATTTCGATCATGTATCATGTGCCGGCCGACAAGGCGAGCTTTGTCCGTAAAAAGATCGGTCCTTATTATGTTTCGGTCGTGCTGGAGCCTTATGTCCGCGAAGCGATCCGGAACGTGGCGAGCGGTTACGCGGTAAAAGCGCTTTACAGCGAAGCGGGGCGCAAAGAGATCGGCAAAAACATGCTCGATTTTCTTAAAGGAAAACTGGATGAAAAAGGGATCATTGTTCAGGACGTGCTTTTGCGGGATGTGAAACTTCCGCCTTCGTTCTCGCAGAGCATCGAACTTAAACTGAAGGCCGAGCAAGAGGCGCTGCAGAAGGAATTTGAATTGCAGAAAGCCAAAAAGGATGCCGAGATCGAAGTGGCCAAAGCGGAAGGTGTCGCAAAATCCAACCAGATCATCGGGGATTCGCTGAAAAGCAACGATTCCTATTTGAAGTATTTGTGGATCCGGAGTCTTAAAGATACCAAGAACCAGGTGATCTACGTGCCCAGCGAAACCGGGCTTCCGATCCTTGAAGCATCGAGAAACCAAACAAAATAAATAAAAATCGGGTAACGGGAAACGGGAAACGAAAAGTAGAAAAATCTATTTTGCTTGCGTTCCCCGTTCAACGTTCCCCTCGATAAGGATTTTACATGCTTAACTACATTTTGAAAAAGATTTTCGGAACACAAAACACCCGCACCCTGAAACTGCTTTGGCCCATCGTGGCGCAAGTAAATGCGTTCGAGCCTGCGATCCAGAAGCTTACGGACGCGGAGCTTCGCGCCAAGACTGATGAGTTCCGGAAGCGGCTCGCGGAAGGAGCCGCCCTCGACGATCTTCTTCCTGAAGCGTTTGCGGTGGTGCGCGAGGCGTCGAAACGGACGACCAGGATGCGCCATTTCGATGTTCAAATCCTCGGGGGCATCGTGCTCCACAAAGGAAAGATCGCCGAAATGTCCACCGGCGAAGGTAAGACGCTTGTCGCCACGCTTCCGATTTACCTGAACGCACTTGAGGGCAAGGGCGTTCATCTTGTGACCGTCAATGACTACCTCGCCCGCCGCGACCGGAACTGGATGGGACCCATCTACGAATTTCTCGGGCTGACGGTCGGTGTGATCCAGCATGACATCCCGCAGGAGGAACGCCAAAAGGCCTACGCTTCGGACATCACCTACGGGACCAACAACGAATTCGGTTTCGATTATTTACGAGACAACATGGTCACCCAGATCGAGATGCGTGTTCAACGGCCGCTTCACTACGCGATCGTGGACGAAGTAGATTCGATCTTAATCGATGAAGCCCGCACGCCGCTCATTATCTCCGGCCCTGCGGAGGAATCGACGGATAAATATTATAAAGCCCAGCGCGCGGCGCTTGTGCTCACGGCGCACCGGATCGTGAAAGAGGAGGTCGATCCCGATTGGAAGGCCAAGCTTGAGGAGATCAAGAAGACGGTGGATTACATTGCGGATGAGAAGGCCAAAACGATCCGCATGACCGAACAAGGAGAGTCGAAGGCCGCGAAGCTCATGGGCGTGAGCAACATGCACGATTCGGATACGGTCGCGGAACGG
>JBAZJC010000081.1:0-6797 GCA_041651495.1 Candidatus Omnitrophota bacterium | reverse complement strand
GCATGATGTTGGCCGCGCGAATGACCTTGCCGCCAAATACGTAGCCGATCGATTGATGGCCCAAACAGACACCCAGGATCGGGACTTTGCCGCTGAAAGTTCGTATAACGTCACAGGAGATTCCCGCTTCCTTGGGTGTTTTCGGTCCCGGCGAGATAACGATCCGTTTGGGGTGAAGACGTTTGATCTGTGCGATTGTGATCTCGTCGTTGCGCCAGACGCGCGGGTTCGCGCCGAGTTCTCCGAGGTATTGCACCAGATTGTAGGTAAAAGAATCATAATTATCGATAACAAGCAACATCAGAAGAGCATCCTTTCCTCGATAGCTTTAAGCATTGCGCGGGATTTATTGATCGTTTCCTCATATTCACGCCGAGGGTCGGAATCCTTGACGATGCCGCCGCCTGCCTGAAGGAACATCCGGTTCTGGATAAGCATGATTGTCCGGATCGTGATGCACATGTCCATGTCCCCGTCAAACCCGAAATAGCCCAGACAGCCGCCGTACGGGCCGCGCGCTTCGGGTTCGAGTTCGTCGATGATCTGCATGGCCCGTACCTTGGGTGCGCCCGAAAGCGTTCCTGCCGGGAAGGTTGCGCGCAGAAGATCCGCTGCCGATTTTCCGGTCTTGAGACGGCCTTGGACCTGACTCACGATGTGCATGACATGCGAATAACGTTCCACGAAGGCGAACCGTTCGACTTTGACGGATTTGAATTCCGAAACACGGCCAAGATCGTTGCGACCGAGATCGACGAGCATCAAGTGCTCAGCCATCTCTTTACGGGACGCCAAAAGGTTTTTTTCGAGTTTAAGGTCTGTTTGTTCATTTTTCCCCCGCGGTCGGGTGCCGGCGATCGGTCTGACCTCGGCGAGACGGCCGACTTTCTTGACAAGCATTTCGGGAGACGATCCGATCAGCCGGTACGGTCCGCTGCGGAAATAGAACATATAAGGCGAGGGATTGATCGAACGAAGTGAACGGTAGATCTGAAAATCGTGGCCGCGATGCGCGAGCTGAAAGCGCTGTGAGAACACGACCTGAATGCAATCCCCGGTGCGGATGTATTCCTTGATCCGCTTGACTTTGGATTCATAATTTTTGCGGGACATGTTCGGCCGGATTTGCGGCAGTGAGGCGAGCTTCGTCATGGCCGGCACGCGCAACGGCTTTTGAAGAAGGTTTTTGTATTTCACCATCTGCCTAAGGGCGTTCTTATAAGCAGCTTCCATGGATGTGGACTTTTTCAAGTCCACGAGAATGACGACTGAAAGCGTTTTGCGGAAATGGTCAAACACAAGGAAATCCTCGACACGGAAAAAGATGCCGAGCGGAAACCCCGGCCCTTTTTTCTTTGAAAGCCGGATGGTTTCAAAATCGCGGACATTCTCATAGGAGAAATAGCCCACGAAACCGCCCCGAAATCCCGGAAAGACCTCGGGATTGGCCAGTTTGCGCGTGGCAAGTTCCGCCTCAATTACATCGAGAAGCCGGACGTCTTTCAGGATCCGCTTGTTCCCTTTTTCCGTGATCGTGACATTTTTTTCGGAGGATTCGTAAACAGCGGCCGGTTCAATCCCAAGAAAAGAAAAACGGCCGATTTTTTCTTCCTGCTCCGCAGATTCCAAAAGGAATGCGTGGCACGCTTTTTGGCTGATCTTCAGGAAACTGGAGACCGGTGTCTCCAGATCCGCGGGAAATGTCTCGGACAGAGCGACGATGTTTCCTTTGCGTGTCAGCTTTTTGAAGATGGAGATATCAGGGGAGATCATTGTGGTTCATTCATCATAGTTATTGCGAGGACCTGCCTTTTGTCCCGCCAGCAACGGCATGGCAGGAACTTTATGAGTTCATTTTTTGTAAATTTTTTCCGGGTCAAAGACTTTCTCTTGCGTGATCTTCACGACATCGCCCTTCTCGTTCATTTCATGGACGAAGCAGGTACGGTAACCGAGATGGCACGCTCCGCCTTTATTTTGAGTTACGCGGACAAGAAGAGTATCCTTGTCGCAGTCCGTGAGTACTTGCACGACACCTTGGGTGTGGCCCGACTCCTCGCCTTTCACCCAATATTTATTACGGGACCTGGAATAGAAAACCGTGTGTTTTTCTTTCAAGGTGCGCTCGATGGCGACCTTATCCATGTAAGCCAGCATGAGAACTTCACCGGAAGCAGCATCCTGGATGATGACCGGCAACAGTCCTTGAGTGTTATATTTGAGGTTTTCCATTCAGATGTATTCTCCTTTGAGCAATAGAGTTGCGGTAAAAAAACATTCATCATTATTAAATTAACGCCGAGTATGCCACAAATGAACTATGTGTCAAGTGGATACACTTTTTTTGTTCAGCAAAATAGAAATGTTCTATTCTAGGTTTGGGAGATGGCGGGCTACTTCGTCAGTGATGAAAGCTCTGTCTTCTTGATGTAGAGGAGTATCCCCAGCACTGCTGAAATAGCGTCAACGATCAAATCTTGCAGTTCGCAGGAACGCTCTTGCACAAAGGTCTGGTGCCATTCATCAGAAAGACCGAACAGGATGGCCGAGCACGTGGCAAAGAGCGCTAGCAGAAAAACAGGTTTTCCAGGGAAGGAATGCGTGAAGGCTCGAAAGAGCAGGACGCCCAGGATCGAATATTCGATGGCATGGACCATGCTGCTTATTTCGGGGATTGACACCTTCGGGAATTCACTTCCCGGTATCGAAGAAAGGCCGAAGATCAGTACCATCCATAAAATGGCCAGTGGCCAGCCGCGCAGGAAAGACGGCATTTTCATGTTCATGTTTCCTTCTAGGTCATGATCATTGTATTTAAACGTTTGTGTTCACAACGGACGTGACTTTTTTAAACCTTGTCTGGCGTGGGTTGAATTCGGGTTTGTTGGGGTTTGGGGGCACCGTCGTAGCGCCAATGCCATGGCTCGTAGGTAATCCCTACTGGGACATTCTTGGGATAGGACAGGACGAATCCGAAATGACCGGCGTTCTTAAGAAGCCAATGATATTCCGGGAGAGCTTCGAACTCAGGCACGTTATATTCTCCGTTGACGCCGTCCGCGTTGATGAAGTCGATTGCTAAATGTTCCGGATCTCCATGCTCGCTGTAGCCCGGTAAAGCGACCCATTTCGCGGTTTCGCGAATGGAATAATCATGATTGCTGAGATAGTAGATGAAGAGATAAAGCTGATGGGAGCTTGAGCGGTATCCGGATTCGACGAAAAGTCGTTTCCCGATGTCGCGTTCCATAGCACTCATCATGAACTGGTAGAATTGATAAACCTGAGGGCTCAAGAATTGCGGTGGAAGCTCTTTCTCCTTCCCCTTAACCCGGATCTTCTGCCCGCTCAATTTCACCAAGTCTTTTTCTCCCTGCGAGATCCCCCGGAACGGAATCCCGACACCGATCTCCGTGGCTTTGAGATCCCGAAATGATTGCAGGAATCGTTTTTCTCTGAAATTTAAGGGAGATTCCAATTCCTTGAAGGTGAGCGAGGGAAGTTTTCCCTCCTGGTCCTTAGTCATAATAAAAGGCTCAAGTTTTGCGACAAGCGTTTTAACTTCTGAGATGTGCTCGGGAGTTAATTTTTCGACGTTCAGTTTGATGGCTGGTGTTTTTATAAAAGAAGCACATCCGCAGAGAAGAAAAACGGCTAAGGCAAAGAAGGAAATATTATTCATAGGCGTAGGGATCAAAGGCGGACGGGAATACCCTTGGCTTGGAGAAAGGCCTTGGTTTCGGGGATGGTGAATTCGCCAAAGTGAAAAATAGAGGCCGCAAGACAGGCATCAGCCTTGCCGGCGCTAAAGGCTTCATAGAGGTGATTCAAATTCCCTGCTCCGCCCGATGCGATGACCGGGATACGGACCGATTCGGAAACCCGACGCGTGAGTTCCAGATCGTAGCCATCCTTTGTACCATCACAATCCATACTGGTAAGAAGGATTTCTCCAGCGCCAAGCTTCGCGGCTTTCTTTGCCCATTGGATAGCGTCAAGCCCCGCAGGATTTCTTCCGCCGTGCGTGTACACGCCCCAGTGGTTCCTGGCTTCGCGTTTAGCGTCGATCGCGACCACAATGCATTGACTGCCAAATCGTTTGCTGGCGTCCAGAATGAACCTTGGATTTTTGATGGCGCTTGTGTTGATGGAGACCTTGTCACAACCCGTAGCGAGGAGTTCGCGGATATCCTGCACTTTGTTGATGCCGCCGCCGACCGTGAATGGGATGAAGATCGTGGCGGCTACTTTTTCGGCCACTTCGATCATGGTGCGGCGCTTTTCATGTGAAGCCGTGATATCGAGGAATACCAGTTCGTCAGCTTTCTGTTGATCATAAGCTTTGGCACAAGATACAGGATCGCCCGCGTCCTTCAGGGATACGAATCTGATACCTTTGACGACCCTGCCACGGTCAATATCAAGACATGGGATGATGCGTCGGGCGAACATGGGTCACAGGGTCATTTGGTTGTTTTCAAGCTGCTTGAGAACATAGATCACGGAAGTGCCGAATGCGATCAAATGGGACATGATGGCAAAAAGAACAGTCAGAATAATCAGGAAGACCATGCCGACCTCGTAGAGCGAGGCTTGTTTGAAATTCGCGGTTTGCCAGAAAAGGATCAGGATCAAAAATGAAACGAGGAACAGTATCCATCCGGCGATGCACTTTCTCATGTAGACCTTCTTGATCTCATGACACCACTTGGAGTTGAGGGAGCGGGATTGTTTGATAAGCGTATGAAGAAAAAGACTTCTCACCAAAAGAAAAACAAGAAGATATCCGATGCCGATCACGGTCCAGGACCAGGTACGTTGAGTAAGGACCGTATTCCAAAGGTTTGTGAGGTTCTCCATACGATATTGTTCTCCCTTTTATAACGTGAGCCGCGCGGCCTCGGATAGCCGGAAACGTTTTTCGTAAAGCGCCTTGCCGATGATCACACCTTCAAAGTTTTGTTCTGTGATTGCGTGGCATTTCTCGATATCTGAAAGCTGGCTGACGCCGCCTGATAAAATGACTCTTGTCCTGGTATGCGCAAGAACGGTGGAAAGTTTTTCCCAGTTCGGCCCTTGCAGGATGCCATCTTTTTCGATGTCGGTATAGATCAGAGTCGCGAGGTCGAGCTGATCAAAAAGTTTTAAAGCCTCTGAAAGCGTGATATTTCCGTCGCGCATCCATCCGGCGGTCTTGACCCGGTCACGGCGGACATCCAGTCCCACGGCGACTCTTTCCCTGAATCTCAGGATGGCCTCTTCCAGGAAAGTCTTATCCAGCGCCTTGGTACCGAGTACGACGCGCGAAACGCCTAGCGAGAGAACTTTTTCGATATCTTCGATATGGCGCAACCCGCCGCCGAACTGGACCTTGGCTTTGACGTTTTGGCATATTGCGGCGAGTGATGCGTCGTTTGTGAGCATGCCTGTCTTGGCACCTTCGAGGTCCACGACATGGATCCATTGTGCGCCTTCCTGTTCCCAATTCTTTGCCGTGGCGACCGGGTCTGTGGAATAAACGACGCAGGCATTGTAATCCCCTCGCGTGAGGCGTACAACTTTACCTTGAAAGAGATCGATGGCAGGATAAAGGTTCATACCGTTACCATTGGATGAAATTTTTGAGAATACGCAGGCCCGCTTCCTGGCTTTTTTCAGGATGGAACTGGGTCGCAAAAACATGTTTGCTGCCGATCACGGCGGGGAAATCTTCCTGGCCGTATTTGCAGGAAGCAAGCGTCAGGCTTTTGGCCTCGGGTTTTCCATAGTAGGAGTGTACGAAATAGAAATACTCCCCGCTCGGGATCCCTTCAAGCAGCGGATGTTTTTTGAGGACCTTGAGGTCATTCCATCCCATATGCGGGATTTTGACATTTTGGGAACGGAATTTCCGGACGGTGCCTTTGAAAATACCGAGCCCTGCCACCCCGGGGTTCTCCGCGCTTTTTTCAAAAAAAAGTTGGAGGCCGAGGCAAACGCCCATGAGTTTTATCTTGCGAGTAACAAGCCCGCCGATCGCACTGATGAAACCACGGGACTTCAATTCCGTCATGGCATCCCCAAAAGCGCCGACTCCGGGCAGGATCACTTTTGTAGCGCGTGCGAGATCTTTTCCTCTAGGGCAAAGTTTGTAGGAGGTGCCGAGATACTCCAAGGCTTTGGATACACTGCGTAGATTGCCCATGCCGTAGTCGATGATGGCGATCATTTTAAAAACTCCGGGGAACGACTAACGAGAAACGGCAAACGAAACCCGAAACTTTTTTGTTCGAGGAACGTTTCGCGTTTACCGGCATTATAGCGTTCCCTTGGTTGAAGGAACTCCGCGAACTCGTGGGTCGAAACAGGTCGCCATGTCCAGAGTTTTCGCGATTCCCTTGAAGATGCCTTCGATAATGTGGTGTGTGTCTTCTCCGGCGAGCACCCCGATATGCATATTGATCCCCGCGTGCTGGCAGAAGGAACGCAAAAAATCAACGGCGTCATCGAACGAGTACTTTGGCTGACGGGACAGACGAACACCCTTGGCTTTTGTCACGTAAAGCGACGGCCTTCCGGAAATGTCCAAAGTAACGCGAACGAGGGCTTCATCCATCGGAACAGCAAAAGAGCCATAGCGGCGTATTCCCTTTTTGTCTCCCAGAGCTTTCGCCAGGGCCTGGCCGAGGGTAATTCCGATATCTTCATTGGTATGATGGATATCGACTTCCAGATCTCCGTGTGCTTTAAGTTTCAGGTCAAAAAGTCCGTGTTTTGCGAGTAGCGTGAGCATATGGTCAAGAAACGGGATTTGGGTA
>JBAZJC010000080.1:0-6926 GCA_041651495.1 Candidatus Omnitrophota bacterium | reverse complement strand
AACGTGAAACGCAAAGAAATCCCGTTTCCCTTTACCCGTTCCCCGATATTTTTGTTTTCTTGGGTCGTGATGATATCAATTTTTTGCCACAATTGGAAGAATAGTTCGGACTTAAAACATGGAAGAGGCTCAAGGCCCTTTGAGGTGGAAGCGTATAAAACTTTTTCTTTCAGAAGTTTCCGTAAGATCTCAACCCCCATGGCCGACCGACGGTCCAGCTTCGCGGCGGTCGCCAACGCCCTGGTAAGGGTGGTTTTTTTTGAGTGGAACGAGAGGCCTTTCAGGAAGTTCAGGATACGGGTCGTGATAAGAAGCGTGTAAAGATCCTCACGTTTGAAATCCTTTGTCTCGATGGCCATCGCCGTGAGGCGCGCTTTGAAGACATCCGTCTCAGAAGGATCGTTAAAATGCCGGGAGATGGGGGAATGGGGAATAAGATAAAAGGGAGAAGCGCCCAGGAGTACCGGGAGCCTGGCGTTAAAAAGAAGTGTCTTGATCATGGAGGAAAGCGTGTCTCCCGGAAGTCCCAGGATCTGATAGGCGACGACCTTGAAGCCGAGCGTTGCCGCTTCTCCGACAACTTCACGGTATTTCTTGAGCGGGTTGGGCCGGTGGACCGTCTTGAGCAGGGCCGTATTGGTGCTTACAAGGGAAAGGTTCAAATGCGTGAATCCCGCTTGCCGCATAAGCCTGAGGATGTCGCGGTCCAGTGTCCAGTAACAGATCCCGTTCATGGCAAGCAGCTGGATGTCTTTTTTGGGGAATATTCGGATAAATTTCTCACAAAGCTCTATCATTTCTTTTCGGTCGAACGTCAGGTTGTCGTCTTCGAAGTCAAAGACGCGATAGCCTTCGCCGTAGCGTTGTTTGATCTCGGTGAGAATGTTTTCCGCGGAGCGTCGCCGGCATTTATGGCCGAACGTTTTGTGGACCGAACAAAAGGCGCAATGGTAAGGACAACCGCGGGAAGTGATGATGAAACAAAGCGGTCTTTTCTCGTAAAGATAATGGCCTTGGGGAAGGTCAGAAAGGTCCGGGAAAGGAAGTGTTTCGATCGGGAAGTTATCTTTTCGCGGATTCAAGAGCAGCTTGCCGCACGATTTGTAACCCAGATTCGGGACCTTCCTGAAATTCTGGCCGCTCTCCAAAACTTTTAAAAGCTCCACGAACGGCTTTTCGCCTTCCCCCTGAATGATGAAGTCGACCGCCGAATGAGCCAGCATCATTTCCGGCATCGCGGATACTTGAGCGCCTCCGAGCAGAATGGGAACAGTAAAGCGTTTTTTGATCGCTTCAGCGCAGCGCAGGGCCTCGCGGTGATAAGGCGCGAAAAGAGAGGCGATGCCGACGAGATCCGGTTTCTCTTTAGCAATTTCACAAGCGATCGCGTCAAAGTTCGCACCAAAGTGATAATAATGATGGAAAGTCGAGAAAGGGCTTTTGTCGTCCTTGGAATAATAATCCTTTAAGTAGGTGAGTTCCCGGGGAAGCGGGATCGTTCGCCGGCCCCAGCCGTGATGATAATCCTTGATCGTGACACGGGCCTCAGGAAGATATTTGTGAGCGGCGGCTTTCAGATACGCCAGGCCGATCGGCTGGAGACGGATGTCCGTATTGTAGAAATCCTCGACCGGAGGCTGTAAAAGCAGGACCTTCATCGTTTCGGAGAAGAAGCCCTGAGGAGACAGTCCTCGAGATCCTCAGGGAGAGGAGCTTCGATCGTGAGCAGTTTGCCGTTTGTGGGATGCGGAAAAATCAATCTCCACGCGTGAAGGAACATCCGGTGGAGACCGAGGGCCGCTTTCAATTCTTTATTCAGGGTAAAATTCCCATAGACCCGGTCGCCAGCCACCGGGTGGCCGCGATAGGCCGATTGCACGCGGATTTGGTGTGTTTTCCCGGTCAGAAGTTCGATCTCCAGGAGCGACAAGTTGAATTTCGGGAAATATTCTTTCATTTTATAATTCAAAAATGCATTGGGCCGGCCGAGTGTGCTGATTGCCGAACGGATACCGCCCTCCGACCTCCGGTCCATCAGGTTATCGCGCCATATCCCGTACGCCGGCATCGGCTTTCTTGAAACAAGGGCGAGGTAGTTTTTCTTTACCGCTCTTTTCTCAAAGGCGTTCCGGCAGGCCGCGCCGCTTTTCTTGTTCTTTGCGGCGAGAAGCACTCCCGAAGTGTCCTGATCCAGACGATGGACGAGCCACAGAGGGCCCTGCGGCGTTTGAAATCGCCGGTCCCCAAGATCGTAGGGACCCTCGAAAGCGGCGGCCGGACTTTTAGCTCCAGGGTTCGGATGCGAAAGGACCCCTTCGGGCTTGTCGATGACAAGCAGGTCCGCGTCTTCGAAGAGGATCGGGCATTGCGTGAAAGGGGCGTTTGTCATTTTACTGGATGAGAACCATTACCTCCGCGAAAGTCGAACTTTTTCAACTTTCGCGGAAGCATTCGAATGGTTAACGGCAGCAGCAACAGGATTTCTTTGCGGCTTTCTTGATTTTCTTTTTCGCCGCTTTTTTAGCTTTTTTGGTCATAACTCTTCTCCTTGTTTTAAAATAAACGGTCCCAATACCGATCAATCGAGGCATAGCCGCGATTGGGGCCGTCCAAACTACCTTTTTGGAAAAGAAATGAAAAGTTTGGACGGGTAGTTATGGCCACCCCAATTTCAACTTTGTTGAAATTGATAGGTATTGGGATGGTCATGATGTTTCCTTTGGGTTGAATGACGGTTAAAGTTTATTAAAGAACATCAACATCCCGATGACAACGAATGCCGTCGCGCCGGTGTAGCGTATGAGCTCCGGCTTGACGTATTTTGCCAGGAGAGTCCCGATCACGACGGAGATCAGCGTCACAAGCGCGTAGCCCGCGATCGAACCCAGAAATACGGAAAGAGGCTTCCCGGTCTTGGCGGCCATAGTGATCCCCACAAGCTGGGTTTTATCCGCAAGTTCCGCGAAAAAAATGGCGCTTAACGTCGCTAAGAAAATTTTCCAGTCCATATTCACCCCGTTAGAGATAGGAAACGCTCTCAGCGTTTCCGTTTGTTTTTAAAACGGTTCTCATTATTTTTGTAAGGCCAAGCTATAAATCTCTAACGGGGTGAACCCCGAGAAGTAGAGATAAGAAGAGCCTTTTAGAAGCGCTCCCGTTAATTTCTTGAAAATGCAGTATGGTTTCTTCCCGTTAAGATGATTTTAAAAATCAAAGGAGCTTTTTCTTTAATCTCTAACGGGGCAAGCCTCCTTCGAAAGTGAACAATGGGGCAAATTATACCATAAAGCGTCAGGCGTCCGGAGCAAGTAAGACGGATGACGCCGTACGCGGATCGTTCCTAGTATCCGTACTTCTTGACGTACCAGGATTTTATTTGTTGCGTGATGGCGAGATAAACCAGGACGATCACAAGGACCGCGAAACCGTAGGCCCAGGTCGGGGGCACGAAACCGAAGAATCTTCCCCAGGGGGAAAGCGTGACGGCGAAGGCGGTCCCGACGATAAAAAGCGACATCAGGACTAGGAAACGGCTGGGACGGCTTTCAAGGAACGGTACTTTGGAGGTCCGGATAATATAAATAATAAAAGTCTGGGTGCACAGCGATTCCAGGAACCAACCGGTATGAAAAAACTTCTGGGAGGCGTGAAAAACAAAAAGCAGGACCCCGTAGGTTAAAAAATCAAAGAAAGAACTGATGGGCCCGAAGATAAGCATGAATCTCCGGACGGATCGGATGTCCCATCCTTTGGGAGTTTTCAGGTAATCGGCGTCCACATTGTCCGTGGGAATGGCGACCTGGGAAACGTCGTAAAGAAAATTATTGAGCAGGATCTGGATCGGAAGCATCGGGAGAAAGGGGAGGAAAAGGCTCGCCCCGGTCATGCTGATCATGTTCCCGAAATTGGAACTCGAACCCATCTTGATGTATTTCATGATGTTCCCGAAGGTCCTGCGGCCTTCCAACACCCCGTCTTCCAGGACCAGAAGGCTTTTTTCAAGCAGGATGATGTCCGCGGATTCCTTGGCGATATCCACGGCATTATTGACAGAGATGCCGACATCCGACGTCTTGAGGGCCGGCGCGTCATTGATGCCGTCTCCCAGGTACCCGACGATCTGCCCGTTCTCATGGAGCGCGTGGATGACGCGCTCCTTCTGAAGGGGAGAGAGACGCGCGAAGACCGTGGTCTTCTTTACGAGTTCCCGAAGCGTGATGTCGTCTGTGGCCTCCAATTTGTCGCCCGTGACGATCTCATGGACATCAAGCCCGACATGGCTGCAGATCTTTTTGGTCACCAGTTCGTTGTCGCCTGTCAGCACCTTAAATTCAATGCCAAGATTTTTGAGGCGGCGGATCGTTTCCCTGGCGCTGGGTTTCGGCGGGTCGAGGAACGCGAGGTAGCCGATCAGCACGAGGTCTTTTTCATCGTCCTTGCTGTAAACGCTTTTTTTCTCCGGCATGTTTTTATAAGCCACAGCCAGGACCCGGAAACCGTCAGAGCTTAAAGAGTCGTATTCCTCCTTGAGATCGGAAAGGATGAGGTTTTCCATTTCCATGATCTCGCCTTCCAGTTCGTAATGACTGCAGCGCCTGAAGATCTCCTCGGGCGCTCCCTTGGAAATAAGGGTCTGGTTGCCCCCGGCCTCCACGATCACCGACATGATCTTGCGTGAAAAATCGAACGGAATTTCGTCCTCTTTTTTATATTGTTCGGTCAGCACCAGCTCGTGCTTCAGGATTGCGCGGTCGAGCAGATTCTTGAGGCCGGTTTGATAGAAACTGTTGATGAAAGCGTATTTGAGGACTTCCTCGTTTTCATTACGGACCACATCGCAGTGCCGTTCGAGAACAACATCATCCAGCGTGAGCGTGCCCGTCTTGTCCGTGCAGATCACGTTCATGGCTCCCAGGTTCTGGATCGAGTTGAGGCGCTTGACGATCACCTTCTTTTTGGACATGGCAATGGCGCCTTTGGAAAGATTGATCGTCACGAGCATGGGCAGCATTTCCGGCGTGAGTCCCACCGCGACCGCAAGCGAGAAAAGCAAAGCATTCTTCCAGTCGCCTTTGGTGAAGAGATTGATCACAAAGATCGCGGCGACCATCACCATCATGACTTTGATCATGAGCCAAACGAAACGATTCACCCCTTTGTCGAAGCTGGTCTGCGTGCGGATGCTCGCCAGCCGGCGGGAGACCTCTCCGAATTGAGTGCCGATACCGGTTTTGATGACAAGGCCTAACGCGGTGCCGCTCACAACGCTGGAACCCATGAAGGCGATGTTCGTCAGGCTCGTCACCGAAAGGCCTTCGGTTTTGACCGGTGCCGCGATTTTTTCAATAGGGAAAGATTCTCCGGTCAAAGAAGACTGATTGATGAATAAGTCTTTGCAGGAAAGGATGCGGAGGTCCGCTGGGATCATGTCGCCCGCGTAAAGGTCCACGATGTCGCCCGGGACGATCTCGCGCATCTTAATCTCAGTCTGTTTTCCGGACCGATACACGGTGGCCGTGGCGCGCACGAGTTCGCTCAGCTTTTCGGCCTCTTTATGGGACTTGTATTCCTGGAAGAAGGATAAAAAGACGCTCATAAAGACCATAAGCAGGACGAACAGGGCTTGGATCTTTTCTCCGAAACAGAGAGAAAAGGTGGCGATGATCACAAGGATGATGACAAGAGGGTCTGTGAATTTCTGGAGGAGCTGCCACAGGACCGTCCGTTTTTTCTTTTTGGCGGGTTCATTGGGGCCGTGTTCTTCGATGCGTAAAGCGGCCTCTTCTTCGGACAGGCCTCCCCACGAGGTCATGAATTCTTTGAGGAGATCCTCGACCGTAGCTGCACTGAAAAATGAGACCGGTTTTTGATTTTTGGAGTTTTGGGAATTCGGCATAAGAAGTTTAGGCTACTAAAATGTTAATAAGGACTCCAGCCGTGAGGCTTATGAGAACGAGGAGGGCGATGATGAGAGCGGTTTCTTTACGGTCTTTGTTCTCCTTAAGGAGGACCAGCGTGCCCAGGCCGCCGCTTGCGCAGAGACCCGCGATCGCGGATCCGAACGTGAGGCCGCCCTTGAGATAAACTTCGGTGATCGCGACCGAGGCCGCGCAGTTCGGGATAAGTCCCACCAAAACTGCGATCAAGGGCTGGAAAAAAGTTCCTGCGAAAAAGACGCGTTTCAAACCCTCGTCTCCAAACTTTGCAACCAGAAGGCCGATCGCAATCGAAACCGCGAAAATAAAAAATGAAACCCTCAGCGTATGTTTTAACGGAAAGAGAAAAAACGTTTTCCATCGGGGAATCTCCCGGCCGTGACCATGGCAGTCGCAGGACCGGTGTCCTCCTTCGGGAACAACGGGGGCGTGCGGAGCATGCGGTTTCTCGGAGGGGTCTCTTTTAAAAATAAGGTCGATCGTGTATCCGGCGATCGTCGCGATGATCACTTTCACGAGCAGGAGCCAAAGGACCAGCGGGGCTTTGTCGTGCTGGGCGAGGATGACCGGGACCGCTTCATCTGAGGTTGAAACGAAAACGGCGAGAAGCGTTCCCATCGAGATGCACCTGCGGGCATAAAGCGTGGCCGCGATGACCGAGAAACCACATTGGGGCATGCACCCAAAAAGCGCGCCCAGAAAAGGCGCTGCGCCCATCTTGTGACTGATTTTCTCCCCGATGAAAGATTCCGATTTGTTCTCAAGGATCTCGAGCGCGATATAGATCCCCAAAAGCCACGGCATCATCGCGAGCGTATCCTTTAAAGCGTCCAGCAAGACCTCGATCATTTTCTCCCCGCTCCTCGTCCCAATCTTAATTAAAATCAGTGTTGTCGCCATCTATAAAACAAAATCTAAGACCAGGATGGTACTCGGGAACGCAACTAAAATCAAGAAAGCTGAACGGAACAGGTGCATGACTGTATTTGG
>JBAZJC010000079.1:0-6944 GCA_041651495.1 Candidatus Omnitrophota bacterium | reverse complement strand
GTCGGCGTAACCGGTTGCGCTCCGTTTTGGGTGGGGGCGGCTGTCGGTGCGGGCGGGATAGCCTGGGTCAATGGGAGCCTGGAAAGGGATTTTTGTTTTTCTATGGACCGGGTCTCTCAGGCGTCGAGGCAGGCCCTTAAAAGATTGAAACTGCCGGTGCGGGATGACAAAGGGGATTTTTTGACCACCAAGATACAATCCCAATACTCCGACGGCCAAAAGATTTGGATCGATATCAAGGCGGTGACCGAGCGTTCCTGCAAGGTGATTATCCGGGTGGGGGTTTTCGGCCACCGGTCCCGCTCGGAGAGTATCCTGGCGGCGATTATTCGTTATCTTGAATAGAGGAGGAGAAAGTTTATGGAACTGTCTAATGGTCCGGTGGAGCATCCGCCGTGGGGGCAATATAAAAAATTATTCCAGGAATCCGGCGTTTGGGTGAAGAGGGTGGAAGTGAATACCGGCGCGCGGCTGAGCCTGCAAAAACACGCCCGGCGTTCGGAAAAATGGATCGTCGTTTCGGGGCAAGGATTGGTCCACCTCAATGACTCCGAGATCACCGTCGCTCCGGGGTCCGTCGTGGATGTCCCGGTGGGATACGCGCATCGCATCGCGAACATCGGAAAGGTGCCGCTCATTTTTATCGAAGTGGCCTGCGGTGAATATCTGGGCGAAGACGACATCGTGCGCCTGCAGGACGATTATCGCCGATAGGTAGATAGGGGAGCGGAGCCCTAGACTTTATAGTAAATAGTAAATAGTAAATAGTGAATAGAGGGGAACTGATTGAAATTAGGAAATTCATAGAAATTGATTGAAGAAAGAAGAAATTTATTCGCTTCGCTCATGAAATTAGGAAATTGATAGAAACTGATTGAAGCAAACACGAAAAGTCGCCTGAAGCTTGTCGCCTGAACAAAATTATAGCCAAAATATCAGTTTTTTGTTACATTAGGTCATTGTGAACATTCAATTTTTGTGCTCTCATAAATATCCGAACCCATCCTTAGGGAAGGCAGGCTTTCTCGGATATTGAGACCAACCCCTCGATACCCAAAAAGTACGAGGGGTTTTTTGTTGGGGGGCGGGCATTACGAGAATAATCTTGGAGGTGAGGGATGAACAGGATATATCAAGGAAGGGTTACGAGGGTGGAGATTTTTAATCAGGGGGATAAAGGGAATTCCTACAAACCGTTTTTATTGGACGAAAACAAACGGAAAGATCTTATTGCCTTGCGAGCTAAGGCCAAAAAAGACCTTTCAGAACAGGAAAAAATCCGTTTGCGCGAACTAAACAAAGAAGATAAAACGGAATGGGAAAACGCGCTTTGGAAACATCATGAGTTGTTTCAAGATGCGGTGAACTATTACACACTGGCGCTGGCGGCGATGGCGGAGGGATTGACAGAGGATACACCAGAGGGGAAAGCTGCGCTGGAATGGCGCAAACAAGTTCATGACTCATGGGTCAAAACCAAGCGCAGGGCATTAGAAATCGACGGCCCCCATCATTGTATTGCGAAGTTGTTAGGTCTTGATCCGACTGAAAGTGATTTTGATAAGTGCGTAGAGAAGTTATTTAAACATACGCCATCTTCTAAAGCGCAGCGAGCTAAGGCCTTACTGCAATTATTAGAAGAGGCTAATAAGAGTGACCTAAATCAGATTTGTGTGGCTCGTATCCGTTGGCTTTGTACGCGACATGGGGCTCTTGATGCAACGTCAAAATCGGTTTCATATAAACAAGAAGAGAAAATGTTGAAGTCAATTCGCAGAGTTCACGAAGCCAAAAACAATAATTTTAAGAAAATAGCCGTCGAAATGAATGTCGGTTATTTTCTCACTCAACCTCCAAAGAATGACCTCACCGGCGATGAGGCCATAAAAGAGGCGGAACATCAATTTGAAGCGGTAATGAGAAGATCCGTTTCTCTCGAAAAAATTGAGGATAGTTTCAAATCCAGAATTCATCAAGAAGGGAAGAAATTAAAGGTTCCAAATTTGGGGCGTAAACCGAAAGGTGCTTATCCTTTCGCTCTTGTATTCAAATTATTCCCCACCCCTGAAACTTGGAAGGCCTTCAAAGATGTTACCGCTGGAAGTTATAAGAGAGCATTAAAACAAACGGCATCTACACCAAAAGTGACAAGGGATTTTATCGCTGAAGCAAGAACGGAACAGGATGAACCAATTTTTGATTATTTTACGAATTTTTCGTTAGTACGACAAGCGGATGACAAAAATCATGCTGTCTGGTTTGAATTTGATTTGGCGGCTTTTATTGAAGCCATTCAAGCGCCGCATCGTTATTATCAGGATACTCTTAAACGAGAAAAGATGGCTGAGTTCTTGCGCAAAAAGAAGTTGGCTATGGAAGGTTGCGGCGGAGAAGTGGACGATGAGCAGGAAGAAGATACTGATGGCGGGGTGGCATTCGGGTTTGAGAAAGACAAGCGTATCGCACTTCTGCGAGTGTTGGTCACAAACACTCTTGGATATGTCGCCGAAGAGGAGAATCCCAGCGAGGAAGGCGAGCCTATTGAATATACCATTCAAGAACGTACTTTGCGTGGCTTTGAAGAAATTAAGAGAAAATGGCGTAAGCTAGCAGATAATAACCAAGCCACAAAGGAAAAGCTTTGTGAAGTACTTTCTGAGCAGCAAGCTAAACAACGTGATGATTTCGGCAGTGCTATCCTTTATCGTGCGTTAGCAGATCCCAAATTTCATCCTATTTGGCACGATGACGGTACTGAAAAATGGCATGCCCCTGACCCGCTTAAGGCTTGGCAGACCTACAAAGAACTATGTTTTGAATTGGAAGACAAAGAGCGGCCGATCCGGTTCACGCCCGCACATTCGGAACATTCACCCCGTTATTTTATTATTCCCAAACAAGGTCGTTTCCGATCCGAGCACCAGCCCGGTAAACTTGCTTTTACTTGTGGTATGGTGTTAAAGACAAACCGTGGATTGGAAGCATTGAAGGTATGTATTAGTTATTCTGCCCCGCGTCTTAAACGTGATGAATTGCGACATGAAGTTGGTGATGAAAATTTGGGGTCTGTTTCGTGGTTGCAACCTATGATGACTGCACTTGGTTTTGATAAATCACCTGAGAAAGTGAATTTTGCCAATTGTCGTATTACGTTTCAGCCGGAAACGCCACATGATATTCAACTTACGTTTCCTATTGAGATAAATACAGAGAAAATTAAAGCTAATGTAGCACGTGAAAGTATTTGGCAAAAACAGTTTACCCAGTCAGGCAAGGATACTGGTTTTGCACCGATGACACTCCGTTGGCCGCATGAAAAGCAGCTAACCAAGCCACCCGATCCATGGTATGAAGAAGTAGATTCTTTCCGCTGTATTGCCGTTGACCTTGGCCAGCGTGATGCGGGTGCGTTTGCCCGTTTGATTACGAGCAATAATAATAATTTTGGCAAAAAACCATCACGTTTCATAGGCGAAACAGGCGACAAGCAATGGCGGACGGCGTTGGAACGGTCGGGGTTATTTCGACTGCCAGGTGAGGATGCACAGGTTTGGCGTGAGATTAGTGAATTTGACAAACGGAATGCGCAAGATTCCGGCAAACCCTTTGATTTCCGTCAGGAATTTTGGGGTGAGCGTGGGCGTTGGGCACGTGATTGGGAAGCTAAGGATACCTCTGAATTGATGCGGTTACTTGAAGTTCTCCCAGAAAACAAGGAGCACACTTTGTTGCCTGACAATTGGTGTAACGAGTTGAGTTTTCCGGAGCAAAACGACAAGTTATTGATTGCTATGCGACGTTATCAGTCGCGTATCGCTCAGTTGCATCGCTGGTGTTGGTTTTTAAAAAGTAACGACAAGCAGAAGGAAATCGCTCATAATGAGATTGCCGAGTGCGCCGACCAGCGGCTTATTACAGCAGAGTTAAAAGAACTCATAAAGAAGGGCGATCCTCGGGGTTGGGAGTTGCTTAAATCTCAGATCGGAAAGCGTTTGGAATTGGCATCCGACATTCTCGTTCGCATTGCCAATCGTATTTTGCCATTACGTGGGCGTTCGTGGTGTTGGGAAGAGCATCCAAATGCGACTAAAGAAAACCTGTTGTATCATCTTACGCAGAACGGTCTGAGGCTTGATAGCAAAGAGAGACCTGTTTGGCTGCGTGGTCAACGCGGGCTTTCTATGGAACGCATCGAACAGATTGAAGAATTGCGGAAACGTTGCCAATCTTTGAATCAGACGCTGCGTCGTACGATTGGGAGTAAACCACCTATTCGTCGAGATGAGTCTGTCCCCGATCCTTGTCCTGATTTGCTGGAAAAGCTCGATAATCTCAAAAAGCAACGTGTTAACCAGACCGCACACATGATTCTGGCCGAAGCCCTTGGTTTACGCCTTGCACCACCGCCTGCCAACAAGAAGGCGTTGCGTCGAGAGAAAGATCAGCATGGTGCTTACGAAAAGATTTTCCATAATTCCGGCAATAGGTGGATTGGTCCGGTGGATTTCATCGTGATTGAAGACCTATCTCGTTATCGTGCGAGCCAGGGACGCGCGCCGCGCGAGAACAGTCGCTTGATGAAGTGGTGTCATCGTGCGGTGAGAGATAAACTCAAGCAACTTTGTGAGGTCTTTGGCCTGCCGGTGTTGGAAACGCCTGCCGCCTATTCGTCGCGCTTCTGTTCGCGTAGCGGGGTGGCGGGGTTTCGTGCGGTGGAGATTGCTCCGGGTTTCGAGAAAGAATTCCCATGGTCTTGGCTAAAGGAAAAGAAAGATGGAAACCAGTTGAGCCAGGAAGCACAAAAAGTGCAGGATCTGATTAAATTAGTTAATGAAGCCAATCAGGGACGTGATGGAAAACAGAAGAAGTATCGAACGTTTCTCGCGCCATTAGTGGGCGGCCCTATCTTTGTGCCAATTGTGGATCATGTAAAAGGTGCTGAAATTCAGCCGGTTGTTGTGCAAGCAGATATAAATGCTGCTATTAACCTTGGCTTGAGATCTATTTCGGATCCACGTCTCTGGAGTATTCATCCTCGTTTGCGCACCGAACACAAGAACGGCAAACTGGTAGCTAAAGAAAAACGTAAATTTGGCGTTTCGGCACAAATTGAAATTACGCCTTGTGGTGATGACGAAAAACAAAAGAAGAAAGATGGCAGAAATCCAAATTATTTTGCTGATTTCTCCAACGAAGTGGCTTGGGGTAGTGCAACGCTTGAAGGAAAATGTTTGACGACCCAATTGGTTTCCGGAAAAGCTCTTTGGAGCACGGTAAATGATTATCAGTGGAAACGATGCGAAGAAATCAACCAGAAGCGGATGGAAAAAGGGAAAACGGCTTCACAATGAGTGATGCTACTTTGCGTTCAGACAGTTCGTTTGGCGGACAACCTATGATGGGCATTCGCAATCTCCACAACTTTATCTACTGCCCCCGTCTCTTTTACTACCAGTGGGTTGAGAATATTTTTCAAGAGAACGCCGATACGGTTGAGGGATCACAAATTCACCGCAATGTGGATAAACCGTCGCAGTTGGAAAATGTGAAAGAATTTGAACTGCCGCAAGGTTCAAGCATCCGTTCCCTACGGCTTGAAAGTGAAACGATTGGTCTCATTGGGGTGGTTGATATTATCGAAGGTGGGCCTGAAGGTCCTATCGTGGTGGATTACAAAAAGGGATCGGCAAGACGTGATGAACAAGGCGAACGAGTAGTCAAAGAGCCCGACGCTATGCAAGTTGTAGCTCAGGTGATGTTATTGCGCGAGCACGGAATTCAGGTGAAAGATGCATTTGTTTATTATGCAGCCGAAAAACGGCGTGTTCCTGTTGATATTTCTGAGGTACGAATAAAGGAGTGCCGCATGAAGATTCTAGAAGCAAAGGCTATTGCGGCGAGTGGGCAATGTCCGCCGCCTTTGAAAGATGATCCGCGCTGTTTGTATTGTTCGGCATATCCTGTCTGCTTGCCGGGTGAATCCGGCTTTTGGCAAAGGCCGGATATGGAAATAGCTGATATCAAAAGAGCGCCCCGTCCAGATAATGATGAAGGGGAGGTTATCGTGATTCAGACGCCGGGCGCCCAAGTTGGATTGAGGGGTGGTCAAATTATAGTGAGTATCAAAGACGAAATTGTCCGCAAATTACCGTCCCGTCAAGTGCGGGCAGTCTATCTTTACGGTGCGGTTCAATTGACGGCACAGGCGGCGAATTGTTTTTTAGAGCAAGGAGTGGATGTTTCTTTTTTTTCTCCGGCCGGCAGATTTTTAGGTTTATTGCAGGGCTTGCCATCGTCCGGAGTGGACGCCCGTAGGGGACAATACCGTTTGTTTGATGAACCGGGTATATGTTTAAAGATTGCGCGCGAAATGATACGAGCGAAGATTCATAACCAACGCGTTATGCTGATGCGTAATGGCGAAGCAGACGATAAGGTTTTGGCGCAAATGCTGGAATTAAGAGATAAAACAGCTCATGCGGAAAATATGACTATTCTTTTAGGCCTGGAAGGTATGGCCGCCGCGCTTTATTTTGGAAATTTTAAGAGCATGCTCAAACCCAAAGAAGAAATGGTGTTTGACTTTTCTAATCGTAATCGCCGGCCGCCTCGGGACCCGGTCAATGCCATGCTTTCTTTAGGATATAGCGTGTTATGCAAAGAATTGACCGGCGTGTGTTGCAGTTCTGGGCTTGATCCTTTTATCGGTGTTATGCACCAGCCGCTTTACGGCAGACCGGCTTTAGCATTGGATATTATGGAGGAGTTTAGGCCGCTTATTGCTGACAGCGTGGCGGTAAGTATGATTAATCGCGGCGAGGTTAATAAAAGCGATTTTCTTGTTAGCGCATCCGGCGTTTTTTTAAATGAGCATGGTCGCAGGGCATTTTGGGAGGCGTATAACCGCCGAATGGATACGGAAATATCGCACCCACAGTTTGAAT
>JBAZJC010000078.1:0-7009 GCA_041651495.1 Candidatus Omnitrophota bacterium | reverse complement strand
TGCTCGCGGTATAATTGCTCACCATGGAATCGAGATTGCCGGCCGTGATCCCGAAAAAAAGTCTGGGACACCCGAGCGCAAGAAAATCCCCGCAGGTTTTCCAGTCGGGCTGCGCGATGATCCCGACCTTGTATCCCGCATCCTCCAGGACCCGTCCGATCATCGCCGCGCCGTAGGAAGGATGGTCCACATACGCGTCGCCCGTGACAAGAATAATGTCACACGCGTCCCAACCACGCTCCGCGAGGTCCTGCTTTGAAACAGGAAGGAATTTTTTTCGATCTTTCATAAGCCAAGATTATAACCTTCCCGGAACCAATACCGCATCAGATTTAAATATAAGGGTATGCGGTCCCAATACCAATCAATCGAAGCAAAGCCGAGATTGGGGCCGTCCAAACTACCGTTTTGGAAAATAAATAAAAAGCTTGGGCGGTATGGCACTGTCGCGGTGCGGATTTTACTGTCGGATAACTCGTGGTATAATGACGGGTCTGAAATCATGTGAAAGGGATAAGGGGCAATTAAAAATTGACCTCTGATCCTTTGACCCTAAGAAGAAAGGAATACATTATGCCATTCACACTTCCTGAACTCCCCTACGCCCTGGACGCTCTTGCCCCGCAGATCAGTAAGGAAACGCTTGAATATCATTACGGCAAGCATCACAACGCCTATGTTACAAACCTTAACAAACTGACAGACGGAAAACCCGAAGCCGGTAAATCGCTTGAAACGCTGATCCAAACCACCAAGGGTCCCGTATTCAATAATGCCGCGCAGGTCTGGAACCATACGTTTTACTGGAACTGCCTGAAACCCCAGGGAGGAGGACTTCCCGCCGGCGCTTTACTCGAAGCGATCAACGCCGCCTTCGGAAGTTTTGAAGAATTCAAAACGCTTTTCACGAACATGGCGGTCGGCCTTTTCGGATCCGGGTGGGCCTGGCTGGTCAAGGATGAGGATGGAACGCTCGGGATCGAATCAATGTCGAATGCCGGCAACCCTCTTATGAACGGCCAAACACCCCTCCTCACATGTGACGTGTGGGAACACGCCTATTACATCGATTATCGGAACGCCCGCGCGAAATATGTGGAGACGTTCTGGAATCTGGTAAATTGGGAGTTTGTTGCAAAAAATTTAGCTTCGTAAAATTTTTTGCTGGAAACGTAATGCGGGGAATGGGTAACGGAAAAGGGACGTCACGTTCTCCGTTAGCCGTTCCACGGCAATTAATTAAGCATCGACTCCATGCGCCGGATTGCTTTTTCGGCGAGAGAATACTCTGGATTTTTTTCGAGGGCATGGCGGTAAGCTTCAAGCGCCTGGGTCCAGTCTCCCTGATGCTCCCAAACGCGTCCTAAATTGTACCAGGCGTAAAATTTCCCGTCATAACGCTCGGCCACAGTCGCCTTTTCAAGCCACGGGATCGCTTCTTCCCAGCGCCCTGTCTCGATCATGTACGCACCGATATCGTTGTAGGGGTTCCCGTATTCGGGATCCAACCGGACAGCTTTCTCACATTCCCGAATTGCATCTCCGTAACGTCCCTTGACGCTGTAGGCCCATCCCAGGCAGGTGTGCGCCTCAGCCGTGGGCCGGGACGCGAGGGACTTGAGATAAAGTTCGATGGCCTCATCGACCTTCCCGGCCATCTGCTGGTCGTAGGCTTCCTGAAGGAACTTCGCAGCCTCTTCGTCTTTATTCAAATTAAACTCATTCATTTTTGCATCCAAAATTGTTGGAGGAACGAGAAACGGGTAACGAAAAAACGGAGTCACGTTCAACGTTTCCCGTTAGTCGTTCCCTACTATTATTAAAATTTCATGAACGGATTCGTGCGCCGTTCTTTCTCGATCGTGGAAGAATTCTCGTCCCCGTAGGCGTGGCCCGGAAAAACCTGGAGCGATCCGTCCAGGGAAGCAAGACGTTTAAGACTTTGCACGATCTTTTTCTCGTCGCCGCCCGGAAGATCGCAACGACCGCAAGCCCCCACGAAAAGAGTGTCGCCTGTTATGATCTTATCGCCGGTCAGAAGACACTGCCCGCCTTCGCTATGGCCCGGCGTGTGAAGAAAAGTCATTTCCACATCCCCGATCTTCAGCCTGGAACCTTCTTTTGTTTCCACAAGATGTGATTGGATCTCTTTCAGGTATTTCGCCTCGCGCTCATGGATATAGACCTTCACCCCGGTTTTCCGGATCAGTTCTTCAACACCGTTGCAATGGTCAAAGTGTGTATGCGTGAGGATCCCCGCCACGACTTTCATACCGTCTTTTTCAGCTTCCTTGAGAACTGCGTCCACGTCCCAGGCCGGATCCACTATCACACATTCTTTTTTCCTTTTGTCGCCGACCAAATAGACGAAATTCCCCATATAGCCGACGGGAATTTGCCTGAAATACAGCTCCTTGTTATCCACAACAGGAGCAACTTTTGTTTTTCGTGTTCTTGTAATAGATTACTTCAAGCGTTGGATTGTCCTGGAGTTTGAGTCTCTTTTTTTCTATAAAAAATGACGGGATTTCCGGGTAAAAGACATCCCCCTTGTAATCAGCATAGATGCGGGTGAGATAGATCCCGTCGGCACGGTCGATGGAGGTCCGGTAAAGTTCGGCTCCTCCGATAATGAAAGCATGTTCGGTCCGGACATTCCGTAAGGCCTCGTCCAAAGAAGAAAAAAATATCTGCTCCGGGTACGGTTTTTGTCCGCTTCGATCCAGGATAAAATTCTCACGGCCGGGTAAAGACTTGCAGCCAAGGCTTTCGAACGTCTTCAGGCCCATGATCACGGTTTGACCGCTGGTCGTCACCTTGAAATGCTGCAGATCCTTGGAAAAATGCCACGGGAGTTTGTTCGCTGTTCCGATCACACGTTTGTTAGCAACTGCGACGATATGGTAAAGCATAAAGCCTCCAAAACTTTTAGACTGAAGCCTATAGTTTAAACGGCAACGGGCGCCTTAATCGCCGGATGCGGATCATAATGTTCGAGCGTGAAATCTTCGTATTTAAAATCAAAAATACTTTTAACCGTGGGGTTCAGAACCATGTCCGGAAGAGAACGCGGCGCGCGCGAAAGCTGGAGCTTCACCTGCTCCATGTGATTCAGGTAAATGTGAACATCCCCAAAGGTATGGACGAATTCACCGGGCTGAAGACCTGTGACCTGCGCCATCATCAGGGTCAGAAGCGCGTAAGAGGCGATATTGAACGGCACGCCAAGAAAAACGTCGGCGCTACGCTGATAAAGCTGACAGGAGAGCCTTCCCTTCAACACATAGAACTGAAAGAAAGCGTGGCAAGGCGGCAGAGCCATCTTTTCGATCTCTCCGGCATTCCAGGCACTCACAATGATCCGGCGGCTGTCCGGGGTTTTCCTGATCATCTCTATCGCTTGCGTGATCTGGTCCACTACCGTGCCGTCCGGACGTTTCCACGCACGCCATTGAGCGCCGTAGACTGGCCCCAAATCCCCGTTCGCATCCGCCCACTCATCCCAGATTGTCACACCATTGTCTTTCAGAAATTTGATATTTGTATCACCCTTGAGCAGCCAGAGGAGCTCGTAGATCACGGCCTTGGTGTAGATCTTTTTTGTGGTAAGGAGCGGAAACCCCCGGGCAAGGTCGAAACGCATTTGATAGCCCAAGGTGCTGATCGTGCCAGTGCCGGTACGGTCCTTTTTTTCGGTGCCATGATCGAGAATGTGTTTTAAAAGATCCAGATATTGTTTCATGCGGCCTGTCTCTGATTTCCCGGAAGACCGGCGTTGATGTTTTGGGACGAATTCTTTTTGGGTCTCACGATAGGCGGAATGTCTTTTGCAAAATGCGTGTCATCGACATTCAGATCATCGAAAAAAGAAGCTTTGAGATCGAAGACCGTGGGATCTCCTGATCGCTTCACATAAAAAAACCCCTCTTTCTCATTCTTGGAACCTGCATTAAGAAGCATTTCCTTACCGTTTTCGGTCACGGCCAACTGCCAAACGGGTTTCTCCAGACCATACGCCTTTCCACCCGGATCCACGACCTCCTGCGCCCGGATATTATTCATCGTAGCGATGAATTTCAGGACTTTGTCGGGATCAGGCGAAGAGGCCCTGGCCGTGTGAAGGAATTTCCAGGAGCTTTTGGATGGGTCCTGGGGACCGGTTTCGCGTTCCAGTCCTGTGATCATTGTTTTTTCTTCACCCTTTAGAAGATAGATGTCGATTTTCGTCACTTTCTCAGGATCCAAATTGAAAAGACGGAGATCTGTCCAAAAAAGACCCGCCGGAGTTGCTTCATTAAGAGCACCATAGATCCCTAAAAGTTCCGCCATGTTCATCTCCACAAGATAGACGTTTTCAATTGTGACCTTGCGGATAAAATAGGCATTCTCACCAGCCTGTTTCGTCCCAAGCCGAAGATCCAGAAGTAAAGTATTCCCTCCGCCAAAAAGTTTGATTGAAAAAGCATCCGTGTCCTGGATCCCAAAATCCGCGAAGAGTTTCTTCCCGGAACCGCGCAGTTCTCCCTGGACCGAACGAAGTCCTTGAATGAGATTTTCCACCTTTACGGAATCCGCTTTGGCATTCCAAAGGTTTTTCACTTTCCAGACGCCGTTCTCTTTTGCAAGCTCTACGGCCGGAGATTGACTGCCGCGGCCAATCAGGATTTTTTCAAGTTTCGTTGGATCGAATTCCGCCAAGGTAGTACGTCCTCTCCGCGCTGTTCCTGCCTTATCCTCCACGGAACGGACCCAGGACTTCAAAAGGATCCCGAAGGCAAGAGCCCCTAAAATGATGCTTAAGATAATAATCTGTTTTGTTTTCATAGGACTTGAACCGGGCTTAGCTGGATGATTTTAAGAAATATTCAGGCTTTTAAGATAAATCTGTTTGGTCCGGCGGCGCATGTACGCCCGGCCAAAACCTAATAAAGCGATAAGAGCCGGCACCAGAAACATAACGAAGAGCCGCCATGTCACTTTCGCAGGGGCCGAGACCTTGGGAAGCGCACGACTCACCTGCCCTTTCGAGCGGATGCCGATCAACGCATCGCCCAGTGTTAAGACATCCATGGCATTCAGGAAAAAGTTCAGATGCCCGCCATTCTGGACAAGTTGCTTCTGGAAAGGCGTCGCCGCGCCGATCAGTAAAAGTTTCCCGGGTTTCATCTGGAGAGGCTCGGGTGTTTTTTCTTTTTTTACTTCTTTCGCAGGATTGGGCGATGCCACGCCAGCGGGCGTCTCCGGGATCCATTCCGGCGTTTTCCTGTTTTTGAATGCGTCCGCAAACTGTCCTTCGGCCAGCACTGCCAATGGGAACGGCCCGGAAATGCTTTTCGCGACGCGCTCCAGCGCCTGGGGCATCAGGCTCCCCGACTTGAACGGTACAGTCCAGGAACGCTTGCTGGAGTGAAGCAAGGTCTGTACCTTGAGCCCCTGTGTTTTGATCTTCTCCTGATCGATCTTGAGCGCACTGCCCCAGAGATAGAAGAACGCCGAAAGGCGTGCCGTGATCGAAGTCTGGGCGTTCATCTCCGAATCCGTCAGAAGGATCTGGACTGGTAATTTAACCGGAAAGGAGATCCCGAGAAGCGCCGCACGTCCGCCGCCCGAAAGAGTGATGGCCTCGTTCTGTTCGTCAGCCAGAATATCTGTGTCCACCTGAAACCCCCAGGTTGAAAGCAGATCGTTTACGGCGGGGTTTTTCTCGCTCGGCACAAGCTCGACGACTCCCGTTTCCAGGGGCTTGTAATTGAACTCATAATTCTGCACTGCCATGAACACGGAACCACCCCGGCAAAGAAAGCGATTGATCTCGTATTTCTGCCGCTCACTCAAGTTGTCCGGCTGAACCACTACGAACGTCTTCGTCTCTTCCGGAATACCGGACTTCTCATTTAAGGAAATGCGTGACACCGGATAACCCTCGGACTCGAGCCCCAATTGAAGATATTCGTAAGGATCATCCCTGTAGCTTGGCGGAACCTGTCCTCCGAACTGCTGGAGCAGCATCATGAGGTTGGGATCGACCGAACGTTCCCGGTAGGGTGCCATCAACGCAATTTTCGGGACCTCGGGAAGGGTCATGCGGTAAAGCTTGGACATAATGGCATATTCCAGGTCATCCAGATTCCCCGGGTGGATCTGAGGCAGGATCTCCTCGGGTTTCTCCTTGTAGGAAATCGTAAGCCCGGAATAAACGAGACGGACTCCCACTTCATCGGACTGGACGGACTCGACACGAAAAGGCTGGATACCTTTTTTGAAAAGCTGCGCCTCAAGTGTGTTTTCTTTTTTGGTCCCCTCGACTGCGGTCGCGGCATCCATGTGGAGGACTTGGTACTGGAAATGTCCCTCGGACACGGCATGCAGTTCTTCCAGCTTGTCGCGCGCGTCCTGCTCAAGTGTTTTCATGGAGGTCGGCATTTTGTCTGCGGAAGAAATGTAGAATTTCACGGTCACAGGCGATGGAAGACCCCTCAGGATCTTTTGGGTTGCCGAAGAGATCGTATAACTTTGACCTTCGCTCATGTCAAAGCGGCCGAGAGGAACTCCGGCCACAAGCCAATTGCTCAGAAGGAAGATCCCGGCCGAGATCAGGGCTGCGGTCGTGAAAATCGAGGCGGCTTTCGGCCGCATCCGGCCTTCGATCCAGAACCCGTTCAGCACAAGCGCCACCGCGCTGCCGACCCCAAAATAAAGCACATCGCGGTTATCGATTACTCCCTTGGCAAACGTGTTGTAATGGTCCGCGGCGCCGAGAAAATGCCGGAGGAAGGTCCCGAACCCCCCAATCCACCCATCGATGGAAGAGGCCACGAATTCCGTGCCCGCAAGATAAAGCCCGAAACAGATCATCATGGAAAGGATGAACGCGACGATCTGATCACGATAAAAACCCGACACAAGCGTTCCGATCGCGAGAAAGAACCCGCCCAGAAATGCCGCGCCGATATAACCGCTCAGGATCGCGCCGGTATCCGGCCGCCCGAGCGCTGCAAGCATCACCGGA
>JBAZJC010000077.1:0-7068 GCA_041651495.1 Candidatus Omnitrophota bacterium | reverse complement strand
CGCTCCTTTGTCCAGACCGTCCCTTCGGCATTCACAAGACGGGATTGTTCCACCAGGTCAAGCTTGGCGGCCTTGAGGCTGGCGGCCATGCGGCTAACCCCATAAAGAAGTTTTTCAATATCGTCTTGTTCCTTGCCCTTTTTAGACTTGGCACCGGATTCGACTCCGAGAGTTTTCTGAATCATCAATCCGATCCGCGCAATCGGCCTCGTCACACTCCACCGGATCACCAAAAGAGACACGATCGAAAGGATCCCCGCCAGGATGGAAAAAGTGAGCGCCGACTGCCTCCAAAACCCCTTGATATAGTTCACGATATAACGACGATCATGGATAAGGCCTAAAACTCCGACGACATTGTCATCCTTGATCAGAGGGACAACATGATAGTTAACCTTCCGCCCCTTCCATTTGCTATTTACATCAATTGTTGTTTTTTCCGCTATGGCTTTGGATGATTCTTTTTTGAACGTATCTTCTTGGACCAATTCATGTGGCAAAGCAATCCGTGGACCTTCTTTCATATCCACAACCAATCCGATCAGTCGTTTCTGCCCCTGGAATTTTTCGATGAATTTCTGAACTCGATCAGGTTGGTCTGTGCGTTCGAGAAAGGACTCGACCGCTTCTTTAAAGGTCTTGGCGAGCACCGTGGCGCGGAGTCGCAGCTCCTCATTCAGGCGTTTTTCTTCGTTCTTCACCTGGAAATAGGAGAAACTTACGACCACGATGGTTGTGGCAATCAAAAGCGAAATGATCAAACGAAGTGTAATTTTCATTTTTTCCTCGACCTAAACCAAACAAAAGTAAAAAAAATAACAACCGCAAGCAATGCTACATAGACAGATCCGTCACGCAACACTCATTCCATAATCATTCTCCGTTCTCGCCAGAACCCCTAAAGTGAAACGGGCCGCCTCCTGACGTTACAACGCCAGATGGCGGCCCGACCATCGTTGACCCCTCCGGCGGATTCTCTACCGGACCCTTTACCTCAAAACCAAAAACTGTGCTTATGCTAACGACCTAACCTCCAGGATGCAACCTTGATTTTCACAGTGATCAATGAAGATCACTGTTGCGGTGTATGAAAGGCCTTGTTGAAATCTTGCAACTGCTGTTCGATCTGCTTCTGGATCTGCTGGGTTTTCTCCTGGAGCTGTTTGGCAAGCACATCCCATTGTTGTTGAAGCGTTTTAAAAGTTTCCCGGACCCCGGCCTCCACTTTCCCGGAAGACTCCGAAACCTTTATCGCCCCCGTCGAAAGGCTCCCGGCGGCCGTAGTCTTCAACTCCCTGGCCGCCTCACCAGCTTGCCCGCCCAGGCTCTGCGGCACAGCCTGGGTCCCAAGAGAAGCCTGATCATCCGCTCCATAGCTCGTCCCGGTTAAGACAACCATCGTCACAAACATAATGATCAGCATTTTGCTCTTCATAATTCCCCCTGGTTTAAGCTCGCGTTCTGCGTACGGAGCACAGCCTTGATTTTTATAAAAATAAAAGGTGGTCAAGGCCACACTGATTTTTTTATTGATTTCTTAAGATGTTTCTCCGCCCGGAAAAAGAAGATGCGATTTTAGACGTTTTTTATTACGACGCGGTATTATACAATAAAGTGTTAGTAACGGGAGGCTAAAACGCGCATGAATTTCACAGGAAAACAGAATCCTTTCCTTTGCTCTTTCCTCATTTTGTCCCTTGTCTTTTCCGGCTGTGTCCGGTATCGCCCCCAGCTTTCCGATCGTTCCTCTTTTATGGCGCGAGCGCAAACCAAGACACAAGGGAATGTGACAGTCACGGTATCGGTTTTAAGCAACAAGGAAAGTAAAAAGGTCTTTGGCGTCGAGCTTGCCAAAAAAGGCGTCCAACCCGTCTGGGTTGAGATCGATAATCAGAGCCCAAACTTCTACTATGTTTTTATTCCAAGAAATATGGATCCGAATTATTACTCCGCGGAAGAAGCGGCCTACATGGCCCATTTTAAACAAAGCAAATTATTCTTCGAGTCAGGGCTCCTTTCGGTTATTTTTCTTCCGATAGCTATTTTGATCCCGATTAATTTTTTCGTGGTAGGGCGCGCCAACAAAAGGATGACTTCTCTTTTTAATGAAAATTCCTTGCCAGCCACCACAGTGATGCCCAAGACAAAGGAATCCGGCTTTGTCTTCGCCTCCGTTGACCAAGGCACCAAACACGTCAAGATTGATCTCATTGGGGATGAAACCCGCGAGATCTTTAACTTTGTGGTACCAGTTCCGGGCATAAAACCCGATTACACTACCCAAGACTTCGCGAACCGTTATTCGAAAGATGCGATTGTTGAATACACAGACAAGGATTTCCCCAAGTATCTTGAACAACTTCCCTGCTGCGTCACCAATAAGAAAGGCACCCGGACCGGCGACCCGCTGAATCTGGTGGTGATCGGAGAGTTCGAGGACCTGATCACGATCTTCGGTTTCTCGAGTTGGGATGAGACTTCCGCGCTCACGCCGAGTTCCGGACTTTCGATGGCCAAGGCGTTTCTTACCGGGGAAAATGACCGCTACTCCCCGATCAGCCCGCTTTACTATCACGGTCATCCTCAGGATATCGCGTTCCAGAAGACGCGGAATAGCATCAACCAGCGTCTGCATTTCCGCCTCTGGTACACCCCGATACGTTACAACGGAAAGCCCGTCTGGATGGGAGCCATCAGTCGCGATATCGGAGTCAAGTTCACCTTCACAACCTGGTACCTGACAACGCACAGGATCGATCCGAACCTGGACGACTCGCGTGATTATCTGTTTGCAGAACTGATCGAGATGGAAAAAGTCTCAAAATATGGCTTCGTTGAAAACATTGCGCTCGAACAACCCGGCCATAAAAATAAAAATCTTACGAACGACCCCTACTTCACGGACAACCAGCGGCTTGTGATCGAGCTTTCAGTCAAAGATACTCCGTTCACCCCCTTCCCATGGGAACGTCCGAGCAAAGATGAGACTTCGAAAAAGACTTAAGGGAGACAGCGCACTTTCCCGCCGCGCGGATTTTTCATCAAGAACCATCCATAAAATCAGTCGTAGCTTTTCAAAAATATAGACAAAAAAACCCCGCTGGCCGAAGCCAACGGGGTTTTTTGTAGTTCCGGTTGTGGTTCTTAGATCTTCACAACGTTGGAAGCTTGTTCGCCCTTGGGACCGCGAGTCACTTCGAATTCGACCGCCTGGCCTTCTTCCAAAGACTTGTATCCCTCACCCTGGATTGCGGTGTGATGTACGAAAACATCAGCACCACCCTCACGGGAGATGAATCCATAGCCCTTTGAGTTGTTAAACCACTTCACTTTACCTTGTACCATGGTTGATATTGCTCCTTTCACTTAAATTATAGTAACGCATGACAAGTTCAACCTTCACGACGGTGCAAAAATCAACCTGGTGCAGTTGGAACTAGCCCGCTTTGTTGTCCCCATCCGGGGAGTTCGAAACAGGGTAAAAACAAAAAACCGCAAGGTAAACATACGACCTCGCGGTACACTTCATGTTCTACCTCCTGCTTACTACACGCGGAATATGCCTTATGGCGAACCATTTGTCAAATTTTATTTTGAAGACCGATGAGGTTCCCGGTTGTAAAGAAAATAATCCCAATACCCATCAAACGACGCCTAGGCTGAGATTAGGGCAATCTTTGTCTCAACCCTGTGAAAAACTTAAAGGTGGTTGGGACGATACTGATTACCATTAATTTTGAACAAAAATCAGTATGTCAACCCTGGTTATCAATGAAAGATTTATCGGAAACCATGATAGCCCTGACTACCCTTTATCAATCAAAAATAAAAGTCAGGGCAACCACTTAAGAAAAAAATCCAAGACAAGGATAAGCCGGTATATAATTCTTCCATCGCTTTGGAAAAAGTTTTGGCCCCCGACCATACGAAAGGAAGAGCATTGTGACGACCCGCCGGGAAAAACTGCGTCAAAGATTTGCTGCATTCCGGTTAAAGTTTGCGGGACACATGCAAAAGGTCCGTCCCCGTATCGCATTCCGTCTTCTCGCAGGCATTGTGATCCTTTTTCCCTGGATGGTCGGTTCTCTCATTATCAGTCTCTCCAAAGTCGGCCACTGGCGCAAGATCGCGACTTGCCAAGCCTTTCTCAAACGCCACGCTCTCGCTTTTAGCGGCGTGAATCCCGGGACCTTGACCGTGGAATCCGTCTCCGGCGGCCTGAGCAATTCCAATCAGATCTGGCGCTGCCACAAGACCACGGGAGAAGAGGTCCGCTATTTCGTAAAGATATTTCTCGATGCCGGAAGCTTCTGGGCCAAACATCTCAGCTTTGTCAGCCCGTTCCCTTCCGTTTATGGCGGTGAGACCCACGAACGTTTTACTGTGGACATGATCAGCCGCGTCCAGCTCGACAAGATCGGTGTCCCGGTCCCACGTCTCATTGCTTATGACGCCGTCGAAAAAGTCATGGTCACCGAACACATCGAAGGAGAGACTGTTGATTCGATCCTGGAACGGATCGGCGAACGCCAAACGCTGGGTCCAGGTGATGAAGCCGTGATCCGGCAAAGCGCGATCGGCCTGGCCAGGATCCACCGGGCAGGTTTTTCACTGATCGATACCCAGCCTGTCAACTGCATCTGGGTACCGGTGGAACAAAAGGTTTATTTTACAGACCTGGAGTTCTGCGGCCGTCAGGATAAACGGGTGTGGGACATCGGATTTTTCCTGTGCTTTATCGCGGTACGGCTTTCAGGTGCTGTCCGGCACGAGGTGCGCAACATTTTTCTGGAAAGCTATCAGAAGGAACGCCAGATCGATCTCACCCAGGTCGCGGAGACTGGCCGCCAACTGCAGGAATATATGCCGGTCTTTCAGGCTATTCTTGACATCCGCCGCTTCACCCCCGAAGAACTCTTCGAAGGTCTCATCTCCACCTAACAGTGACCCTTTTAGGCATCAGGTCATTGAATTTGTAGCGACTTGTAAAAACAGTTCTAGAAATCTGCACCCAACCAATTCGACCACTGTTGTTTCCTGGGAAACGCGAGCGAAAACCCCGTGAGAGAAACGATCGCGAACGGGATAAAGTCGAGAGCCTGCCTGCCAAGAAAGACAAGAACCATGCCCAGAAGAAGCGGCAGCTCCGCTCCCGCACTCATCAAAACCGTTCTCACAAAAAGCCTCTGGGGTGGACGCTCTGTATCCGGAATCTGGGCCGGAAAAGCATTAAACATCCGGCGATCCAACTGCCACATTGCAAAAATTCCAAGGATCGAAACTCCCAGAGCGCCGTATTTAACAAGCGGATAAGTTTGAGCATTCAGGATCGCCGGGCCCACCTTCCCCATCTGGACCAGATAATACCCAATCGCTCCGTACGCCACAACTGAGGCCGCCATCCCGATCGTCATTCTCTGTGCTTGTGTATAAAGTTTTTTCGCCATTTCCATCCGGTCCATGGTTTTTCTCCTTTTTTCCCCGGGGATCATCCTTCGCCGAGCAATGGTTTTTTAAGTGCGGAGTTTTCAAGAAGACTGCCGTAATGAAAAACGGCACAAAGGCCGCTTCCCGACTCTTCACAGGAGCGGAATTCCTTTTCAAAGACTTCGGGTGAATGCACAAGCTTGTAAGCGCCGACACCGAGATACAATCGCTTGAGATCCGGGACCTTGGTTTTGGCGACCCCGCTCCACCGTTCATATTCGACCGGGTCCGGGGAATAATTCATGACCGTCACAAAATCCACAAGGCCGCTCGATACCCAGGACGGCCAATCCTGGAACGCCTCATGAAGCGCACGGGCGTAGGACATGCACCCTGTTGCGGAAACCTGAATATCAGGACGGATGGCCCGCGCTTTCTGGACGAAAAGCTTCAGGAGTTCCGTCACCTGGGCACGCTTCCAGTCATTCCAGGCCCGGCTCCCCTCTCTGATCTTCTTAAGACCGGTCGATTTTCTGAAGCGGTCCATGTTGATAGTCGTGTAGCCATACCGCGGATGGCTGTCCGGATAACGGATGTAATCAAATTGAACACCGTCCAGTTGAGGATAGGCCAGGACAATTTCTCCAACCATAGAAACGAGTTCTTTCCGCACCCGCGTATCCCCCGGCTCGAGAAAATACTGGCTGTCGATCTTGTAGTCCTCAAGTGTCTTTTTTTCTTCCAAATTTCTCGTCAGGATATCGGGCCCGTATTTTTTGAGGAGCGGCGCATCTTCATTCGCGCTGAGACTCAGCATATTGAGCCAGACGTGTACCTCGATTCCCGCGCGATGCGCCTCCTTGATCAGGAACGCGAAAGGATCTTCCCCAAGCGTCTTCAAGGCGGCTTCATATGCCGTAGAATCCCCGACCTTGGAGGGGAACCATGCCTGATTCGCACGATAGATCTGCACAAAAAGGATCTTGATCCTGGCTTTCTTCGCGAAATCGACAAGTTTTATTATGGCTTCACGGCTTGAAAGTGTCGGCGGGTTCTGGATCAGGGAAACGAAAAGACCACGCGAAGGAGGAGTCCTCCCGGAGGGAACATCAAAATTCCCCCGGGAGATACTTGACGCATGAGGTGTCAAGTGTTCGCATCTCACGGGAGCCTGAAAAGCGACGAGCGAGAACAGGATAAAGACCAGGATTCTTTTTTTCATCAGAATGGGTTCGCCCTTCTACGCGGTGCGGCCAATCACCTTGAGAAATGCTTTTACGACCTCGGGACGGAACTGGGTACCGCTCGCACGCTTGATCTCACTTACCGCATCCCCGGACGTCAACGGCTCACGGTAAGACCGGAGGGAGGTCATGGCGTCGTAGGCATCGGCGACGGAAACGATCTGCGACGGCATGTTGATCTCTCCATCCTTGAGGCCGTCGGGGTAACCCTTCCCGTCCACGCGCTCGTGGTGTGAACGTATCACATGCAACAGTTCTTCGTCCAGGACCGGTTTGAGGATCTTTTCGCCGGTCACGGGATGTTCCTTGAGGATTTCCCATTCTCCGGGGTCCAGTTTTTCTTTTTTGTTCAGGATCGTTTCATGGATCACAAGTTTCCCGATATCATGAAGCTCGG